>JAAAOG010000051.1 GCA_009909005.1 Alphaproteobacteria bacterium | reverse complement strand
GGACGCCGTCGCGGCGCCGCGGGCCTGGCCGGCGCCCGGCACCGGCGGGATCCTGGCGGAGCCGGAGGCCGCGGCAACGCTTTCCGGCACGGCCGGACCGGTCCGGCAGGTGGAAGCGCTCGGCCGCACCGCCCTCATCCATTGCGATTGGGATCGCGGCGAGAACCGCAGCTGCCGGGGTGTCGCCGACCCGCGCGGCGCCGGCCTCGCCGTCGCCATCGAAAGGTAGGCCATGGCCCTGAAAGTCTCGAGGCGCGGTCATCTGCCGCCCTTTATCGTCATGGACGTCATGTCGGCCGCGGCCGAACGCGAAGCGGCGGGCGCCGGGGTGCTGCATCTGGAGGTCGGCCAGCCCGGCACCCCTGCCCCGGCCGGGGTGATCGCCGCCGCCAAGGCGGCGCTGGACCGCGAGCGCCTGGGTTACACCGTCGCCCGCGGCATCCCGGCCCTGCGCGACCGCATCGTCGCTCATTACGAGGAGACCTATGGCATTGCCGTGCCGCCGGAGCGGCTTGTGGCGACCACCGGCTCCTCCGGCGGCTTTCTGCTCGCCTTTCTTGCCGCCTTCGACCCCGGCGACCGGGTGGCACTGGCCGCCCCCGGCTATCCCTGCTACCGCAACATCCTGCGCGCCTGCGATATCGTGCCGGTCGAACTGCCGGTCGGCCCGGAGACCCGCTTCCAGCCGAGCCCCGATCTGCTGGAGTCGCTCGACCCGCCGGTCGACGGGCTGATCGTCGCCAGCCCGGCCAACCCGACCGGCACCATGCTGGGCGCGGCGGAGATGACCGCCCTCACCGGCTATTGCCGGGACCGCGGCATCCGGCTGATCTCCGACGAGATCTACCACGGCATCACCTATGGCCCGCCGGCGGTCACGGCGCTGGCCTCCGGGTCCGAGGCAATCGTCATCAACAGCTTCTCCAAATACTATTCAATGACCGGCTGGCGGCTGGGCTGGATGGTGGTGCCGGGGGAGCTGGTCCGGCCGGTCGAATGCCTTGCCCAGAACCTGTTCATCTCGCCGCCCACCCTCTCCCAGCATGCCGGGGTGGCGGCCTTCGACTGCCGGGCGGAACTCGACGCCAATGTCGCCCGGTATGCCGAGAATCGGCGGATCCTTCTTGACGGGCTGCCGCGGGCCGGGCTGGACCGGCTGGCGCCGGCCGACGGCGCTTTCTACATCTACGCAGAGATCGATCATCTGACGGACGACAGCCAGGGCTTTTGCCGCCGCCTGCTGGCCGAAACCGGCATCGCCGCGACCCCGGGCATCGATTTCGACCCGGCGCGCGGCCACCGCACCATGCGCTTTTCCTTCGCCGGCGCCACGCCCGAGATCGCGGAGGCGACAAGCCGGCTGACGCGCTGGTTGCGGTGACACTAAAAGGGCTTCGAGACATGGCCGACAGCGCGAGCCTCTATGAGCAGGATTTCCATGCCTGGATCGGCCGGCAGGTCGGCCATCTGCAGGAGCGCCGGCTCGACCAGCTCGACCTGGACAATCTGGTCGAGGAGCTGGAGGCCCTGGGCCGGGCCGAAAAGCGATCGGTCTTCGGCAATATGCGCACCATTCTTCAGCACCTTCTCCAGATCGCGGCCCGACCGGATGGGCCGGCCGAGGACTGGAGGACGGCGATCAGCGTGCATCGCGTATACCTGGAGGGGGATTTTCGGACCAGCCCCAGTCTACGGCCCTATGCCGTCAAGATTCTGCCGGAGTGCTATGAGCGGGCCAGACACCGTGCCGCGCAGGACGCCGGCCTGCCCCTGAGCGCCTTCCCGCCGACCTGCCCGTACAGCCTCGACCAGGTGCTCGACCCGGGCTTCGCGTCCCGACCGAAGGGCGGCCCTGACGGAGCCGAGACATGACAAAGCCGGCGCCCAAAGACCCGCCGTCTCTCCATGACCGAGACTTCTGTCTGTGGGTCGACGAACAGGCGGCTCTGCTGGAGCAGGGGCGAATGGAAGAGCTTGATGTCCCGCATCTGATCAAAGCCGTGGACAGGCTCGGGCAGGAGCAGAAGGAGGATATCGTCAAGGCGATCGACAGAATCGTCAGCGGCCTGCTTAGCTCTAATATGCGCCCTGGTTTTTTCACTTAAAACCCTCGATGGATAGCTAAAGCTAACCGCGCTTTTTTTCTTCTATAGCTGCACCGGTCACGGTTCTCTTAAATTTATAATGCGCCCGCACAAACAGCGATTCTATTCTTAGCGATATTTGATGCCGGATTTCCGTCTCTTCAGGAAGCATGGATATGTCATTAATGTCGAAAATGTCTATTTTAGGTTGCTTCGATACTGTTTTCGTGCTAAAGGCAAAAAAAATGAGAGGTTCGCCCGTTAGCGCAGCCGAATACAAGAATGGTGATTGCTTGGTCAATTCCTGTTCATCAAGCAGCTGAAATGGTTCTTGGCATGAGTGAAAACCCAAACACTAGACTTCCCACCAAACCCAAAATGAAGCCGGAAAAAACTAATGAAAACTATAGCGGATCAGAAACCAAATTTTCAGATGCTTTGGATGAATTCGTGAATCAAGTGAGATCTCTGAGTCAACGTAAGGTCTGGGAGGGAGCGGATAATTTCTTTGATAATTTTGGTGGTAACGTATATTCTGTCTTAAGAATATTTAGTATAGACATAATTTATCGGCTATATGTGTTGGTGCTCGTTTACACTATAATTGTTTGGGTGGTGCCGATACTGAGTTCGTTAGGTTTTCTTTTTTTCTGTTTCTTGGAGGTCAACCACGTTGCTATTCGTATTTTAATCGTAGTATTTATTATGGGGTGGATAGTTGCAGTAATTGCAGCGCTTAGGGATTTCTTGGGTTACGGGTCTCGAGAACACTATCAGACAAACAACGATTCCCCAATCTGGGAAGGATCAAAATGGCGGATTTCTTCAAGAATTACTGTTCTCAAAAACGTTGAAAGAATTATATTCAGCCTAAGAATGTTTAGCGTCAATATCATGAAGCTTAAGTCAAACAGGAATAAGGCAGTTGGAATGATCCTCAGATCAATCGGTTATGTATATTTTATATTTAATTTTTACATGTTTTATTTTAATGATGGACAAGTAAATGATTTTATATCAATCCCCGTCATGTATATGTTTGATTTTATAGTTGCTTTACCTATATTATATATTTATGAAAATGCCACATTGCTTCTTAGTGAATTTCAATATCATTTGTAGACCTCTAAATAAGGGCTAGTTTATGTGATTCAAAAGCTCGAGACTAAAGCGGGTCGGGAGTTGCACTCCCGACCCGGACGTTTCACCATCCGCGCCACTGCAATCGGGTAGGCGGGTTCCTCGCGGTTCCCGCCTCCCACACCACCGGGCATACGTGCTACGTACCACGGCGGTTTCCGTTCGTTTGTAACGCGAGGTGATGGTCCGCCAGGGAGACGAGC
>JAAAOG010000053.1 GCA_009909005.1 Alphaproteobacteria bacterium | reverse complement strand
GTCATCGGCACCGCAAAACGAAATGGCCTCGACGCTTATCAAGCCATACTCTCCGTCCTATACGGAAAGCCTATTCTCGAACCAGGTTGAGCAGTTACAAAAAAACTCCCCCGGAGAATGACAAATTCTTGGGCTTATAGTGTTCAATGATATAATTTGTCAGGGAAACCAAGCTGTACTGAAGGTATTCTTGGACCGTTGCAGCGATGTCAGCGCGGTTCAGTGCTGCGAACTCTCGGAGAGTTAAATCTTGCTTCTGGGCCATCTCTGCTAATTCCGCGAGAATGTTTGTATATGTGAGCGAGAAGCGAAAGTCCTTTGGGACGTACCGTTCGACATCAATCAATGGATTTCCATATGAGGCGAGGGCCATGGTTTGTCCAGCCTGCCCTGGTTTAAAACCGCACAAGTAGGTCATTTGTTCATACTTCAATCCAAGACTAATTTGCCGATAATCATCCTCCGGACGAAAAAAGCTGACATCGTAAAATTCCGGCCGGTTATGACTGTTATACCCTTGATGTTGCAGACGCTCCTGAACTAAATAGAAGTTTGTCCTATTTACGTGAAACAAAGTTTCCGCCTGCGTTCCCCAATGGCGAGTGTCGCCCGCGCCATCAGCAACGAATGACAGGCTTTCATCTTGTCCGCTGGCGACAAAACTACCTAGGGCATGTGCAAGGTGGTGATTAACTGCAAAGAAAGCTCCATTGAAATCCGAAAAATGCATTAGGAACTCTCTTTCGAATGTGCGCGCAATCTGCTTGGCACAAATACCGTGATAAGAAACGGCGACGGCGCGCAAATCACTTGCCTTAATATCCAACGAAGCAAGTACAACCTTGATCTGGGAGATCGGTAGCTCTGGCGAGAATGAGTATTTCACTCGATCGATGCGTTCAGCAGCTATGTGGAAGATCAGTCGACCATCACTGACAACTGAGATGGCTCGGTCATGACCTACGTGAAGACCAAGGTAGTTATTGGCAGGCATTTGATAATTCCAAGTTAGTTGCCCATCCGATGCTGGGCTTGCGTAGCCGGCGCTCGGGCGGTAAGGAGCCTGTGGGGATGCAAAGGGCGCCGGGGGCGCAGTGGGGAGGTGTGGCGATGGACGAGATTGTGGCGCGGGTGGTTGAGCAGACCGGGTTGTCGGAGGAGATGGCCGGGCAGGCGGTGTCGGTGGTCGTCGAGGTGCTGAAGGAAAAGCTGCCGGGGCCGATCGCCGGGCAGATCGACGGCGTGCTGTCGGGCGAAGGCGGCGGCGGCGGGATGCTGGGCGGCCTGCTCGGCTGAACCGGCGGTGATCGCGCCCGCCTGGGCCCGGCAGATGGCCCGCTACAATCGCTGGCAGAACCGCAATCTCTACGGCGCGGCCGACGGGCTTGACGATGCGGCCCGCCGCGCCGACCGCGGCGCCTTTTTCGGCTCCATCCACGGCACCCTGAACCACATCCTGTGGGCTGATTTCGCCTGGATGAGCCGGCTGGCCGGCTGGCCGCCGCCGTCGGGGCCGCTCGATACCTCCGCGGAGGAGGTTGCCGGCTGGGACGATCTCAAGACCGTCCGGGCCGAGACCGACGACCGGATCATCGCCTGGGCCGACGCCCTGACGCCGGAGGGGCTGCAGGGCGACCTGACATGGCGCTCAATGTCCGTGCAAAAGACCTTCACCACGCCGGTCTGGGTCTGCATCACCCATTTTTTCAATCACCAGACCCACCATCGCGGCCAGGTGCATGCGATGCTGACGGCGGCCGGCGCCCGCCCTCATGACACCGACCTGCCGCTCATGCCCGGGGTGTAACAACCCCCGGGCCCAAGCCGGGCCCTGAGCCGCCCGGCGCCGCGTTGCCCGTGCGGCGGCGAGCGGCTACCCTGCCGGGATGTCGACGCCTGCCCCCGCATCCGACCCCGCGCCGCCTCCCGCCCGGCCGGCCGGCCGCCTGACCGTCTACGCGACCATTCTGGTGACCGGGGCGGCGACGCTGGCGCTCGAGCTGATCGCCTCGCGCCTCCTCACCCCCTATGTCGGCGGCGGGCTGATCGTCTGGACGGCGATCCTGTCGGTGACGCTTCTGGCCCTGGCCGGCGGCTATCATTGCGGCTCGCGCTGGTCGGCCCGCGATGTGGGGCGGCGGTTCGTGCTGCTGCCGGCGGCCGCGGCGCTGGTCCTGGCGCTGACCGGAGCGCTTTATCCGGCGCTGCTGCCGGTGCTGACGGCAGGGGATGCGCTGGCCGGTGCCTTTGTCGGCGCCCTGCTGGTGCTGACCCCGGCGCTGGTCCTGCTGAGCGCCATGGGGCCGCTCGGCATCGCGCTGATCCGCACCGGCGAGGGCGATGCCGGGGCCGGCGAGATTTTTGCGGTCAGCACCGTCGGATCCGTCCTCGGGGTGCTGATCGGTGCCTTCGGCCTCCTGCCGTTCATGGCGCCGGCCGCGGCGCTCTATGTCCTCGCCCTGGCGCTGGCCGTGGTCGCCGCCGGCGCGGCCTGGCGCTTTCGCGCCCCGCAGGGACTCATTCCCCTGCTGCCGGCCGTGCTGGCGGCGGGCGGTCTCGGCGGCGCCGCTCTGGGCGGAGGACCTGAGGCCGTCGACTACGGCCCCTATCGCTTTGCCCATGTCGCGACGGCGCGCAGCCCGCAGGCGACCATTATCGTGGTCGAGGGCACGCACCGGGCGCATCAGGGCCGCGTCAGGCTTTATCTGGAGGAAAACCAGATCCAGAGCGCCCGCGGCTTCGGGCTTCCCGGCAGTCCGATGCAGTATGTCGCCATCTCGCAGGCGCTGATCGCCGCGTCGGTGCCGAGGGCGGGGCGGGTGCTGGTGCTGGGGCTGGCCGGCGGCATGGCGGCCAGCCATCTGGCACGGGCCGGGCATGCGGTGGAGGCGGTCGAGATCAATGCGCGGGCCGTCGACGTCGCCCGGCGCTGGTTCGACCTCGCCCCGGAGGTCGCGGTGACGGTCGGCGATGCCCGCCGCTTTGTCGATGGCTGCGGGGCTCGCTACGACGCGATCTTCGTCGACGTCTTCAGCGGCCTGCATACGCCCGAGCATCTGGTGACCCGCGAGTTCTTTGCCGCGGCCGCCGGCTGCCTGGCGCCGGGCGGGGTCATCGTCGTCAACGCCGTGGTGCCGCCGCTCGCCACGCGGCCGGCCCGGCGGCTGGTTGCGGCGCTGGCGGCGGCGGCCGGAACCGATGTGGCGGTCTATCAGCATGAGCGCGGCGAGGCCGGGCGACACAACCGCGTGCTCTGGGTCCGGCCGGACGGCGGCGCGCCGCCGACCCTCGCCCTGCCGGAGTACCCCGTCCGGCTGTTCGCCCGCGAGGCCCGGGAGATCGCGCCGCAGGTCGTTGGGGCCGCGGCGCTGGCCGGCGTCACGCCGCTGCGCGATGCCGGCAATGATTTCGCTTTGTCCCTGGCCCTGACGGCGCCGGCGCCGCCCGGCATTCCGGTTCCGGCGCAATGGTACTGAGCGGCCGCGGCTCCGTCCCTGCACCTTACAGCCGCTTTATCTCGATCTTGTACTTGCGCAGGGCGTAGCCGAGCTGGCGCGGCGTCAGGCCGAGCAGCCGCGCCGCCTTGGCCTGCACCCAGCCGGCCTTTTCCATGGCCCGCACCAGCCGCTCGCGCTTCGGCAGGGTGGCGAGATCATCATCGTCGTCACCCTCGCCCCCGCCGCCGCGGTCGGGCAGGCCGGTGGCCACGTCGGTCTCCGGGATGACGGGCGGCGCCGGGCTGTTGGCGAGCTCCGGCGTCCACAAGGATTTCGACAGGCAGTGATCGGTCTGGCAGGGCAGGTTGATGTCGACGATGACGTCGCCCTTGGACATGGTGGCGGTGCGGTAGACGCAGTTTTCCAGCTCGCGGACATTGCCGGGGAAGCTGCAGCCCATCAGCAGCTCCATCGCTTCCTCGGAGAAGCGGACCTGCCGTTCATTCTCCTCATTGAAGCGCCGCAGGAACGATTCGGCCAGAGGCGGGATATCCTCCCGGCGCTCGCGCAGAGGCGGCAGGAAGATCGGCACGACATTGATTCGATAATAGAGGTCGCTGCGGAACTCGCCTTTCGAAACCGCCTCCTCAAGGTGCTTATTAGTGGCGGCGATGATTCGCACATCGGCCTTGACGGTCTTCATGCCGCCGACCCGTTCGAACTCGCCCTCCTGCAGCACCCGCAACAGCTTGGCCTGGAAGGCGCGCGAGATTTCGCCGATCTCGTCAAGGAAGAGGGTGCCCTGGTCGGCCAGTTCGAATCGGCCGCGGCGGTCCTGCGTGGCACCCGTGAAGGCGCCCTTCTCATGCCCGAACAGCTCCGATTCGAGCAGGCTCTCCGGCAAGGCCGCGCAGTTGACCTTGACGAAGGCGCGGTCCCGCCGCCGGCTCATGACGTGGATGGCGCGGGCGATCAGTTCCTTGCCGGTGCCGCTCTCCCCGCGCAACAGCACCGTCGACTTCGTCGGGGCCACCTGGTGGACCTGGGCGAAGACCTCCTGCATGGCCCGGCTATTGCCGACCACCCCTTCCATGGTGTAGGGCACTGTCGCAGGGCGATAGAGGTTGCTGGCCTTTTGCCCGCGATGGGCGCGGTCCATGATCGCCTGGCGGTCTTTCGCCACCGTATTGTGCAGGCTGGCGGTCTGGCCGATGAGATTCGCGACCATGGACAGGAACCGGACGTCGGACCCGAAATTGATGGTCATCTCCGGGCTCCAGACGCGTTCGACCGTCAGGACGCCGAAGGGCCGCCCCAGCGTCTTGATCGGCACGCCCATGAAACAGGCCCGCTCGCCCTCCGCGAGGTCGCTGGGCGAATTGTGCTCGGCCAGCAGCGGATCCTCGGCAATGTCCTGAACCACCAGGGGAATCTCGGACGACAGGATCCGTTCCGCCGCGAGGCGCGGCAGCGTGGCCGCGCCGGACGCCACGGCGCGTGGCGACATGCCGGCCGCGGCGACGACGGTCAGAATCTCCCCATCGCCCTGCAACGCGACCAGGCCATGCCGCATCTGCAGGTATGATGACAACAAGTTCAGTACGTCCCGCAAGACCCCCTGTAGCTCCAGTGAAGAACTCAGGATCTTGCTGATTTCGTAAATACTGATCAGCGACAGGGAGGCGCTGTTGGCATCGTAACCGAACATTGGCGGGCTCCAGGTGTTCATCAAGGAGCTCCCTTGATCCGTGGTGGTCAAGTCGGTTGCAAAAAGCCAGCGTCCGCCCGGCTGATTCCTCCATGTTTCTTTTGTGGGAGTGAGCGTAGAGCACCCGCAGCAAAAACTCAATGTCCGACGCGAGGCGGCAGGCGATACCGGCGCCGGGCCCGGCCATGCCGCCCGGGATGCCGGAGAGCAGCGGAGGAGAATAACATTTTATTCTTAATGTTGGGGATTGCAGCCGCGACCGGATCGCCGATATAGTGGGCTCATACGAAAGACGTTTCCTCCTTTCGGCGGAGGCTGGGTGATGATTTCCGAGACTCACATTTTGAAGGTTGAACCGCGCGGGTCCGGCGTTGCGCAGCAGGCGCGTGGTCGGGCCGGCAAGTGGTCGCTGTGGCGCGCCGGCCTGGTTCTCATGGGTGCCAGCCTGGGGCTGTGGGGCCTGATCATCTTTGCGCTATCGGCCGCGATTTAACCGACAGGGGCCGGGCGGCCCGCCACCCGTCAATCCGACTGCACACCGTTGATGCGGTTCAGCGCATAGCCGCACAGGCTGATGTCCGCCCGCAGGATGTTCAGCAGGATCGGCGCGTCCTCCAGACGGGTCGATGCCAGAAAATCGCCCAAAGGCGTGTCCATGGGACGGCCGAACGGCCCGGCCAGCGCCGTGCGGAAACGATACAGGCGGAGACTGGAGGCCTGGTTGCGCCGCACCGGCCGCCGCACCAGCAAGGGCTGCCGGCTTTCGGCCAGCAGCGCCAGCACCACGAGCGCGATCAGCGGTGCCATGACGATCAAAAGCAATAGTCCGACCAGCAGATCCAGACATCGGCTGACCAGAAAGAAAAGCAATTCTGCCAGATCGAGCATTGGCGTGCTCTCTCACCCGGGATTGGGCACGGGCGGCGATGACCACCCTCGCTCTTGACATCGCAAAAGGGGTAACATGCCGAATCGGTCCTGTCAGCCGTTATACGATTCGGCCGGATTTTTTTGCCACGGCGCCGGTGCAAAATAATCACATGGTGAGGGCTTGGATTGCCCCCGGTGGCTTTGCTATATACGAACCTTCGGCAGCGCATGGCGCCGCCGGCGCGTTCCCCGGTAGCTCAGTGGTAGAGCAGGTGACTGTTAATCACCGGGTCGCTGGTTCGAATCCGGCCCGGGGAGCCATTTTTCCTTTGCAACGAGGGGTGTGAGTGCGCTTTGTGCCGGCTTTTTGGCCAAGCGCTCAGATTGTCGCGATTCTTTCCGGACATTCGCGGCAGGATCTCAGGTAGACCACGGGGCGCAAGGATAAACCGCGAGACCGGAAGGCCCGTGCCTGCATCGGTCTCGGTCACCCCGTCATTGCCCGGACACGTCACGCCGAGTCCCCTGACATCAATGTATTCCGGCTCTCGAACTCTCGCGTATCGCGCACCGGACCAAGCCGCCCCGGGCACTGGCTTTCTCCCAAGCCCGTCCCCCCGATCAGGGACGGATATGACGGCACATCCACGAGGGTGACCCGGATGACAAGGGGCCTGCCGCGGCGACGCGCGCACGCTGCCACGGCTCGCATGCATTGATTGCCGGACAATAAAGAGTGGCTTTTGAGCCAAATTCTTGCCTTTTTTGCGACGATGATTACTCTCGTGACAGGACGCTTGGGCCTGCGAAGTCAGTATGCTTTGCGCTGGGCGTCTTGCCGCGTTTCGCAACGATGAGGGTCACCATGATCATCGGCATCGAGGGCACCGGCTCGCAGGGCTGGACCCAGTTCGAGCTCAGGCAGTCCTTCGTGCGCCGGATCCTCGCGCAGTCGAATGATCCCGAGAAATACTACCTCATCGGGCCCAATACAGCCGCCACCGACGGCTACAAGATCGTCAACGCCGCCTGGAAGACAATGACGGGCGGCGGCTTCAGAAGCATCGCAACGTCGAGGCTGGTCCTGGTCGGTTATAGCCGCGGCGCCGCCTATTGCCTGCTTCTCTGCAAAAAGGCAGCGGATGTCGGCCATTCGAACATCACGCTTATTCTGTTCGATGCCGTGGCCCGCCAGGGCGACATGGATATTCCGGACAAGGTTCCAGCATCCGCGGGCTTCTGCGTCCATGTCATGCGGGACCCGCGATCCGGTTCGCGATACGCCTTTTCCAATGTCGGCCGGCACGTCGCCTCGGGGCAAACGACGTACCGCAAGAAACTCGTCTACGGGTCTCACAGCGCGATGGGCGGCATCCCGTGGGGGGAAGGCGAGGCAACGTGGAAGGAAACGGCGGGCAACGCCGCGATGAACGCCATCAATGCAGGGATGACTCTTACGGGGCAGACGATCGGGGTCGGCGGGCCGTCGGACCGGCAGCATCTCAATGTCAGCCGCCAGTCGATCGCGACCTTCGAAGACGATCAGAAGGCGGTCGAGGATATCGGCCGCTTCGTCTGGCAGGAGCTGAAAGGCGCCAAGGTCCTGCCGGCGGGAGCCAATTACAAGAATGTTGCCCCGGTTTTTCAGGGAAGCCTGATAGCCGGTATCGTCAACAAGGTGCCGAAATAAAGCGGGCCGGCCGCATTCCTCTGCCCGGGGAGGCAGCCGGCTTCCAGGCCTCAGATGGAAGGCCGGCCGGACAATGCCGGTCCCAACCGTCGTTCTGCGGTCCTCAGCCGCGTTACACGCCGGAAAGACAGTACTCTTTTTGGGTCTTTTGGCCGGACGACAATGCGTTGCATCATCGATTCGCTTCCGCTATAAGCTTTATCGTTGTCGTTCGAATTAACGGGACTCTCCTTTTAATTGCTCGTGTATCCAGACAATCTGTCGGAATGGAGATCGCGATGAACAGAATCGGGAAATTGTTGCTTGGCGGAAGAGGCTCGCCGCGCGCAGAAAAGCTCTCAAAAACTGAAAAGATGTGGTGCCGGTGACCGAATCGGATCTCACAGGCAATTACTTTTTATTCTTTACGACTTATCCGGATTGCGGCGTGACTTGCCATCCATTTTTTATAAAGCTTAACCACTTATTTCATTTTCAGCAGTTCAAGAAGAAACTCGTCATCGTTAACTTCCCGTTTGAGCCACAGCCCTACCATTTGTTTCACGAATATTATAAGGCGGAGAAAGTCGTCTGGCCCTGGGTGATGAGCCAGTATTTTGGATCAATGAAAAGCCAGCTCGGGCAATGGGGGATTAACGTCGGTGGGTGCCCCAGGCTCAGCCTCGCCTATGGATCGAAAGACGGTGTACCTCAACAGATCATGAGCAGCTTTGGAAGCGCCATGTGGCAACATACGAAGACTTTCGATTATTGTTACAAGATTTAAAGAGTTGGATTATCGGATTGGCCAGTCGCCTCGATAAGGCGACGACCGCCGTTCTTCTTGTGCGGTGAAAATCATTCCGCCGGGGGCGGCTGGCGGCTGTCCTCGACGCGGACGCGGAGACGGGCGCGGCGGCGCTGGTGGCGAATCGGGTCGGTGCGTTCGATGACGCGGCGGGCAAAGCCGGGGGCGTAGCGCTTGGCCTGGTTGAGCTTTTCGCCGAAGCCGGGATAGCGTGCCCGCAGGCGGCGGATGCGCGTGCGTACCCACCTGCTCTCGTGCACCAGCATCGACAGGCCGACGATAATCATCGCCCAGCCGATCGGAATCGGCGTCGGCGCCAGCACCGTGCCGCCGATCAAGAGCAGGATCGCCGCCCCCATGCGGACATAACGCCAGATCTGCGTCACCGGGCACACCCAAGCCTGGACTGCATCGCTGCGTCTTCCCACAAAACCCTTGAGAAACTGTGACAATACGCTTGGACGTTCCGGCCTGCCGGGGGAAAGGTGCCCGCCCCGTCGACCAGCCGAGAAGTGGCACAGCATGGAGTTTGGCAAAAGCCCCCGCCGCGTTCTGTCGGCACGTGTCTCAAATGTGCAACGGGTGCCCGGCAACGGCGAGCGCAGCCTCCTTCACCGCTTCGTTCAGGGTCGGGTGGGCGTGGCTGGTGCGGGCGATATCCTCGGCCGAGGCGCCGAACTCCACCGCCAGGGCGCATTCGGCGATCATCGTCCCGGCCTCGGCGCCGAGAATGTGCACGCCCAGCACCCGGTCCGTCTTCGCATCCGCCAGGATCTTCACAAAACCGTCGGTCGCCCCCATCGCCCGGGCCCGGCCATTGGCGGTGAAGGGGAACTTGCCGACCCGGTAGTCGACCCCGTCCTCCTTCAGCTGCTCCTCGGTCCGGCCGACCTGCGCCACCTCCGGCCATGTATAGACCACGCCGGGGATCGCCTCGTAGTTCACGTGCCCGGCCTGGCCGGCAAGGATCTCGGCGATCGCCACGCCCTCCTCCTCGGCCTTGTGGGCCAGCATCGCCCCGGCGATCGCATCGCCGATGGCATAGATGCCCGGCACATTCGTGGCGAAATGGCCGTCGGTCCTGACCCGGCCCTTCTCGTCCAATTCCACGCCGACATCCTCCAGGCCCAGCCCTTCCGTGTAGGGCTTGCGGCCGATGGCGACCAGCACGACGTCGGCGGTCATCTCCTCGGCCTCGCCGCCCTTGGCCGGTTCAATGCTCAACTTGATGGTCTCATTGGTCGGCTCCGCCCCGGTCACTTTGTGCCCGAGCTTGAAGGCCATGCCCTGCTTCTTGAGGATTCGGTGCATCTGCTTCGAGACCTCGCCGTCCATGCCCGGCAGGATGCGGTCGAGGAACTCGACCACCGTGACCTTCGCCCCGAGCCGCAACCAGACCGACCCCATTTCCAGCCCGATATAGCCGCCGCCGATCACCACCAGGTGCTCCGGTACTTGGGACAGCGACAGGGCGCCGGTCGAGGAGACGATGCGGGTCTCGTCGATCTCGACGCCCGGCAGCGGCGCCACATCCGAGCCGGTGGCGATGACGATGTTCTTCGTCGACAGGGTCTGGGTTCCCTCCTCACCGGTCACCTCGACCTTGCCGGGTTCGAGGATGCGGCCGGTGCCGCGCACCCGGTCGATCTTGTGCTTCTTGAAGAGGTACTCGATGCCGGTGGTGTTGTCCTTCACCACCTTGTCCTTGTGGGTCATCATCGCCGGCAGGTCGAGCGACACGCCCTCGACCTTGACCCCGTGCGTGGCGAGATGGCTCTTGGTCTCCTCGTAGAGTTCCGAGCTCTGCAGCAGCGCCTTGGAGGGGATGCAGCCGATATTCAGGCAGGTGCCGCCCAGCGTCGGCATTTTCTCCACGCAGGCGGTCTTCAGGCCCAGCTGCGCCGCCTTGATGGCGCAGACATAACCGCCCGGGCCACTGCCGATCACCACCAGGTGCTCAAGGTCACGGTATCTCATCGCATACTCCTTCTCCGGCCGTCGCCGGTCGCTTTGCGGCAGAGACTGCCGCAATCCCGCCCGGTCAACAAGGCGGCAGGCATCAGGTTTCCGTCATTGGCCGGGCGCGCGGCCGGCCCGGCTCAATAGGACCGGGGCAGACCCAGCTCGTGCTCGGCCAGATAGGCGAGGATGAGGTTGGTGGAGATCGGCGCCACCTGGTAGAGCCGCGTCTCCCGGAATTTGCGCTCGATATCCATGTCCTCGGCAAAGCCGAAGCCGCCATGGGTCTGCAGGCACATGTCCGCCGCATGCCAGGAGGCGTCGGCGGCCAGCAGCTTGGCCATGTTCGCCTCCGCCCCGCAGCGCGCCCCGGCGTCGAAGAGTGCCACGGCGCGGTCGACCATCAGCGAAGCCGCCTCGGTCTCGGCATGGCAGCGGGCGATGGGGAACTGCACCCCCTGGTTCATGCCGATCGGCCGGCCGAAGACTTCGCGCTCGCGGGCATAGTCGCAGGCGCGGGCGATGAACCAGCGGGCATCGCCCAGGCACTCGGCGGCGATCAGGATGCGCTCGGCATTCATGCCGTCGAGGATATAGCGAAAGCCCTTGCCCTCCTCGCCGATAAGGCTGTTCGCGGGGATCTCAAGGTCGTCGAAGAACAGCTCGGTGCTGTGATGGTTCATCATGGTGCGCACCGGCCTTATGGTCAGCCCGTTGCCGACGGCGGTGCGGAGGTCGACGAGGAAGACGCTCAAGCCCTCGGTGCGCCTGGCCACCTGGTCGCGCGGCGTGGTGCGGGCCAGCAGCAGCAGCAGGTCGGAATGCTGCGCCCGGGAGATCCACACCTTTTGCCCGGAGACGACATAGCGGTCGCCCGCGCGCCGCGCGAAGGTGCGGATATTGGTGGTGTCGGTGCCGGCGCCCGGCTCGGTGACGCCGAAGGCCTGGAGCCGCAGGTCGCCGCGGGCAATGGCCGGGAGATAGTGCGCCTTCTGGGCGTCGCTGCCATGCCGCAGCACCGTCCCCATGGTGTACATCTGGGCATGGCAGGCGGCCGGATTGCCGCCGGAGCGGGCGATCTCCTCGAGGATCGCCGCCGCCGCCCCCAGCGGCAGGCCGGCGCCGCCATGCTCTTCCGGAATCAGGGCGGCAAGAAAGCCGGCCTCGGTCAGCTCCTGCACGAACTCCGTCGGGTAGCCGCGCTCGCGGTCGAGCGCCCGCCAGTACTCGCCGGGATAGCGGGCGCACAGGGTTCGGACCGCCTCGCGGATTTCGGGATAAGAAGATTGCATATTCATGAAGTAAGGCCGCTGTGACGCAAAAGTCGGCCCCGCATCCGAGTGATATGATCCTGACCGCTCAGAAACACTGCAAGAATATGCACACAAAGGTCATCGTCATTCAATTCGAACCAGAAAACGGCCCGATCAATTGTAACAAATCTCAATCCGTCGGCAATATCCGGCCGCAAGGTGCCGCGATACGGAGCATTGGCAATAGACCTTCCGCTCGCTCTTAACTTGTTTACTCGTCGCGTCGCTCGGTCGAACGCATCAACTGTCGATTCGCCAAAATCCATGTACGATCTCATGAGATGGTCAAAAATCATGGCGAAATCTCTTTCCGCCTCGATAGAGACTTCAGTCCGCCAGACCATACTCGCGCCGTTTGCGCTCAATCATGCGATCGATCCGCTCGTCCATCTCGTCGGCGGAGATGGAGGGCTGCGATCGTCGCTCCGCGATCAGGGTCCGAAACGCCTCAATTTCTGCGGCCTCGGCTTCCGTTTCCCGGCGCAGAAGATCCAGGGCCTGCCGGACCACGTCGCTCAGATCGTCATAGTGGCCCTGTTCAACCAGGCTCCGCGCAAAAGCGTCCTGCTGCTCGGTCAATGAAATCGATGCCTCGATGGTCATATCCGCCTCCGACCGGACGAAACGGCATTAAGAGCAATAGGGCGGTGGAGCGGCCGGCACAAGGGCCGCGAGGTGGGGTGGCCGCGGCGGGGCAGGGGGTGTACAAGAAAGGCCGGACCGCCAATCGGGAGATCGCCCCCATGCGCACCCTCGCCTTCGCTCTTGCCCTTCTCGGCCTTGCCGCCTTTGCCGGCCCGGGCGCTGCGCCGGCCCACGCCCAGAGCCCCGGCACTGCCGACCTGATCACCCATGACAGCCCCTATCCGGTGCCGGAGACGGTGGATCGGCTGGAGAGCGTGCTGGAGGATGCCGGCCTGCGCATCTTCGCCCGCATCGACCACGCGCTGGGGGCGGCCTCGGTCGACTCGGCGCTGCCGCCGACCCAGCTGCTGATCTTCGGCAATCCGCAGATCGGCACGCCGCTGATGCAGGCGGAGCGGACCATCGGGCTCGACCTGCCATTGCGCGCCCTGGTCTGGCAGGATTCCGACGGCCAGGTGCACATCTCCTATACCGACCCCGCCGCCCTGAAAGAGCGCTACGGCGTCACGGGCCAGGACGCGATTTTCGAGCGCATGACCGGCGCCCTGGCCAATTTCGTTTCCTCCGCGACAGCGGAATAGACCTACGAAAAAATTCCACCACGAAGGCACGACGACACGAACTCTTCTGATTTTATTTTGCAGGGTTGGTGCCTTCGTGGTCAAAATATTTTCGAACGCGGGGCGTGGTCTTCCTTTCGAATTGAGGTCCTTTGCCACGTCGCGGCAGCGGAGCCGGACGCCGGAGCCCCGTCGATCGGAGCCCCTGTCGAAGAGGTGGCGCCCGTGGTCATTCCTTGTCCGGGGCCGGAATTGGCCTTATCCTCAATGTCATTTACGGTAACAGTCTTGAGGGCTGTAATGGAACGCGGTGACAGGGGCGTTGTGGTTGCAGAGTCCGGCGTGGGTCTCGCCGTCAGGCTGCCCAAGGACCTTGCCAGTGAACTGAGTTTGAAGCCGGGCGATACGGTCGAGATCGTTCTGGCCCGACCCGGCCGTATCGAGATTGCGCGCGACGATCGCCGTGCGCGGGCTCTGGAGGCGATCCGGAACTGCCGCTGGCCTTTGCCGGCCGATTTTCGGCTCGACCGCGACGAGGTCCACAGTCGTTGAGCCCTTTCATCGACACGAACGTTCTGGTTTATTCCGTATCCGATGATTCGCGGCGGGAACGTGCTCTCGAGGTGCTTTCAGCAGGCGGGATCATTAGTGTCCAGGTTCTCAATGAAGTTGTGTCGGTCCTGTTTCGTAAATTGGGTCGAAACTGGAATGAAATTCATTCTGCTCTCAGGAACTTTATCGACCTGTTCCCGGAAATTAGGCCAATTACGCTTGAAACGCATACAAAAGCCCGTTCCCTCGCTCAGGCTCATGATTTGAATCTCTACGACGCGCTCATTGTCGCGGCAGCTTTGGAGGCACAGTGCAGCCTCAGGAATCCCCCCATTTTTCCGATCAATAGGTGGTGTATGCGTGCTCCTTCTGCTACAATATGCTGGGTCTTATTGGCGGGAGGCGTGCTGTGGCTGGGAAGGTGGAGGCGCTTGGGCGCAAGCTGGCGGATGTTCAGGCGTTTATTGATGGCGTGTATGGCGGGACTCTGCATGCCAAGCGGGTGGAGTCCCTTGCCGGGGCGACGCTGGGGGTGATGGCCGGCGCCTCGCTGGCGGTGGCGATGATCGGGCAGGCGCTGGCACAGGCGCGAGGGCTGATGTCCAAGCACGCCATCAAGCAGGTGGACCGGCTTTTCTCCAACCAGGGGGTGGATGTCTGGGAGAGCTTCGCCCACTGGGTGCCCCGGCAGGTCGGGGTGCAAGAGGCCATCGTGGTGGCCATGGACTGGACCGACTTCGACGCCGACGACCAGGCGACGCTGTCCCTCAACATGGTGACATCCCACGGGCGAGCCACGCCGCTGCTCTGGCTGACGGTGTGGAAGGAGGAACTGGCCGGCCGGCGCAATGATTTTGAAGATGCCTGCCTGGCCCGCCTGGCCGCCGTGCTGCCGCCGGGGGTGCATGTGACGATCCTGGCCGACCGCGGGTTCGGTGACCATAAGCTGTTCCGCCTTCTCAGCGATCTGGGTTTCGGCTACGTCATCCGCTTTCGTGCCAACATCCAGGTCGCCAATGCGGCCGGTGAGACCCGGCCGGCGGCAGCCTGGGTCGGCAAGGGAGGCCGGGCACGCAAGCTGCGCGATGCCCGGCTGACCGCGGCGGAGGCTCCCGTGGCCGCGGTGGTCTGCGTCCAGGCCAAGGGCATGAAGGAGGTCTGGTGTCTGGCCGCCAGCGACGCCGAGGCGCCGACCGCGCAGCTTGTCAACCATTATGCGAAGCGCTGGGGCATCGAGACCAGCTTTCGCGACATTAAGGACCTGCGCTTCGGCCTCGGCCTGGACCGCTGCCGCATCGGCGACCCCACCCGGCGCGACCGCCTGCTGCTGGTCAACGCGTTCGCCACCGTGCTGCTGACCCTGCTGGGGGCGGCCGGCGAGCGCGTCGGTCTGGACCGCATACTGAAGGTCAACACCTCGCCCAAGCGCACGCACTCCCTGTTCCGCCAGGGCTGCATGTGGTTCGAGTTGATACCCAACATGCCAAAGGAACGCCTCACCACCCTCATGCAGAGCTATGCCGAAACCATAAAAGACGAAGCCGCCTTCAATGGACTCTTTAAAGTTGCTTGAAAAATGAGGGGATTAAAGAGCAGTGCAGCATTATCCTGACCGAGGATCTGCAGCATGGCCAGGTCATCAACGGACTGCAGATCCAAAATCCGTTCGCTTGATATGCAGCCGCCCGGTTTGGCGGAACGCACGACTGTTTAATTGCAAATGCCAGAATAAAGTGATATTCTTTTTTCCTTTCGAGGCTTGGTGTCTTCGTGGTGAATTTTATTTGCCGATCAGGAGGCAGAACCACCCCGATCATGGCGCCGGGTCCGGTTCCGTCGCAACATCATCCTCCGGCCGGAAGATCAGGCGGACGTTCGGCGGGATGGCGAGAGTGATCCAGACGCCGCGCAGCGAATAGGCGCCGACGCTCAGCTGGTCGGCGTATTCGCTGGCGGTCAGCAGCGAGGAGAGGACATAGCGCTGCAGCATCGACAGATCGTCGGCCTCGATCCGCTCGACCAGGGCGGTCAGCTCTTCCGGCGGCAAGCGGCGCTCAAGGTCGTAGTGCAGCCGCACCTGCGGGATCAGCCCGACTCCGACGTCGAAGCGTTCCATGCTGTAGCCGGCATCCCGGGCATAGCGGTTGAGCGTGTCGAGATCGGCGACGAACTGCTGCACCTGTTCCGCCGTCAGGTTGGAACCGCTCTCATATTGCCGGGCGAACCAGTCGCCCGCCTCGTCGGCCCACTGCTCGGCAGTCTGTGTGGCTGCGCCGGCCGCCTCCTCGACATCGCGCCAGACCTCCTCGCCGGTTTCCAGCGCCCGGTCCAGCCACTCCTGCGCCGCTGCCGGGCCCGGACCGGCCAAGGCCGTGCCGAACCCCATCGCCAAAGCCGCCATGATCGCCACAGCCCGTTTCATCGCCGACCCCCTCTTTTCCGCCATGTCGCACCTCAACCCGGTTCCCGCCCCGGCGTTCCTGCGATAGACAGGTGACGGTTGCGCATATGGAGAGCCCGATGCCGGTTCCGAAGAAATTTCTCCTGGCCGTCCTGGCCGGACTCGTCGCCCTGGCCGGGCTGATCACCGCGGCGCAGACGGGGGAGGGCAGCCCCTATGTCCTCGGGCTGGCAGCCTTCGTCGCCGGCGTGCTGTTCGTCATGGCGATGGTCAAGGCACATTTCGACGGCAAGCCCGACGCGCGGCTGGTCACCATATTGCCGAAGAGCCCGGAGGGCGCCCGGCGCCTGCTGGTGATCCTGACGCTGGCCTTCCTTGCCGGGCTGTTCGTCGCGGCCGGGTCGAGCGCCTATGAGACGCTCGGCCTGCTGCTCTCGGGCGTGGCGCTCATCCTCGGCTTCCTCACCCTGAAGCGCCTCTATGATCTGATCGACGCCCGCCGGCACTAAATAACCATTGCGCGCTGGCGCAGCATCTCGCGGTCCATCAGGTCGTTATAGCGGGCCGCCTGCTCCAGATAGGCGCGGTAGGAGGCGTGGATCCGCCTGGTGAGCTCCGATTCGCCGGCGATGTCGTCGAGCACCTCGAGGCTGACCCGGCCGAGCTCGGCGACGATCTCGTCGGAGAAGCGCCGCAGCTGGACGCCGTGCTCCTCCAGCAGCGGGCCGAGCGAGACGATGTTGTGATAGGTGAAGTCGGCCGTGGTCTCGTTCGACACCGAGGAGGCGGCGTAGCGGACGATCGCCTTCAGGTCATCGGGCAGTTCCGCCAGCCGGGCGGTGTTGATCGCCACCTCCAGGCCCGGGCCGGGTTCGTGGAAGGCCGGCAGATAGTAATAGTCGGCGACCTGATGCAGGCCGAAGGCGAGGTCGTTCCAGGGCCCGACCCATTCCGCCGCATCCACCGTGCCCGCCTGCATGGCCGGGAAGATCTCGCCCGGCGGGGTCAGGACGACGGCGGCGCCGATGCGGCGCATCACCTCGCCGCCCAGCCCGGCGATGCGGATGCGCAGGCCGCGCAGATCGTCGACCGTCTCGATCTCGCGCCGGAACCAGCCGCCGGCCTGGACGCCGCTGGAGCCGCAATAGAACGGCGTCAGGCCGAATGCGGCATAGACCTCCTCCCAGAGTTCCTGGCCGCCGCCGTAATAGATCCAGCCGGGCAGCTCGGTGCAGCTGAGGCCGAAGGGCACGCCGGTGAAGAAGTGCAGCGCCGGGCTCTTGCCGACCCAGTAATAGGGCGTGGCGTGCAGGAGGTCGGCAGTCCCGGCCGACACGGCGTCGAAAGCCTCAAAGGGCGGCACCAGCTCGCCGCCGGCATAAAGGGTGACGGTCAGCCGGCCGCCGCTCATCTCCGTGATGCGGTCGGCGACCCGTTGGGCATTAACGCCGACGCCGGGCGCATTGCGCGGCCAGGGCGTCACCATGGTCCATTCGATGCGGTCCTGGGCGATGGCCGGGGCGGGGAAGGCGGAAGCGGCGGTCGCAAGCGCGGCCGAGCCGGCGGCGGTGCCGAGCAAAAGGCGGCGACGGTCCATGGCGGCAACTCCGAAAGGCTTGTTGTTCTTGGCACCGGACCATAACGGACCCGCAAGCCGGGGCAAAGCCCGGTACGCCAGCCGCGACGGAGACCTGCAAAACCGACTGCCCTGACCTTTGCGCTGGATCGTTTTCCATGCAACTCTGATGCTTTATGGTTGATGTCGGCCGTTGGGGTTCAGGCGGCTCCGGCCGGGCCGTGCGTCAACCCTCGTCAGGGAGAGGTTCCGATGAAAGTCGAAAACTACGTTGCGGAATATGGGGATACGGTCCTCACCGTCAGCCCGAACAACACCGTCGCCGAGGTGGCGCGCAAGTTCGGCGAGGAGATCGGCAATAAGCGCTACTCCGTCGCCGTCGTCTGCGAGTCCGGCGACAAGGTCGTCGGCATCGTCTCGCTGGGCGATATCACCTGGACGGTCGGCCGGCTGGAGGACAAGGCGCCGTCCATCGAGGTCCACCACATCATGACCTCCGACGTTCAGAGCTGCGCCCTGGACGACCTGCTGGAGGACGTGCTGAAGCGCATGGCCAAGGCCGGTATCCGCCACATGCCGGTGGTCAAGGACGGCAAGCTGGCCGGGCTGGTCGCCCGCCGCGAGGCTCTGGAGTTCCTCTACAAATGGGCCAAGCTGGACGTCGAGAACCTGACCGTCTGGCTCTTCGACTCGCATGCCCGCTATTGAGCGGGGCGCGCGTCACTCGACGACATAGACGCCCAGGTCGACGCGGCGGCCGTTGGAGAAGTTGACGCCGGTCAGCCGCCGGCCGGTCTCCTGCAGGGCGACCGGGCTGCCGGCCAGGGTCTCGCGCAGGGCCGCCGCCTGCGGGTCCTCCAGGAACAGCACGGCGCAGGGCGGGCCGGTGCGCAGCATCGCCTCGATCCGGGCCATGTCTTCGATCACCGTGTCCGTCCCGGCTAGGAAGACGACGCTCTCCAGGTCGAGCGGCGCGGTGGCGATGCGGTAGTCCGGGCAGGGGGCGAGGCCCTCCGCCAGGCGCGGCACCTCCCGGTTGAACCAGATGGCGTCGATGCCGGGAAAGGTGACGTGGATGTTGAGCGACACGGCCAGCAGGGTCACCAGGGGAAAAGCGTAGACCGCCCGCGCC
>JAAAOG010000106.1 GCA_009909005.1 Alphaproteobacteria bacterium | reverse complement strand
CCGGCGCCGTCCGGCCGGGCGGCCGCCAGCGCCGCCCCGCCGACGGTGGTGGCGGCGCGGTGCCCGGCCTCGGCCAGGGCCCGCTTGAGCGCCCCGACGATCAGCCCGCGCACCCCGGCGGCGTCGCGGAAGCGCACCTCCGCCTTGGCCGGGTGGACATTGACGTCGACCGCCGCGGCCGGGACGGTGAGGAACAGCGCCACCATCGGGTGACGGTCGCGGGCCAGCAGATCGGCATAGGCGCCCCGCACCGCGCCGAGCAGCAGCCGGTCGCGCACCGACCGGCCATTGACGAAGAGATACTGCGCCTGGGCGGTGGCGCGGTTGAGGGTCGGCAGCCCGGCATAGCCGCCGAGATGCAGGCCGTCGCGCTCGGCATCGACCGGCACGGCGTTCTCGGCAAAGGCCTTGCCGAGCACCGCCCCCAGCCGGGCCAGCCGCGCATCGAGCAGCTCGCCCTGCCCGGCCGGCAGGCGCAGCACCGAGCGCGCCCCGTCGGTCAGCGTGAAATCGACATCCGGCCGGGCCATGGCCAGGCGCTCCAGCGTGTCGGTCACCGCGCTGAGTTCGGCCCGGGTGCTCTTCAGGAATTTCAGCCGGGCCGGCGTGGCGTGGAACAGGTCGCGCACCTCCACCCGCGTGCCGGCCGCCAGCGCCGCCGGGGCGGGCGCGCCCACCTGCCCCGCATCGACGCCCAGCGCCCAGGCCTCGGACGCGCCGCGCGCCCGGCTGGTCAGGGTCAGCCGGCTGACCGCGCCGATCGACGGCAGCGCCTCGCCGCGGAAGCCGAGGGTGGCGATGGCATCCAGCGAGTCGGCCGCGAGCTTCGAGGTGGCGTGCCGCTCGACGGCCAGCAGCAATTCCTCCGGAGCCATGCCATGGCCGTCATCGGCGACGGCGATCAGCGCCTTGCCACCGTCGCGCACCGTGACCTCGATCCGGGCGGCGCCGGCATCCAGGGCGTTCTCGACCAGTTCCTTGACCGCCGCGGCCGGCCGCTCGATCACCTCGCCGGCAGCGATGCGATTGACGAGAGTCGGCGGCAGCAGCCGGATGCGGGGCGATGCATGTTCCACGGCGTCGGGCATGGCGCTAGTCTAAGGGAAGCGCGCCGGCCCGATAAAGCCCGCCGGCCCGATCGAGCGAGAAAGGTCCGCCGCCATGCCCGCCGATGCCCCGCGCCGCCTGTCCCCGCGCCGGCTCGACCTGAAGACAGGCCGGGTAGAGATGAGCCATGGCGGCGGCGGCCGGGCGATGGCGCAGCTGATCGAGGAGCTGTTCGCCGCCGAATTCGCCAACGACCTGCTGGCCCAGGGCAATGACCAGGCTTTGTTCACCCCGCCGCCCGGCCGGCTGGCGATGAGCACCGACAGCTTCGTCGTCTCGCCCCTGTTCTTCCCCGGCGGCGATATCGGCTCGCTGGCGGTGCACGGCACGGTCAACGACGTCGCCATGGCCGGGGCGCGGCCGCTCTATCTCTCCGCCGGGTTCATTCTGGAGGAGGGCCTGCCGCTGGGCGACCTCGCCGCCATCGTCCGCTCCATGGCGGCGGCGGCACGGGCTGCCGGCGTGGCGATCGTCACCGGCGACACCAAGGTGGTGGAGCGCGGCAAGGCCGACGGCGTCTTCATCACCACCACAGGCCTCGGCGTGGTGCCGGACGGCGTCGCCCCCTCCGGCGACCGGGCGCAGCCGGACGATGCAGTGCTGGTCAGCGGCACGCTCGGCGATCACGGCGTCGCCATCCTGTCGAAGCGGGAGAACCTCGACTTCGAGACGGCGCTGGAGTCCGACAGCGCGGCGCTCAACGGCCTGGTGGCGGCGATGGTGGCGGCGGTGCCGGATATCCACTGCCTGCGCGACCCGACCCGCGGCGGCCTCGGCACGACGCTGAACGAGCTGTGCCGGCAGTCGGGCGTCGGCATGATGCTGGAGGAGGCGGCCATCCCGGTCCGCCGCGAGGTCCAGGCGGCCTGCGAGCTGCTGGGGCTGGACCCGCTCTACGTCGCCAATGAGGGCAAGCTGGTGGCGGTCTGCGCCGAGCACGTGGCCCCCCGCCTGCTCTCCGCCATGCGCGCCCACCCGCTGGGCGCCGACGCGGCGGTCATCGGCCGGGTGCAGACCGACGTCCACCAGTTCGTCCAGATGAGAACCGCCTTCGGCGGCACCCGCATCGTCGACTGGCTCTCAGGGGAGCAATTGCCGCGGATTTGTTGAGAGTGGCGGGACAGCACCAGGCTCTCCGCGAGCCGCTATCTCATCTTGTCGAGATAGCGGGCCAGCACTGTCGCCGTTCCCGGCCCGCCGACACAGGCAATCACGATCACGGCCGGGAGAACCCAGCCACCTGTCAGGTAATTCAAACCGGACGCGATGCTCACTCCGAAAAAGCTGAGAAGAATGCCAGCCCACTGACCCCGGTTCTTTCTCCGTTCTTCGAGCAGATCGCATTGGACATTGTGCCTGTTTCTGGCCTTGATGCCTTCGTCAATCGTGGATATCACATGGTCGGAGAGACCGGTTTTGAAAGATTCATATTCTCTCAGCATTTCTGCAGAGGGATAAGGACTTCTCGATATCGATGACCGAGAGGCCATCATCGAGACGGCTTTAAGTATCTGTGGGTCTTGTATGTTTAATCCGGCATCTTGAAGTCTTTCAATATCCTGCTTGCTGACAGGCCCAATCCCCTCCTCCGGAGTCTTTTCTTCTCTGGCGGGCGTTTCCTTGCCGACATTCTCACTTGTCCGACCCGGGACGTTGCTCACGGCTATCCAGTCTCATCTTCTCATGATTGAACTTGCTTTCGCACTCGTGGAGAATTTCGGCGAACTCGTCAGAAAGGTCATCAACATCGTCCCAGAATAGACTCTCGCCATCCAGTTTTTCACGATCAACCGGTAGCAGATCCAACGCCATACCGAGCCCCACAAGATATGCTCGGAGGACATGATTGCGCTCATCGCTCCGCCGGCCCGGATGATCGAATGCCATTTTGTCTAGCACTGCAAGCGCTCCCTTTCAAGGATGTTGCCAGATCTCCGGCTTAGTCTTTCAACCGTTCCCGGCCCGGCCGTCGTTCACGGTCGCGACGGCGATTTGCATGATGTCGTCATCGCTGAGGGCATCAAGCTCAGGCAAACGCCCGGGATCGCGCCATGCCGCTTCCGGCTTTTGCCACGCTTCCGCATTTGGGACGGTAGACGCCGGACGCAGCAGCAGGCCGCCCGCGACGATGCCAATCTCGAGCGCGTCGCCGCTGTTGACGTCCACTGCCTTGCAGATCTCTTCCGGCAGGGTGATCTGCGCGTCCTTTCCGATCGTCACCACGGCCATGGCTGCAGCTTCTTCTCAAACTCGTCGCACTCTACGCCATAGGTGGACGCGTGGCCACCGATGGAAAGCCGCGCGGCCCTCCGCGGATGGCGGCACTAGATAGCAAATCAACTTTTGACTCAACTTGATGCGGGTGCCGCAACAATTCTCCCCAATATGGGGATGGAAAGTATCCAAGAATGTCGGAGTCAACAGGCTCTAAAGCCAGAATTTTCCTTTTTTAGAGATCCTTCCATGCTGTCCAGCTGTCTTGCCGGCGCCATGGTCCGCAACTTGGATCAGGAGAACGGCCGGATGTTTACGAAAAGTGTGGCGCCCGCCTTCTGACCCCGGTTTTGCCATAGTCGCGCACTACAGCGGGAGAAAGTGGTGTGCGGGGGATGGGAGCGATGAGTATCGAGCAGTTTATCCGGCCGAAGGATGTGGCGGTGTTCAAGCGGGTGGCCAAGCGGTTCAATGTCTATATCGCCGTGCGCCGCACCAATCCGGCCTCACTGCCCTATATCGAAAAGCCCGGCTACGAGCCCAAGCAGCTGAACTGCAAGTTCAAGACGGCCGACAAGGATGCGGTGGTCGCGGGCCGCCACTCCCGGGTCGCCGGGCTGGTGGTCGACCCCAGCCTGCCGGGCATGCAGCAGGCCTTCAAGAGCCCGCAGAAGCACCGCAAGGCCATGGAGATCTGGCGGGACTATGGGCCGCGCTTCGTCTGGCAGCAGGGCGATCCGGTGACCAGCGGCAAGCCCTATCTGGTCGACCACGACGCCACCTCGCCGCATTTCGGCGCGCTGAAGTCGGGGTTCTACCATTCGCGCCGCTCGGCGAAGTTCATCCACGGCGACTACGACCTCTACGACATCGTCAAGGCCGACGACCCGGCGAAGCACATCGTGGTGCGCGAGACCCGCTATGACTGGAGCGGCGACAAGGGCGTGCCGCATGTCCGGGTGCCGGAGTTTATGGACATCCAGAACAACCTGAACAACGGCTTCGGGGTGCCGATGGTGCGGCACGGCGCGCAGGCCGGCTTCAGCGACTATACCGAGGACGATATCGACGTCTTCTTCCCGGACGGCGTCACGGTGAAGGCCTGTCTCGGCGAGGGGCAGATCCGCACGCTGTATCAGCGGGAGTTCAAGGGCCGCTCGCATATCCACAAGGACGCGCCGGTCCGCCCGCATACCGGCCTGTGGATCACCGGCTAGGCGAAACCACCCGACAGGACGGATGCAAGGCCGGCCGCGGTATCAGGGCCGGGCCGGCGGTGTACTTTTTGCCGCCGGACGACCGGGATGGCCAAGCCTGCCTGTCGTTTCTTCTTGCAAATGAGTCGCAATCGCAATAGGCTTTGTGCAGCGCAGCAGGCAGCGGCAGCCGCCAAAGATTGAAGGAGGCACTCAGTCCATGTCGGTGACCATCGTCTATGGTTCGGATGGCGGTGCGACCAGAGCCGTCGCAGCCCGGATTGCCAAGAAAATGAACGGGAAAGCGGTTGACATCAAAGTCGCGACCTCGAGTGACTTCGAAGACTGTAAACTCTTGATCCTCGGCGTGCCAACTTATGGCGAAGGCGAGCTGCAATCTGATTGGGATGAAAATTTCAACAAGCTGGAATCCGCCAATCTTGGAAAAAAGAAAGTCGCCTTGTTTGGCCTTGGAGACCAGGAGAATTATCCCGAGAGCTTTCTGGATGCGATGGGCGTCCTGTATGATCAGGTCGTGGAGCAGGGTGCCGAAGTCATTGGCTTCACGGAGCCCGGTGAGTTCACCTATACGAATTCGCTTGCCGAACGGGATGGGAAGTTCGTCGGGCTCGCCCTGGATGAGGACACGCAGCCGGGCAAGACCGGCAAACGGATTACCTCATGGATAAGCCAGCTGGCATAGTCTCCGCGACGCAGCAAGTCTTTCAGCACCACCTCTATGAATACCGGAAGGGTGTTCGCCCGCTCTTCATGATGACCATGTCCGTGATCGCGGCAGAGCGGGTTGTCAATGCGCTGACAAACTCGTCAATCGACTACCATGTCCACACGGTGAACGATACCAAGGTAAATGTGTTCTTCGGCAGGCCGGCCATGGTGGAAATGGTCCGAAGGATAGTCAACAAGCCGCTGAACCATTTGTCGCCGCAAGAGGA
Source organism: Alphaproteobacteria bacterium (assembly GCA_009909005.1). Lineage (GTDB taxonomy): Bacteria > Pseudomonadota > Alphaproteobacteria > DSM-16000 > Inquilinaceae > JAAAOG01. The sequence continues at coordinate 13,279 of JAAAOG010000106.1, read as the reverse complement.
TTTCATCCTTGGAATTCTCCTGGGCTATGACAAGGAGGAGCAGTGCCGCCGCTTCGTCGCGCGGTCAAAGCAATAATGGCCGGGCCATGACTGCCCCGGCATGATCGCAGAGAGGCTCGCGAAGCGGGGTGGGCCAAATGCGAATGAGTTGCAGTTAGTCTTTCGTTGACGGACGCAGGCAAGATGGCGCTCGACGATCCGGGTGCATCGGCGCCATGCTGTGATAGGGTTGGAGCCGCAGTCGAACGCTTCTGCTCAATCCCGATTGGGCCGAAGCCATGGGGCGGCGCATGAGCAAATTCGGTTTCGGGCAGCCGGTGCGGCGGAGCGAGGACCCGCGCTTCCTCACCGGCCGCGGCTGCTATCTCGACGACATCAGCGTGCCGGGCTGCGCCCACGGCGTCTTCCTGCGCTCGCCCGAGGCGCATGCCGAGATCGCGGCCGTCGATATCGCAGAGGCGGCCGCGGCGCCGGGCGTGATCGGCCTTCTCCGCGGCCGGGACCTTGTCGCGGCCGGCATCAGGCCGCTGCCCTGCCAGGGCCGGCCGCGCAACCGCGATCGCTCGCGGATGAGCGTCCCGCCGCGCCACGCGCTGGCCGTTGACCGCGTCCGCCATGTCGGCGAAGCGGTGGCGCTGGTGGTCGCCGAGACCCTCGACCAGGCGAGGGATGCGGCCGGGCTGATCGCCGTCGACTATCGCCCCCTGCCGGCGGTCACCGATCCGGTGGCGGCGCTGGCGCCGGGGGCGCCGCAGATCCGGCCCGACTGGCCGGGCAATCTGGCGCTGGATTTCGGCCATGGCGACGAGGCGGCGGTGGAGGCGGCCTTTGCCCGCGCCGCGCATGTCACGGCGCTCGACCTCGTCAACAACCGGGTGGTCGCCAACCCGATCGAGACGCGCGGCTGCCTGGCAGTGCCGGAGGCGGACGGCGAGCCGCTGACCTTTCATGCCTCGTGCCAGGGCGTCCACGACCTGCGCGACGTGCTGGCCGAGTCAATCCTCGACATGCCGGCCGAAAAACTGCGGGTGCTCTGCCCGGATGTCGGCGGCGCCTTCGGCCTGAAGATCTTCGTCTATCCGGAATATGTCGCGGTGCTGCATGCCGCCCGGACCCTCGGCCGGCCGGTGAAATGGACGGCCGAACGGTCGGAGGGCTTTGTCAGCGACAATCACGGCCGCGGCCATGTCAGCCATGCCGAACTGGCGCTCGACGAGCAGGGCCGGATGCTGGCGCTGAAGGTCGACACCATCGCCGATTTCGGCGCCTATCTCTCGCAATACGGCCCGATGGTCAGTGCTGCGGCCGGCTCGCGCATGCTGGCCGGGCTCTACACCATGGAGGCCGTCAGCCTGCGGGTGCGCGGCGCCTACACCAACACCCAGCCGATCGACGCCTATCGCGGCGCCGGGCGGCCGGAATCGGCCTATGTGGTCGAGCGCATGGTCGATGCCGCGGCCCGGCAGCTCGGCCTGTCGCCGGCCGAGATCCGCCGGCGCAATTTCATCCCGCCCGAGGCGATGCCTTACAAGACCGCCGCGGGCGCCACCTATGACAGCGGCGAATTCGCTGCGAATCTCGACCGGGCGCTGGCGCTCGCCGATGCCGACGGCTTTGCCGAACGACGGCGGGCGGCCGAGGCGCGGGGGCGCCTGCGCGGGCTGGGCCTTTCTGCCTATGTCGAGGTGGCCGGCGGTTTCGGCACCGAGCAGCCGCGTCTGGTCATCGATCGGTCGGGGAAGGCGACGGCCTATGTCGGCACCCAGTCGAACGGCCAGGGGCACGAGACGGCCTTCGCCCAGCTGCTCGCCGAGGAACTCGGCCTGCCCCCCGACCATGTGACCGTGGTACAAGGCGACACCGCCCGCATCGCCCATGGCGAGGGGACGGACGGCTCGCGCTCGATCCCCGTCGGCGGCGCCGCCCTGGCCGATGCGGCGGCCAGGGTGCGGGAGGCGGCGCGGGCCCGGGCGGCGGAGCGGCTGGCGTCGCCGGCCGCGGACCTCGCCTTTGCCGAGGGGCTGTTCAGCGTGCCGGGCACCAACCGCTCGGTCAGCCTGGCGGAGCTGGCGGCGGCGGCGCCGGGCGATCCGGCCTTCGACGAGACCGGCCTGTTCGCGCCCAAGGGCGGCACCTATCCCAATGGCGTGCATGTCTGCGAAGTCGACATCGACCCCGAGACCGGCGCCGTCAGGGTCGAACGCTACAGCGTCGTCGACGATATGGGCCGGGTGCTCAACCCCCTGCTGCTCAAGGGGCAGATCCATGGCGGCGTCACGCAGGGGCTCGGCCAGGCGCTGATGGAGCACACGGTGTTCGACGACGAGACGGGCCAGCTGCTCACCGGCTCCTTCCTCGACTACGCCATCCCGCACGCCGCCGCGCTGCCGCGCATCGACGTCGCCTTCAACGAGGTGCCGTGCCGGACCAACCCGCTCGGCGTCAAGGGCGCCGGAGAGGCGGGGGCGATCGGCGCGCCGCCGGCCGCGATCAACGCCGTGGTCGACGCGCTGTCGGCCTTCGGCATCACCCATATCGACATGCCGGCAACGCCGGCCGCCATCTGGGAGGCGCTGCGGCGCGCCCGGGCCGGCACGGAAACCCACAAGGAGCCGGCGTAATGGCCGAGAGCGATGCGGCACTGCTGGAAGCCCTGGTCGGGCTGGCCGCCGAGGCCGGCGGAATCATCCGTCGCCTGTACGAGGGCGGCCGGACCGTCTCGCAGGACAAGACCGACGGCACCCCGGTGACCGAGGCCGACCAGGCGGCCGAGGCGGTGATCCTGGCCGGCCTGCGCGAGCTGACGCCGGACATCCCGGTGATCGCCGAGGAGGAGGTGGCGGCCGGCCGGGTGCCGGAGATACCGGGCCCGCGCTTCTGGCTGGTCGACCCGCTCGACGGCACCAAGGAGTTCCTCGGCCGCACCGGCGAGTTCACCGTCAATATCGCTCTGGTCGAGAATGGCGGGCCGCTGCTCGGCGTCGTCAACTGCCCGGTGCTCGACCATGTCTATACCGGCCATGTCGGCGTCGGGTCGACCTTCCGCCAGGCCGGGCAGAGCCGGCCGATCGCCGCCCGCCTGCCGCCGGCCGAGGGCCTGACGGTGGTCGCCAGCCGCCGGCACAGCAGCCCGGAGGAGCTGGCCGTCTTTTTCGAGGACATCAGGATCGCGGCCGAGCGGCGGATCGGCAGCTCGCTGAAAATCTGCCTGATCGCGGCGGGGGAGGCGGACATCTATCAGGCCTTCGGCCGCACCATGGAATGGGACATCGCCGCCGGCCATGCCGTGCTGGCGGCCGCCGGCGGCTCGATCGAGACGGTCGAGGGCAAGCCTTTCCGCTACGGCAAACCCAACTTCGAAAACCCCCACTTCGTCGCCTTCGGAAGGCGCCCCGCAGCCGGTCAATAGCAAATCATGCGCAGAGCCCCACTTACGGTTACACGCAAGCGCTTTACCATACGACAGAATTGACAGGCAAAAAATCAAAAATAAGAGGACAGGATGTTATAGACCTGTTTGTTAAATCTGCCGCTTATTTCTTCGGGATTTCTATTCTCAAAAAGATAATGCAAAAGTCTTGCTGCCAATCTGGTCCTTGAAGCAATGGCTGCAAAAAAATATTTCTGCCAAATGAAATAGGGAAGAAAAAACATCGACGTGATATATAATACTATCATTACGGGAAGAAAAAGCACTGGCATCGATAAGTCAGAAAAATGCTCAGAATTGAGAGGGTATGGGGCTCTTCCATAAATGTACAAAGTAGCAAAATACATAGCAACAGCAATAGTAAACCCAATAATAAAAAACACTATGTTATCCACTGCAAGCTGTTTCCTTATATTCCAAGAATTTTCTTTCTGTTTTCGAGGTATTTTTAGGGGTGACACCAATAACTGGTAAACAACGGCCGGGAAGGCAACTATATATCTTAGTGCAAAAGTTTCGGCAGGGGAAAAAACTTTCTTCAGTATTTGATTGAAGATATTATTGGCGTTAAAATTCTCATTGTAGGATTGTTCTGAAAGCATTTCCGCTAAAAAATCAATCATTTCCTGATTAGTGTAACGTATAAAATTTTCATTACGGAAAAACCTCCTTAATGTTCCTGCTTCGACAGTGCGTGGCTTTTCTAGCCAGTCAAACAACAACTCTGAACCCAAAAGTTCATAAAAACTTTTGTGTGAGAACTTGAACGTATCTGTTGAAGACCAATCACGGACGATAACACCGTAAGTCCGAACATTAGTACTAATCTCCTCAGCGATATTATCTACTTTTTTCAACCTCTGCAATAACGCCTCCCTATTTTCGTATGGTGCAACGTCTCTCTCGAACCGATGATCATTTGGAAGCAACCTAATAAGTTTTTGAATGGTTCTATCCATCGAATCTTTGTTTATCTGATTTGGTTTATTCTCGATAAGCATCTGCGCAGCAATTCCTCTCGTAAAAAAGTCTATCTCTGCTCTATTCAACGCCATAAACCCCAGCTCTTCTTCGTTTTCAATAAGCTTTCTAGCTTGTCGTTCGAATGTTGTTCGAAGGAATTCGCGAATAATCTTTGCAGACGATACATTTGTCTTATTCTGTTGTATTGACGGCGAATACCAGATCACGCTTAATTGCTGAAGTAACGAAGGGCGGGAAACAGCATCTCGAAAATTTTTATCATTTTGTGCAAGCAAAATTATTTCTTCAATCATTTCCTGACTCTGATGTCGTAGAGCATAGCGAATTTCAGAAAAGGAGAACATTTGGATTGAAGCAATTTCATAATGCGATCCAATGGCTGGACCTTTCTGAACCCCTAGATTTCTGCGCATTTCATGATCATCAAGAAATAAATTTGGTCTTCCTGTTATCAAGATTTTGGAATTATTATGTACAAACCTCCATAAAGCAAAAAAATGATCTGCTCTCTCTTTCTTCGTTCCGATGTTATCCATTTCATCGAAACCGTCGAAGACGAGGATCAGTTTTCCGGCTTCATGAAGGAGCATGAGTCCCTGTGAATCCAAACGAAAGCTATGACCCCATGAAGCAAGGATTTTTCCTGGGTCCGAAGACGATTTTGGGCTCTGGCCTCTAAGTTCAATTAATAGCGGCACCCTGTCAAATCTTTTCCGATCTTTCATCAAGCGCCAGCAAAAATGGAGAGCTGCGGAGCTTTTTCCTTGACCATATTCCCCCAATAGCGCGATGTGACGGTCGTCAGTGGTATTCAACCAATGGTCCAAATGCCTGTCCAAATCATCTTCCTCATTCTTGCCCTCAACAGCCACCCGTAACGGAGTATAGCAGTGAGATAAGGTAATATCTGTGTTTGGCAATCTTTCCTGTTCATAGCGCGCCATAATGTGATCTTCATAATCACTCCAGTCAAGAAGATCCTCTAAGATCATATCAAATGCCATTTTTTCAACGGTGAATTCGGATATTTTTTCACAATTTTCAGGAGTGTTTTTGCGTCCTATGACGATAGCCCCTTCAATTTTTTCTTTTTTGGCCGTTTGCCAATTTTTCAAGTAATTAATCCCATGCTCGACTTGTTTTTTATCGTCTGCAAGGACAACTGCAACATTAAACCCAAGTTTTTTGTCCTTTCCAATCCACGTTTTGCCTGCGTCATGCCAGTCGTCGATAGAAAAACGCCATTGTTTATACTTCATTTCTATAATAGTACGGACCAACTCGTGATAGGGTGTCTTCTTTTTTGAAATAGATTTTGAAAACTCGGCAGCCTCTTGTTCTGCCTTATTCAATTCATCACTTTTATTGGACCTATCCAAAAAGGCTTGGCCAAAAAAGAAGCGGGCATCAATAAAAATACTTTTTTCTCCAAAAAATTTTTCAGCGTCCTGGCGAGCAATATGGACCGGGCCATCCCAATATTTGTGAATCTGAGTAATAGCATAAACAAACACACCGTATATCAAAACGAAGGATATTTTTGTTATTGTATCAATCGAATACTGAGTGGCTGCAAAACCGAATGGTTCAAAAAAAACCACCCACCATGGAACAGAAGCCAGCGTACCTACAAGAACCACGAGACCGGATAACATCGAAGATACGGCAAAGAAAGCAAACCGTTCTCTTCTATACTTACGTTGATCTAAATAAGCTTTTGTAACAAAAGCCAGCAAGATCAGCAACAGGATTGACACTATTGCAAAAAACCAAGCCATGTTGCGCTCCGTCGGAGAGGGCCAAAAAACGATAACCGAACCCATTCTCCTTAGCAAGCGTCGATCAGCCGCACCCGCATTCGGTGTATCAAGGTATGTAAAGGTTTTCTGCAGCGCCTGACGGCCGCGGGGTGCCCGACGACGGCACGAACGTGATATTCACGGAAATTCCTGACATTTTTTGCCCCGATTTCTATGTTCCCGAATCCCGGAGGCGGACGCCGGGGCCGGTGTTGGGTTCCGGATCGAGGAAGATGGCGCCGCCGGCTTCCAGGGCGTGGCGGATGGAGATGATGGTGCGTTCGTGGAGGGCATCGCCGCGCTCCAGCCGCGTCACGGTGTTGGTCGACACCCGCGCCGCCTCGGCGAGGTCGCGTACGCCCCAGCCGAGGCCGACCCGCGCCATCTTGCACTGCGCTCCGGTAATCAGTGTTGGTTTTGCGTCCATGTCGCATTTTTGCGTTGACGTCGCTCGACGATGCGCCTATGCTGATTCTGTAGCGCCATTGCGACAGATTTGCCAAGGGGGACGGCATGTCGACAGAGCCGGGGACTTTCGGGGCCGAGCTGGTCCGCACCCTTCTGACCCATGCGCCGCGGCCGGCCGACGGGGAGATCACGACCATCCTCATCGCCCTCCACGACATGGTTGAGGCCTGGAGCCGCGCCGCCCGGCCCGACAACGAAGATCCGATCGACGACCTCGTCGATCCCCTTTATGCGCTGCTGCGGGAATACCGGCCGGTCTCGCTGGCCGGGGTCGAGGCGATGCTCGATTTTACCCTCCGCGACCTGCGGCAGGACGGTCTCGCGAGCGGTCCGTGCGGCTATATCAACACACTGCTGAGCAGCGTGCGTGCACTTCGTCGCCTGGAGGCCGACCGCCGAAGTCGCGACGGCATCCCCCTCCTGCGCCTCTCCGGACCGCGCGTTTCCACCGGTCGGGACGTTTGAGGCCCATCGGACAGGTCAGGGTTGGGGTTCGCTACGCTCACCGCCAACCTACGGTTCCTGTTCTCCGCGCGCAGGCGGGGATCCCGCTTTTTGCACATTTTCCTGGATACCCGCTCCCCGCTTTCGCGAGGACAAGCTTCGCGGGCACGACATTCCCATGAAGAGCCGCCGGCCGGAACTCGGGTCCGGAACAACTCATTCGGAAAAGAAATCCTCGTCGACCTTTTTGATTGTCAGGGTGTCTTCCACCCGGCAGCCGACGGAGTAGCGGACCAGAAGGCCGGCCAGGCGGTCGCCGTTGATGAGCACGATTCGTTTGGACAGAAACTCGGCCGTTTCCTGCGCGGAGCGGGTGAAGTCGGCGGTGGTGACCAAAACCCCCTTGGCCGCCTTGAACCGGTCGAGGCTGCCGAAAAAGTCGCGGATGACCCCGGCCCCCAGGTCGTTCCCGCGCTGGTAGCGCTTGGCCTGGACATAGACGCGGTCGAGGCCGAGCGCATCCTGGTCGATCACCCCGTCGACGCCGCCATCGCCGGACCGGCCAAGGACCCGGCCGGGCGAAATCGCCGTCCCGCCATAGCCCATGGCCACCAGCAGCTCGACGATCAACGTTTCGAAGAAATCGGGCGAGGCGGACAGAATGCGGTCGAGGAGCTCCTGCTTCAGCGCCGTTTCGACCTGTTGATGCGCGGCCCGCATCACCTCCTCAGGGGTCTCGGCGGCAGTCGACGGTACAGCGGCGGGGCCGGGGCCGGTGGTCGCGGCATCATCCGTCTGGTGGCCGCGGAACTCGCGGAATTCGTCGAACTGATCGAGAAAATCATTGTCGATGAAATCGGGTTGACTTTCCAGCACGCGGCGGCCGCGCTCGGTGATTTGAAAATGGCCACGCCGGGTGGCCTCGATGAGGCCTGCCTTCGCGAGATAGAACTTCGCCCAATGCACGCGGTTTGAAAAAACGGTCTGCCGCCCGCTTGGCAGCAGGCGTGCCCGCTCCTCGGTGCCGAGTTCCAGCGCATCCGCCAACGGCTCGACCAGCTCGCCGATCTTTTGCTCGCCGTCGACGGCAGCCTGCAGCAACGGCAGCATCAATGACTGATAGTGCGGGATCGCCATAACGTTGAACACTATGCCAGTCTGTCCTTTTGCTGGCAAGCTCAGTCCCACATGAAAAGCCGGCATCAGCCTCAACGCGCGACACTCTCGAGCGCTTTGACGATTTACGCTGATCCCGACCTGCACCGCCGCATCGTGCAGCAGGCGGCGGCCCAAGGCCGGAGCGTCGAGAGCTGGGTTCTGACGATCCTCGACCGCGAGACGCTCCATTCCTCTACCGGCTCCGCCGACCAGGCGCGCGCTTCAGGTCGCCAGTCTGTCGGCGTCCCTCAGCACGGCGGCGATTTCGGGGAGGGGGTAACTGTCGGAAAACATGTCGGCGAGGCGGGCGGGGGTGGTGGTGGCGATGTCGCGGGCTTCTTCCCGGAACAGAAAGCGCAGCTTGATTGCCAGGCCGCGCACCGTTCCGGCCGGCACGGCATAGAGCCGGACGCCGACCGCGTCCATCGCCGCGTAGAGGTCCTCACGCGCCGCCGTGTCCTCTGTGGCCAGCCACGCCGCCTCCAGCACGAAATACCGGTCATAGAGGGCGGCCAGTTCGCCATCGCCCGGGTCTTCGGCAGGCCGTGCCTCGCCGGCCGGCGACTCGCGCACCCTTTCCAGCAACATGTCTCATCCTCTCGCCCATCACGCCCGAGCCCGGCATACTGTCGGATCGGCGCGCGCCGACACCCCCGGCGTTCCCCGAACACTGAGGATAAGACGGCGTAATCATGACTCTCATGTCTTCTCAGATGACTCGCAAGTCTGTTTTTGCCTCAAGTGTGCGGAGCCTGTCAAGCGCTCCCTGCCGGCATGGCTGAGTCGGGGATCGTTACGGGCCGGCAGATCCGGGCTGCGCGGGCGCTTCTCGGCTGGGAACAGAGCGATCTCGCCGCGGCGGCCGGCATCGCCGTCCGCACCCTGGCGCGGTGGGAGTCCGTCCCCGGCAAGCCGACCGGCAAAGTGGATACACTCTACAAGATTCAGGAGGCGCTGAGCCGCGAGGGGATTGAATTTCTCTTCGGCGAGGCCCCCGGCGTCCGTCTGCACCCTGTCAAGAAAGACAAGGAGACGAACTCCGAACCCGCCTGACATTGTCGACCGCGTGCCGGCGGCGGTGCCGGGCCACGGGGAAATCAATGCATCCGTAGAATCCGCATGCCGCACAGGCCTTCAAAATTCGTATGTCAGGAATCCCGGAGGCGGACGCCGCGGCCGGTCAGTAGGTCGGCGTCGCGAACTGAAAGCCTTCGCCGGCGAGAAAATCGATGAAGCCGGGAAGGTCCCGGGCGGTACCGGGAAGGACGTGCATCAGCACGTTGAACAGGGTCTTCGACTTCTGCCGGGCAAGCTGCTTTTTCACTTCTTCGATCTTGGTGGCACCAAGGCCCTGCGGCGACTTCCAGTCTTCCGTATCGATGTCCCAGACGATGATGCTCAGATTCAGTTCGCTGGCGACCTTGGCGAGCTCCGGATCTATGTTGCCAGGGAAACCCCCGGCGCCATAGGGAGGCCGCACCTTGGTCGGTGTCTTGTTGGTTGCCTTCTTGATGATCTCCTGGGTCCTCTGCAGCTGCGAGCGGACCTCGGCCTCGCTGAGCTTGGCGAGGTTGGGATGGCTCCAGGAGTGATTCTGGATGATGTGGCCCTGCGTGACGATCTTTTTGGCGTCATTCGGCGCCGCCGAGACTTCGTCCCCCTGACAATAAAATTCGGCCTTGATATCCTTGTCCTTGAGAGTGCCGAGGATGCTTTCCAAGGCAGTCGATGGCTGCGGACCGTCGTCAAAGGAAAGGATTGCGCGGCGGGAATTGGCCATGGATTTCTATCCTTCCTGATCGTTTTTGGCGCAACTTATAGAGAAAACATGGCTTATACCGCTGCATCCGGTACGACCACGTTTTCTCCATAAGCTGTGAAGCACCTTTAGTACGGTCTCGGGTGATTCCCGCGAAAGCGGGAATCCACCTTTTTCGAGCTCGCCTGGATGCCCGCCCCCCGCCTACGCGGGCGCAAGCTTCGCGGGCATGACCCAATAAGTGGCCACAGCCGGAAACAAGTGAATAAGCAATAGACAAATTATGGCTTTATTGCGATTTCATGCGCGGTCGGCACCACGGTATGCCCGGGACGTTAGTCGGACCTTCATACGCGTCCGAAACGCCCGAAGACCTCATCCACCTCTTCATCGGTGGCGAACCGTCCGGCGTTGGCGTCGGCAATTCCCTCTTCGAGTTCGCGGAGCTCGTCAGGAGCAAGGGCGTAGAGGGGTGACTCCACCGCAGTCTCAAGGACCTCAGCGAGTTCCTCTTGCCGCTTCTCGGGAAGCATACCGACTGCTTCGAGTGCTTTTTCAAGCCGTGTGATCATGGGTCGATCCTACCGCGTTCGGTCGGCACGGCAAGGCCTGCGTCAGTCTTTCCGTCCGGCGTCGGCGACGACCTCATCCGGGACCTCGATCCCCTGCTCTCGGAGCGCGGCGAGAATGAACCCACGGCATCCTCATATCCGCTTCGATCGCCTTCATCACGAGTGCGTTTCGGACTGGTTTGGACAATTCCGTCCAGGGTGCCGTCGACAAGAGAGGGCGCATGTCGAAGAGACGTCGCTCGCCGTTTGCATAGGCAAGGGCCAGCTTGAAGTCTTCCAAGGGCCGAACGGCGACGACATCGTTGATCATGGCATCGGTCACTGCAAGGGGGCGATCCGGAAAGGCGCTTCGCCATTTACAGCGAGGCCCCGGCGGCCGGGGCTTCAGCGGGCGGCGCCGGTGATCTCTTCGCGGACGGAGTCCTGGAAGCCGGCCAGCGCCGCGCTGACATGCACCGGATAGGGCGGATCGGCGGGGGCGAGCGCCCGCAGCCGCTCGGGCAGGCGGTCCTGCTGCTCGCGGCACCAGTCGCGGATTTCGTCGAGCGCCGTCTCCGCCTCCGGCAGCCGGGCCCCGTCCGCCATGACCGGCGACAGCAGCGGCTCGCCGGGCAGGTCCTCGCCGTTGCGGGCGATCACGTCCTCGACGGCGCGGTCGCCGGCATAGCGGCGGAAGACCTGCTTGCGCCCCGGCAGCACCGGCTTGCCGGTCGACAGCTTCAGGCGCCCACGCCCGGCATAGCCGGCCAGCTTGTAGGCGATGTCGAGGCTGGGTGCGTCTTCCGACACCCCCATTTTGGTGCCGACGCCGAAGCCGTCGATCGGCGCGCCGTCGGCCAGCAGCGTCGCAATCCGGCTCTCGTCCAGGCTGCTGCTGGCGAAAATGCCGACCGAATGCAGCCCGGCATCGTCCAGCCGCCGCCGCGCCTCCTTCGACAGGGCCGACAGGTCGCCGGAATCGAGCCGGATGGCCCGCACCCGGAACTCCTCCCCCAGGCTGTTGGCGAAGGCGATGACCTTGTCGACGCCCGCCAGCGTGTCATAGGTGTCGACCAGCAGCACGGTCTGGGGATAGAGCCGGGCGAAGGCCTTGAAGGCGTCGCTCTCGGCGTCGAAGGCCTGGATGAAGCTGTGGGCCATGGTGCCGCTGACCGGCACGCCATAGATGTGGCTGGCCAGCACGTTCGAGGTGCCGGACACTCCGGCGATATGGAAGGCGCGCGCCGCCTTGATCGCCGCGTCGGTGCCGTGCATGCGCCGCGGGCCGAAATCGACCACCGGCCGGCCGGCGGCGGCCTGCACCACCCGTGCGGCCTTCGAGGCCAGCACCGTCTGCACATGCACCTGGTTCATGATGAAGGTCTCGGCCAGCTGCGCCTGCGGCAGCGGTGCCGTCACCTCCAGCACCGGCTCGTTGGCGAAGAACGGCGTGCCCTCCGGCATCGCCCGCACCGAACCGGTGAAGCGGAAATCCTCCAGCCAGCGCAGGAAGCGGTCGGGGAAATGCCCGAGCCCGGCCAGATGGTCGAGGCTCTCGCGGTCGAACCGCAGAGTCTCGAGATAATGCAGCACGTCGGCGAGGCCGCAGGCCAGGAGATAGTTGCGGCTTTCCGGCAGGCGCCGGACGAAGAGGCTGAAGGTGGCGTCCGCCTCCATGCCCTCCTCGACATAGGCGGCCATCATGGTGAGCTCGTAAAGGTCGGTGAACAGCGCGATGCTGCGGTCGTTCACCCAGGGGTTCGGCGTGGTCATGGTCCGCGCTCACAGTCTTGTTGCGGGCCCGATCGTCCGGCCCTTGAGTCACATGTGGCGCCGTGCGGCGCCCGGACACCCGTCGGATGCCGATGAAAAACGAAGAGCCGGCCGCGGTTCCGGCGGGCCGCCTCAGACGTCCGGCAGGGCGAGGCGCTGGAACGCCATCATCAGGGCGAGGGCCAGGGTGGTGGTCAGCGCCGTCAGCTGCGGCCCGGCGGCCTCGTTCGCCTCGGGCAGCAGTTCGGCCAGCACCATCCAGATCATCGCCCCGGCGGCGAGGCCGAGGCCCACCGGCAGCACCGGCTGGAACAGCATGACGAAGAGAAAGGCCGGCACCGCAAGCAGCGGCTGCGGCAGCGAGGAGACGATGCTCCAGCCGCCCGCCGCGGTGATCGAACTGCCGCGCGGCACCATCACCAGGGCGATCGCCAGGCCTTCCGGGATGTTGTGGATGGCGATCGCCAGGGTGATGAAGGGCCCCAGCTGGCCCTCGCCGCCAAAGGCGACGCCGACGCCGATGCCCTCGGCGAAGGAATGCAGGGTCATGACCCCGACGATCAGCAGCGCCCGGCGGGCATCGGCACCGCGCAGATTGCCGACATGGAATTCCTCGCGGTCCTTCAGCAGCCTCTGCCCCAGGGCAATGGCGCCGAGGCCGAGGATCATGCCGAGCACGGTGCGGGAGACGCCGATTTCATTGCCCTCGACCATCAGGCTGAAACTGGCGGCCAGCATCAGACCGGCGGCAATGCCATTGGCGACGCCGAGCGCCCGGCCGCCGATCCGGCGCCGCAGCAGCAGCGGCAGCGCGCCGAGGCCGGTCGCCAGGGCCGTGACCAGCCCGGCAATGGCGACGTTGAGAACGGTCGGATCCACGGGCGAGGCTCCGGGGCACGTCGGGACAGGGCGC
>JAAAOG010000229.1 GCA_009909005.1 Alphaproteobacteria bacterium | reverse complement strand
GGGACTGCCCGGGGCCATGGCCACCGGCCGGCCGTCGATAAGCTGATAGCGGCGACCGTCGCCCGGCTCCCAGTCGAGGAAGCCGGCCACGGTCATCGGCCGATCGAGCACCGCATTGGCCGGCATGGCGGACCCTCCCAGTCATTCCGCTCTCATAGAATGCTGCGTCCGTCCTGTCAGGACAAAGCAGCGACGGTCAGTCTCCGGCAATATCGAGGCCGCGATAGAGTTCGGCGAGCGGCAAGGCGAAGTCGATGCTGCCGAGCTGCAGGACCGTGTCCAGCCCAGCGATCGCGTCGACCGTCCAGATATCCCGGGCGGTGCGACGGATGATCGTCGCCGCCGCGCGATCCTCCGCGATCAGGGCGATTTCCCGGACGCTCGGAATGGTCTGATAGGCCGGAAGCTTCAGGTTGCGGTCTTCCGCCTCGGTTCCGGGGGACAGCACCTCGATGATAAGGATCGGTTCCCCGGTCGGGACTCGTCCCCTGCGGTGAGGAAGGCAGGTGACCGCCACATCGGCGACAAAATAGCTGCGATCCTGGTTCGGCGGGATAATCCCCGCCTCGTTGACAACCCGGCACCTCGGGTTTCCTTTGAGATGGCTTCGGATCTCGCCGGACACGGCTGACATCACGGTTCCATGCGCTTCGCTTCCCGGCGCCATGGCCACCGGCCGGCCGTCGATGAGCCGATAGCGCCGGCCGTCGCCCGGCTCCCAGTCGAGGAAGCCGGCCACCGTCATCGGCCGATCGAGCACCGCATTGGCCGACATGGCACCGTCTCGCTGCTGTTCTCTTTTGAAGAGAATACGCAAGCATGACCCCGCGGGCAAGGGAGGGCCTGGCTCAGCAATTCCCCGGCAATTCGCCGAGCTCCCGCGGCGGGATGCGGCAGACGACGCGGGAGGGCCCCTGCAGGGTGCAGCCAACGCGGCGGAAGGGATCGCAGCTGCAGTCCGCGACATCGCCGAGAACGCCGTTCTCCCTCGCACAATTCCGCTCGGCCTGCGCGATGACCGCCGCGCATTCCCGGGGTGTCGTCACGACGTGGCCATTGAGGTCGGCGACCGGTGTCCCGAGGTCGAAGGACACTTCGCGCGCCGGGTCGCTGAGCACAAGTTTCTCGCAGCGGCCGGCCTGTTCGATGCTTTGCGGCCGCAGCGCATGGCGCATCAGCGCCTGAAATTGCAGCGCGGTCGGCGTGCCGGTCACCGATTCCTCCCGGTCGATCTGGAAGCGTTGGATCGCCTCCCGGGTACGCGGGCCGAGAATGCCATCGACGGGGCCCGGCCGGTAGCCAAGATCATCCAGGGCGCGCTGGATATTACGGATTTCCTCCGCTGAAAAGCGGCGCTCCTCAACCTGGCCGGACATCAGCTGCGCGGACACGGCTGGAGTCGGCGCGGTGAGCGACAGCGGCTCCGGCGCATTCATGTAGAATTGCGGGACCTGGCGGCCGATCGTGCGCGTGTCGACCGAACGCTGAATGGCCTCCAGCAATTCCCTGACATCCTCATGCGGCTGGTGCAGGTGGTCGAGCAGGGCATGAGTGAAATCATTCACGCCGATCAGGTCCGCAGCGGTCTGCCCTTGTCCGGTCGAGAACAGCGCCGCCGTCCGCGGCGGCAGTGAGCCCGCCATGCTGCGGTGCCCCTGGCGGACAATGGTGCGGGCCGGGCCCGTCCGCACCGTCATCGTCCCCTCCGGCACGAGAGGATTGGTCCGGCAGGAATCGAAGATCGCCAGGCCGAAATGGCGGGCGCGCCCGACGGCAGCGAGGACGTCGGAGGCGCGGATCAGCCAGCTTTCCGGAAGATAGCCGGCCCTGTGGAACAGGTCGTGCGGCGCGTCGACCGGCACGAGATAATTGACCGCGTTGAGTTGGATCCCATGCCCGGCATAGTAGACGATTGCAGTGTCGGCGCGCGACGCCTCTTCGGCGAATGCCGTCAGCCGCACCCGCAGGTCTTCGACCGTCAGGTCGCGCAGATTGCCGCCGATGACCTGGAACCCCATCCTGCGGAGCACCAGAAGCATCCGTTCCGCATCATCGAAAATGTTCAGATGGTCCAGCTGATGATAGCCGGCATTGGATATCACCAGCGCCACATTCCGGGCCTGGGTCTGGGCGTGGGCGGGATGTCCTGCCACGCAGGCGACGCACAGCAGCCAGAGAGCACCGGCCAGTCTGGAGATCATGATGTCCGATCCCGCCTTCACTGCCTTGAAATTGCTCGAATTTATCCTCTCATGCCGATATGGCGCAAGAGGGCTTTTTATTAAATTCTGATAAATTGCTATCGAACTCGTTCCAAGGTTGCGATCGTATGGCCGGGAATGGTCAGGGTTGGCGCCGCCCGGTCGTGCAGTGATCGTGCAGGCATGTACGCCAGCATTCGTTCGGAAAAGAATCTTCATACATCGAGCAATAGTCGACCTGGATATCAAGCCTGTGCAGCAGAAAGTCGATAAAGGCGTCCCGATTGGGTATATGGTCCGGATGGACCCGGATCAGCCATTCGCCCTGGCCCGGCACATAAAAGTGACTGCCACCGGCCTGGAAAATCGCCCGATAGACCGGCCCGTCGACCAGCGGCGGCGATCCGCTGTGGAAATCGGCGGCGACCAGATGATCGGCGTCCCGGCGTTTTTCCTCCTCGACGGAATAGGCCACCTCGCGGATATTCGCCGGCCCCAGCCCGACACTTTCCAGGCGAATGCCGGCCGGCCGATCCGGCATCGGCTCGACAATCACCAGCCGGACGGACGGCTGCACCGAGGCCCGCTCGAAATCCTGTTGCTGGGAAAGGACAGTCATCTGCAGGATGAAAGTCAGACTGGCGAGCATGACCGCAACAGTGCCGGCTATTGCAATCGCATATTGGGCATAAAGATTTCTTCTGCTTATGCGGGTGTCTTCTTTCTCCGCCATGCCGAGTCCCCCTGCAATTGAATACGATAGCAGTCAAGAAATTTTGCAGTCTATAGTAGCGACCTTGTGGTGGAAGCGTAAAGGCTTTCCTCTGGAGCGCAAATGGTGTGCAAATCTCGACACGCCGATGCCGGGCGCCATGGCAGCCGGGCTCCGGACGCTGTATGGGTGCCCCAAGATTGCCGCGGACGGGGGCGATGCTGACATGACAGGGCTGTGGCAGCGGTCGGCGAAGGCATGGGATGGGCAACGCGGGGGGACTGAGGCTGGGGTTGTGGGGCGGGCTGGCGGTGTTGCTGGGGCTGGCCGGCTGGTTGATGCTGTCGGCTTGCGGGCTCTCCTGGCCGGGCGGCGGGCAGCCCTGGCTCAGCTTCTGCGCGGAACCGCAGGCGGCCGACCCGCGCGGCAGCGTGCTGGAGGCCGAACGCGCCCGCCAGCGGCTGCTGGAGGAACGGCTCGACCGGCTGCGCCTCGCCCTCGTCGCGGCGCCGGCCTGTCCGCGGCCGCAACCGCCGCCGCAGCTCGCCGAAGGCCCGCCGCAGCCGATGCCCGACCCC
>JAAAOG010000213.1 GCA_009909005.1 Alphaproteobacteria bacterium | reverse complement strand
GGTCTCGCTCTCCGCGAAGCGCACCTATGGTCTGGCCCAGGTCTGCCGGGTGTGGCACCTCAGCCGGGCGACGGTCTTTCGCCAACTCCGCGCTGCCGAGCAGCCGGAAGTGCCGCGCTGCCGGCCGGGACCAAATGGCCCGATGTCCGACGACGCACTGGCGGACAGGATCCGGGCGCTGCTAGCCTCGAGTCCCTTTCACGTTGAAGGTTACCGCAAGGTCTGGGCGCGGCTGCGCGTCAGCGGCGTGCGCACCAGCCCGCGCCGGGTGCTTCGGGTGATGCGCGAGGATGGCCTCCTGGCGCATCAGCGCCCGGGCACCCCGCGTGGCCCGAGGGCGCATGACGGCACGATCACGACCGACCGGGTCGACCGGATGTGGGGCACCGACCTGACGAGCGTAGCGACCGGCGAGGGCACGGCCGCCGTCTTCATAGCGGTCGACCACTGCTCGGCCGAGTGGGTCGGCGTTCATGCCAGCCATCGCGCGACCCGCCATGAGGCGCTCGAACCGATCCGCCAGGGCGTGCGCAGGAGCTTCGGTGCGATCGGCCGGAATGTCGCCGCGGGCCTCAGGATCCGACACGATCACGGCAGCCAGTACATGAGCGGCGACTTCCAGCGCAAGATCGGCTTCCTCGGCACCGAGAGCTCGCCCGCCTTCGTCCGCGCGCCCGAGGGCAATGGCTGCGCCGAGCGCTTCATCAGGATCTTGAAGGAGAATCTCCTCTGGGTGAGATGCTTCGAGACGATCGAGGAACTCCGTCAGGACCTCCTCGACTTCCAGCGCACCTACAACAAGGAATGGATCATCGAGCGCCACGCATATCGGACGCCGGCGCAGGTCCGGCAGGAGCAGACGGCAAACATGCAGGTAGCCGGTAAAGCCCTTCGCGTTGTCTCAAAATCGTGGACCGGTACACATGGCCTACATAAAAAAGAGATGTTGGCGGAAACTTGGCGACCTCACAGTCGAACGTCCGCATGATGATGGCTTGCTCGTTGGCAGTAGCGGGCCTCATCCCCCCAATGTCTACTCACCAACAAGACAAGCAGCCCCGGATTTGCCATGATCCCAGCGCCTTTGTCCGAGACAGCTCGCAGGCATGCCAGCCTTTTATCGCTTCCGTTGTGCCTAGCTATCGGCGCAGCCTATGCATTGGTGATTTTCGGCTGGGACTTCTTCAGCCAGGAGACCTATTTCTGGTCGGCGGTCGGCGGCGACATGCTGGTATCACTGAGCGCTGGCCGCTACTACATCCACGACCCGTGGGCGTGGCCGCTGTTCCTCAGCCCCAGCCTGGGCGCGCCTGAAGGCACGGTGATCGTCTTCACCGACGCCGTACCACTGTTCGCGCTGCTGGCCAAAACCGTATATTCGCTTTTCGGCGTTCCCATCCCCTATTATGGCCTGTGGATCATTTGCTGTTTTGGCCTGCAGGGCATGTGTGCCGCAGGCGTGGTTCTTGCCGCCGGGGAACGGCACCCGGTTCCGATCGTCGCCGCGTGCTTGCTGGCGCTGTCGCTGCCGGCCTTCCTCTTCCGTTTCCAGCATGTGAGCCTGCTCGGCCATTTCCTTATCCTGCTAGCGCTGCTCGCCTATATCGCCGGGACCCGGCCGGGCGGGAAGCCGGACCGGCCCTGGTGGGCAGTGGCCTGGCCGGCCCTGCTGCTGTTCGCAGCGATCCTGGTGCACCCTTATCTGGCGGCGATGGCCGCGACCCTGCTGCTGGCGGCCCTGCTCCGCGCGACCTTGGATCGACGGTTGACGCCCCTCCAGGCCGCCGGCCTGCTAGGGGTGACCGCCGCCGGAGCGGTGGGGCTGATGGTGGTGGCCGGCCATATCGGCAGCGGTTTTGCCCCGTCGGTAGCAGCCGGTTTTGGTGGCTTCGGCCATTTCTCGATGAACCTAGCGAGCCCGTTGGTCCCGCAGCTGAGCGGCCTGTTCCCCCCTTTTCCGGGGAGTCTGGAACATCTGTTCCCGGCCCCCGCCGCTCTAGGCGGCGTGGTCGATGCCACCGGCGGCCAATATGAAGGGTTCAACTATCTCGGCGCCGGGCTCCTGGCCCTGATCGCCGTCGGGCTCCTGGCCCGCCCCCGCTACGCCCTGGCCGGCTTAAAGCGGCATTGGCTGTTTGCGGCGCTTTGCATCGGTCTTCTGCTCTTTGCCCTGTCGGACCGGGCCTTTTTGTTGGAACGGCAGCTCTACTCTCTCCCCCTCGGCGACACGCTGAGGGGTCTTGCGGAGCAATTCCGGAGCTCGGGCCGATTCTTCTGGCCGGTCACCTACGCCCTGATGATCACTGCCGTCCTGCTGGTCTGGCGCGGCCTGCCGCGCCGCGTGGCAGTATTGGCGCTTGCTGCTGCGGTGGCGCTCCAGCTCGCTGATACGCGGCCCTTGCGGGCGACGCTGTCCGACTTCGTCCATCAGAGCGGGGACCCACGCGAGCCTTTCGGCCGCGCGATCTGGCAGCCGATCATCGCCCGGCACGAACTTGTCATGTTGCTGCCCCCGGTCGCCTGTCATTTTAGCCACGTTGCGTTGCAGTTCCAGATCCGGGCCGCCTATGACCGAGTGCCGATCACCAGTGCCTGGGCTTCCGGCCGCACCAATGCCGATTGCGCTGCCGCCGAGGCCGCCGCCCGGACGCTAGACGGACCGCCGCCGGGCGTACTGCTGATATATCCCTCGGTTGCCCTGTCGCCGGACGAGGTCGCGGCGCGCCAAGCCGACGCGTCGCTTTGCCGGCAATTTCCAGGCGGCGTTGCCTGCTCGCGCCACCCGGGTGTCACATGGCTGCCGGAAACGCATTTTACCCCTTTGCCGCCAGTGCTCCGCTGAGGCCATTCCGGCGACGTCATAGACAGTAAGGAAGCAGAGGGTTGTTGCAAAAGGCCCGGCTTTCCGGCCCTTCGTAATGCGCGGTTATTGATCTGGTAATGCCCGATTATCCAGTCGGCCGTTGCAAAACTCCTGATTTTCGCACCGGTCTTTCGCCCTGATGGATTTCAGGGCTTTGGCCCGTGCAGATCTTTGGTGCGAAAGTCCCCGGCTTTGCGGACCTTTGGTAATTGGTTGTAATCGGTGACCCCCGATTATCAATAGGGTAGAAGCCGATTGTCGTCAGACTGACGAAGACGCTTGGTACGACTTGCGCCGAGTGTGGTTGAGTGTCGGGTTTCTCGCGGTTGCCAGTGAGGCGGAAGGCTTTGCCGGAGCCTTGTCGAGGCGTTTTGGTGTGGGGATAGAGCTTTGCGGCTGGACGATTCGGCCTGGGAAGGCACCCGATACCCCACCGCGCTTCAGACCAGCCGGCTTTGGTCGATGGCGGCTTTTATGAAGGAGGTGAAGAGGGGGTGGGGGTCGAAGGGTTTTGATTTCAGCTCGGGGTGGAACTGCACGCCCAGGAACCAGGGGTGGTGCGGCAGTTCGACGATCTCCGGCAGCACGCCGTCCGGCGACATGCCGGAAAAGCGCAGGCCGACCTCTTCCAGGATCGGCTTGTAGTGGATATTGACCTCGTAGCGATGGCGGTGCCGCTCGCTGACCAGGTCGGTGCCGTAGATGTCGCCGGCCCGGCTGTTGGCCAGCAGCCGGCAGGGATAGGCGCCAAGGCGCATGGTGCCGCCGAGATCGTCGCCGGCCCGGCGCCGCTCCAGCATGTTGCCGCGCAGCCATTCGGTCATCAGGCCGACGACCGGGTCGTCGGCCGGCCCGAATTCGGTGGTGCCGGCCCCCTTCAGCCCGGCGAGGTTCCGGGCCGCCTCGATGATCGCCATCTGCATGCCGAAGCAGATGCCGAAATAAGGCACCTTGCGCTCCCGGGCGAACTGCACCGCCCGGATCTTGCCCTCCGCCCCCCGCTCCCCGAAGCCGCCGGGCACCAGGATGCCGTGCACGTCCTCCAGATGGGCGGCGGCGTCCTCGCGTTCGAAGACCTCCGAATCGATCCAGCGCGGGATGACGCCCTCATTGTTGGCGATGCCGCCATGGATCAGCGCCTCGTAGAGGCTCTTGTAGCTGTCGATGACCGCCGTGTACTTGCCGACGATGCCGATGGTCACCCAGCCTTCCGGCTGCCGGACCCGCCGGACGATCTGCTTCCAGCCGTCGAGACCCGGGGGCGTGGCCGCGGGCAGGCCGAAATACTCCAGCACCTGGGTGTCGAACCCCTCCCGATGATAGCTGACCGGCACGTCGTAGATGGTGTCGACATCCTGGGCGCTGATCACCCGTTCCGGCTTGATGTTGCAGAACAGCGCGATCTTGTTGCGCTCCAGCGGCGGCAGTTCGCTTTCGCAGCGGCAGAGCAGCAGGGCCGGCTGGATGCCGACC
Organism: Alphaproteobacteria bacterium; assembly: GCA_009909005.1. Taxonomy (GTDB): domain Bacteria; phylum Pseudomonadota; class Alphaproteobacteria; order DSM-16000; family Inquilinaceae; genus JAAAOG01. The sequence goes on along the minus strand of JAAAOG010000213.1, from coordinate 14,517 downwards.
GACAGCAGTTCCTTGACCGAGTGCTGCGTCGGCTTGGTCTTGAGCTCCCCCACCGCGCCCAGGAAGGGCACAAGGGTGACGTGGATGAACAGGGCGCGGTCGGGCCCGACCTCGTTGCCGAACTGGCGGATGGCTTCCAGGAAGGGCAGGCCTTCGATATCGCCGACCGTGCCGCCGATCTCGCAGATGATGAAGTCCTCGCCGTCCAGGTCGGCGCCGATAAACGCCTTGATGGCGTCGGTGACGTGCGGGATGACCTGGACGGTGGCGCCGAGATAGTCGCCGCGGCGTTCGCGCGCGATGACTTCGGAATAGATGCGCCCGGTGGTGGCGTTGTCGCTGCGACGGGCCGGCACCCCGGTGAAGCGCTCGTAATGGCCGAGATCGAGGTCGGTCTCCGCCCCGTCATCGGTGACGAAGACCTCGCCATGCTGGATCGGGCTCATGGTGCCCGGATCGACGTTGAGATAGGGGTCGAGCTTGCGAAGCCGGACGCGGAAGCCGCGGGCCTGCAGCAGGGCGCCGAGCGCCGCCGCGGCAAGGCCCTTGCCAAGCGAGGAGACCACGCCGCCGGTAATGAAAATGTACCGCGTCATGGGCGCTCACAATACCGCGCTGGCCGTCCGGCGCAATGCGCACTTGGGGGGCGGCGGCCGGGACCGCGCCAAGCCTGGGATTCGGGTGGCAAGGCGATGGCCAGGGCGGGCCGGTCAGCGCGAGAGCGGCTGCTCTTCCGGCGCCGGGGGAGTCGAATCGCCGGCACCGCCCGGCGCCTCTCCCGCCGGCGCCTCGCCGGGAACCGTACGACCGGTTTCCTCGACGATCCCGCCGGGTTCGGAATGAGAGCCCGAGAGGATGGCCAGCAGCAGGCTGGTCCCCATGAAACAGGCGGCAAGGATCGTCGTCACCCGGGTGAGCAGATTCGCCGAGCCCCGCACCGACATCATGCCGCCCATGCCGCCCGCGCCGCCACCGCCGCCCATGCCCAGGCCGCCGCCTTCGCTGCGCTGCAGCAGCACGACCGCGACCAGGGCGATGGCGATCAGCAAATGGATGATCAGAATGATCTGCTCCAAGACCTCGGACCCTTCAAAATCATAAAAGCCGGGCGGGCGGCGCCGCGCTCCGCCCGTGCCGCAGAATATCGGGACGGCCGAATACGGATTAAAGCCCGGGGACGCTCAGACCGAAGCCTGGGCGATCGTCCAGAACTCGTCCGCCTTGAGACTGGCACCGCCGACCAGCGCGCCGTCGACATTCGGCACCGCCATCAGCTCGCCGGCATTGGACCCCTTGACCGAGCCGCCATAGAGGATCCGCACATTGTCCGGGTCGCTGACCTTGCGCGACAACTCGGCGCGGATATGCGCGTGGACCTCGGCCACATCGGCATTGGTCGGCGTCCGGCCGGTGCCGATCGCCCAGACCGGTTCATAGGCGATCACCATATTGTCGGAGGTGGCGCCCGCCGGCACCGAACCGGCGATCTGGCGCGAGCAGACGGTCAGCGCATCGCCGGCGTCGCGCTCCGATTCGGTCTCGCCGATGCAGATGATCGACACGAGGCCGGCGCGGTGCGCCGCATTGGCCTTTTCGGCCACCGCCAGGTCGATTTCGCCGTGATTGGTCCGCCGCTCGGAATGGCCGACGATGACATGGGTGCAGCCGAGATCGGCCAGCATCTCCGCCGCGGTATCGCCGGTATGGGCGCCGCTGGCGGCGGCATGGCAATCCTGGCCGCCCAGCAGCAGGCCGCTGCCGGCAATCGCCTCCCCGACGGTGCTGATCAGGGTCGCCGGCGGGCAGAGCAGCATGTCGAAGGCCGGATCCTCCTGCTCCGCATAGCGGATGCCGAGATCGCGGGCCAGAGCCACGCCGTCGGCCTTCAGCCCGTTCATTTTCCAGTTACCGGCGATCAGTTTCCGTAGCATCGTGAGGCTTCCCCAGCATGTGTTGGCCCGAAACGGTCGGCGCCGCGCCCCGGCGCCCGCACCATCCTTCCGACGCTGTCCATGTACCAAGCCTTGCCCGGCATGGCCAGCCCAGTCTCGCCCGACCCGCCGCCTCCATTGAGAGCCGGGCCCGCTTCCCTTATCTTTCCCGCGAAACCGGGCCCTCTACGGCCCCGCCGGGAGCGTTGAGCGACGCATGTTACAGGCCATTCGCGGCACCGTCGGCTCGTGGATCGTCAAGATCCTGTTCGGGCTACTCATCCTCAGCTTCGCCGTCTGGGGCATCGGCGACATGGTCGGCGACGGACCGCCCGAGCAGACCGTCGCCACGGTCGGCGAGGTCGAAATTCCCCTGCCGGCGTTCGAGCAGGAATTCCAGCGGCGGCTCAACCAGCTGCGCCAGGCGCTCGGGCCCCAGGCGACGCGGGAGCTGGCGACGCGCTTCGGCATGGTCGAGGGCACGATCGACACGCTGGTCGACGAGACGCTGATGAACCTGGCCGCCGCCGAGATGGGCCTGGCCCTGCCCGACCAGGCGATCGCCGGGCTGGTGCGCGAGCAGGCGATGTTCCAGGATGAGGTGACCGGCCGGTTCAGCCGCGACCGGTTCCTGCGCGTCCTGGCGGCCAACCGCCTGTCGGAGCAGCAATATGTCGACAGCCTGCGCCGCGACCTGCAGCGCGAGACGCTGCTGCGTGCCTTCCAGGCCGGCCTGCCGGCCCCGGCGCCGCTGGTCGAGGCGCTGATCGCCTACCGTCAGGAGACCCGGGTCGCCGACATTGTCCGCATCCGCGCCGATGCGGTCGAGGCGCCGCCGGACCCCTCCGATTCCGACCTCGCCGCCTATCACCGCAATCACGAAGAGCTGTTCACGGCGCCGGAATACCGGGCGCTGACCGTCCTCACCCTGACCACCGACGATCTGCTCGACGAGATCGCCGTGGACGAGGCGACGCTGCGCGACGAATATCTTGCCCGCGCCGATCAGTACCAGCGCCCGAACCGGCGGCGCTTCGATCAGGTGGTCCTGCCGCCCGACGCCGGGCAGGCGGCGCAGACGCTGGCGGACGCCGCCCGCGACGCCGGTAGCCTGTCGGCTGCGCTGCAACAACCGGACGCGCCGGATGCCGGGGTCATCCCGCTCGACTGGACAACCCGCGAGGACATGGTGCCGGCCCTGGCCGAGCCGGCCTTCACCCTCCCCGGGGGCGGTATCAGCGCGCCGGTGCAGACCCCGTTCGGCTGGCATGTGCTGGAGGTGACCGGCGTCGAGGAGGGCGGCACGGTTCCCTTCGAAGATGTTCGCGAGGAGGTCGAGCGGGCGGCCAAGCGCGACCGGGCCTTCGATCTCCTGTTCGAATTCTCCAATGCCCTGGACGACGCCCTGGCCGGCGGTGCCTCGCTCGTCGAGGCCGCAGACCGGGTCGGCCTGTCGCTGGTCTCCACGCCGCCGGTCTCGGCCGAAGGCGAGCCGCGCGGCGACGCCGCGGTGCCGGCCATCCCGGCCTGGCCCGAGGTGGTGGGCACGGCCTGGACGCTGGCCGCCGGCGAGCAGAGCCGCCTGGAAGAGACCGAAGCCCGCAACGGCTATTACATTGTCCGCGTCGACCGCATCATTCCGCCGGCGGTCCGCCCGCTTGAGGAGGTCCGGCAGCAGGTGGCGGCGGCATGGCGCGCCGACCAATATGCCGAGGCGGCCATTGACCTGGCCGACTCCGCCAGGTCCCGGCTGGAATCGGGCGAAGAGCCGGCGGCGATTGCCGCGGCGCTGGGCCCGGCCGCGGTCGCCGGCGAGACGCCGGCGCTGCTGCGCGACGGCAGCAATCGCGACGGCCTGCCGGAGGTTCTGGTCTCCAACCTGTTCGAGATGGAGCGGGGCGAGACGACCCTGCTGCCGACGGACGAGGGTGCCCTCGCCGCCCGGCTGGCCACGGTGTCCGCGGCCGACGCCGCGCCGGACGCCCGGCAGCAGCTGGCCGAGGGCCTCCGCGCCGGCCTGTCGGAGGATCTGATGGCGCAATACCTCTCGGCGCTCCGGGCGGATTATCCGGTCGAAATCAACCGCGCCATGGTGGACCGTCTGCGCGGCAGCGAGGGCTGATCGCCGCCCGGCCTCGACCGCCCGGCGTCAGGAGCGGGGGATCGGGCTTGCCCCCCAGAGCAGCGGATGGCGGGCCAGAGCCTTGGCGGCGCGGTTGATGCCGGCCAGCTGCTCCTGCTGGCGGCGCAGGATCGACCGCAACAGGTCGCGGGCCGACAGCATGGCCACCAGCACCCCGTCCTCCATCACCGGCAAATGCCGCAGGTGGCGTTGTGACACCAGGATCATCGCCTCGGTTATGGTGGTGTCCCGGGTTACGGTCACCGGATCGGGCGTCATCACCTGGTCGACCGTCACCAGCCCCGGGTCAAGCCGCTTGTCGACCACCCGGGTCATCAGGTCCCGTTCGGTGAACATGCCGCAAAGGTCGTCCCCCGCCATGACCACCACGGCGCCGATGCCGCTTTCGGTCATCAGGCGGGCGACCTTGCGGACCGGCATGTCCGGCGTCGCATAGACGACGGGCCGCGCCTCGCGTTCACCCAGGACATCTGCGACACGGTACTGCATGGGTCCCTCCCGCCGCGGTGGCGGCCAACCCGGGCCGCCGGCACGGTCCGACCGGTTCTCAGCCGAAGCCGACGCGGGTCGCTCCGACGGTGCGCTCGATCAGCGTATCCTGCCGCGAAACGATGAAGTCCGACAAGTCGCGCAGCGAGATCATGCCGATGAGTCGATCGTCCTCTACGACCGGCAGGTGGCGGATGTCGCGGCTGTCGAGCAGCTGCAGGGCCTCGCCGACCGTGGCATCGGCGGCGATGCAGATCGGGTCGGCGGTCATCACCTGTTCCACCAGCGTCCTTTCGGGGTCGCGGCCGACCGCCACGACCCTGGCCAGCAGGTCGCGCTCGGTGAAAATGCCGATCAGGCGTCCGCCGTCGATGATGCACAGCGAGCCGACATTGTGCTCGGTCATCTTGCCGACGGCGGCGGAGACCGGCGCCTCCTTGCCGATGCTGCGCAGCTCATGCCGCCTGTGGTCGGCGATCAGGCGGCCGATCGGCGTTTTCATGCGCTGCCGTCCTTTCCTTGCTAAACACCCTCCTCACGGAGAGTATATCAAGGTGACCGGCGCGAACAGCGGGAAGAGACCCGGCACCGTAGCAGGACACCGAGGAAGCGACTTGTTATGCTCCCACCATTAGACCTCCAAAGCCACGAGCCTTCGGACTGCTATGGAAATGCATGTCGTCCTGGTCACTTTCGGTCTGTTGTTCCTGGCCGGCCTGGTGGCCGACGAGGTGGGCCGCAGGACCCGCGCTCCCCGCGTGACCCTGCTCCTCGCGCTGGGGGTCATCGTTGGGCAAAGCGGCTTCGACCTGCTACCGCCGGCCGTAACCGATTGGTATGAGTTCCTGTCTGCGGCAGCGCTCAGCATGATTGCGTTCCTGCTCGGCGGCTCGCTGTCGGTTGCTAATTTGCGCCGTCACGGTCGCGCGATCCTCACCATCTCAGCCACCATTGTGCTGACGACGATCGCGATCGTGACCGGCGGACTGGTTGTCCTGGGCGTTGACCTGGCTATTGCACTTCTTTTGGCCGGCATTGCGACGGCGACCGATCCGGTTGCCACCCGCGACGTCATCCGGCAGACCGGCAGCCGGGGCGACTTCGCGGACACACTCAGCGGGATCGTCGCCGTCGATGATGCCTGGGGGCTGATCGCCTTCAGTGTCGTCCTTGTCGTCGCCAGCCTGCTGATGGGCAATGGCGCCGACGGTTTGCTGGCGCGTGGCCTCTGGGAGATTGGCAGTGCCTTGGTGCTGGGCCTGGCCATAGGCTTTCCGGCAGCGTTCCTGACCGGGCGAATCCGACCACACGAGCCGTTGCAGGCGGAGGCACTCGGGATCGTATTTCTCACGGCCGGCCTGTCGGCGTGGATTGGGGCGTCCTTCCTTCTGGCCGGGATGACGGCCGGTGCGGTCGTCGTGAATTTCGCACGGCATCACCGACGCGCCTTCCACGAGATCGAAAATATCGAATGGCCCTTCATGATCCTATTCTTCGTGCTTGCCGGTGCATCGCTGGACATCTCGCTGCTCTGGGGGATCGGTGCACTGGGCGGCGCTTACATTGCCCTTCGAGTCCTTGCCCGTTTGGTGGGCGGCTGGCTTGGCGGGGCGATCGGCCGTACGCCGCATTTGCATCGGCGCTGGATGGGGATGGCGCTCCTGCCGCAAGCCGGGGTGGCAATCGGCATGGCCCTGGTCGCCGCCCATCATTTCCCGGAAAACGGAGATCTCATCCTGACACTTGCCATCGGCACCACAGTGGTCTTTGAACTGTTCGGGCCCGTCATGGCTTATGTCGCCTTGAAGAAGGTTGGGGTCAATTAAATTGAGCCTCTTGCAGAATTGGGGTGAGGATGATTTTTTCTGTAGTGTCGGTTTTTTGCGCTACGCAGCGTGCGGGAAGGGTCTGGCGAGGCGTCGGAGTTGGTCGGCCAAGCGCGTCATGACACCGAAGAGGTGGTGGCATCGGACCTTGGCGGCGCCGCGGACGCGGATGAATTAACCCAAATCCGGCAGTTGCCGCTGTCGGCTGCGGGGATGCCGGAGTCGACGCAGCCCGGGACGGGGGACCCAGCGGGTAAGCATCGTCGGCGCTTCCGGGAAATTTTCAACCGGCATAGATCAGGTAGAACAGCAAGTACACCATCAGAAGCGCCACCACCCAGAAGGCGACCGTGCCCGTGGGGTGGGAGCGGGCGAGGATGCTGTCCGGACCATGGTAGTGGAACACGCGGTCCACGAACCGTTCGAGGTGCAACAGCGTGCGGGTGCGGACGTGTGTGGGGAATGGCCTCACCGCGATCATCAGGCCGCGGATCAGCATGGGCCCGAGACGGCGGTAGACCCAATCGGTGTCCAGGCTGATCTTCCGTTTGCCGCCGACATGCTTCAGCAGCATGAAGAAGCCGAGACCGGTGAACAGAAGAAGTTGCAGCTCCCAGAGCACGTGTTTGGCCGTGTAGGCGTGGTAGTCGACCGGCGCCGGCAGCATCATGTACAGCCAAGCCGGATAGACGCCGATGAACACGCACAGGAATGCGGCAATCGCCATCGCCACGAGCATGTTGCCCGGCGCCTCGCGCGGCCTGAGCCCGGACTCTTGCCCGAGGAACGTGAAATACGCCAGCTTCAAGCCGACGCTCAGGAACGTCCCGGCCGAGGCGAGAGTCAGCATCATCCAGATCGCCATTCGACCGTCGGCAACGGCGGCCTCGATCACCATGGTCTTGCTGACGAAGCCGCTGAATAGGGGAAATGCGGAAATCGAGAAGGCCCCGACCATGTAAAGCAGAAAAGTCATGGGCATGTATTTGTAAATGCCACCGAGTTCGGTCAGCTTGCTGCGGCCGGTCATATGGATGACGGCGCCGGCCCCCATGAACAACAGCGCCTTGTAAAGGATGTGGGTGAAGGCGTGCGAGGCGGAGCCGTTGAGGGCGATGGCCGTCCCGATGCCCACACCGGCCACCATGTAACCCACCTGGCTGATGATGTGATAGGAAAGCAGCCGGCGGATGTCGTTGGCCAGCCCCGCATAGACGACCCCGTAAATCGTCATCACCGCCCCGAACCAGACCAGGAGCTCGGTCCCCGGATACCCGCGGATCAGCGTGTAGACGGCGGTCTTGGTGGTGAAGGCGCTGAGGAACACCGCACCGGTTACCGTCGCCTCCGGATAGGCGTCTGACAGCCAGGCGTGCAAGGGCGGCACCGCGGCGTTGATCATGAAGCCGAGCAGGATCAGGACGAAGGCGGGTCCCGTGTCCTGCAGCACATCGAACGCCAGCGAGCCGGTGTCCACATAGTAGAGGATGATGCCAGTCAGCAGCAGGACGCCGCCGGCGCCGTGGACAAGGATGTAGCGCCACCCGGCACCCCAGGACCGCCGGTCGCCGCGCGCCCAGATCAGCCAGACCGAGGAAAAGGCCATCAGCTCCCAGAACACGTAGAGCGACACGAGATCGCCGGCGAAGACCACCCCAAGCGCCGAGCCGGCGTAAATGTAGGCGGCGACGTGCTGCAGCGGCTCCTTGACGTGCACCGAATAGATCGTGCCGATGACCAGCATGATGCCGAAGACGTGGGCGAAGACCAGGCTCAGGGCATCGACCCGCCCGGTCACCAACTCCAAATGCAGGAATTGGAACGTGCCGAAGGTGCCTTGGGGAAGCGAAATGATGAGGCCGAGCACGGCGACCGACAATGCCAGGCTATAGACCTGCCGGCCCCGCTCGGAGAACAGCGGGATGAGAAGAGCGCCGAGAATCAGCAGCAGAGACGGATGAAGCCAGCCAAGCATTGATCAATCACTCATCGTAATAGTCTTCAGGACGAAAGAGCAGCGCGTTACCGAGCGCCTTCGCCACGACAATGATCAGGACGCAGGAGACAAATCCGTAGACGGCACCGAAGCCGCCAATGCCATCCCAAGGAAGCCGATCGTATTTCGCTGGAATGATGAGGTCGAGGACCACAAGCAACGCCAGAATCCCGAACATGATCCAGCGAAGCGTCCTGGTCCTGCTGACGAGGAATTCGAGAAATTTCCCTATCTTCACTGTCGTATCGCCCCAAGTTCAGAGATTCCTTCGAGCAGGCCGAACAGCGGCTCGGCGAGGAAGAATAAGATCAGGCAGCCAATCGCCGTCAAGGTCAGCGGCACGACGCAGAGCGCCGGCGCTTCCCGGATGCCCCTCCCGCCGTCATCGCCGCGGTGATCGTCGCTACCGTGATCGCCCGGGGCATCATTGTGGCCCTCGCCGTGCCCCCCACCATGCCCGGCCTCCGAGCCGTCGCCATGGTCGGGCTCCGCCTTCGGCGGCAGCAGGAACGCCCGGACCACCGGCGGCAGCAAGTAGGCGATGTTCAGCACGGTGCTGAGCAGGAGCACCCCGACTGCGATGATCTGGCCGGCGTCGTAGGCGCCCATGAGCAGGTGCCACTTGCTCCAGATACCGCCCAGTGGCGGCGCCCCGATCACGCAGAGCGCGCCAAGGAAGAAGGCGAAGAACGTGAATGGCATGCGCCGCCCGAGGCCGTTCAGCTGACTGATCTTTGTCTTGTGCGTGGCAACCATGATGGCGCCGGCGCAGAAGAACAGGGTGATCTTGCCGAAGGCATGCATGGCGATGTGCATGGCCGAGCCCAGGATCGCGAACGGTGTCGCAATGGCGGCGCCGAGCACGATGTAGGAGAGCTGGCTCACCGTCGAGTAGGCAAGCCTCGCCTTCAGATTGTCCTTGGTGAGCGCGATGCAGGAGGCGGCGATGACGGTGAAGCCGGCGACGTAGACGAACCACTGGCTCACCCCCGTGTCCACAAGGTGCTCCAATCCGAAGATGTAGATCACCACCTTGAGGACGGTGAAGACGCCCGCCTTGACGACGGCAACGGCGTGCAGGAGCGCGCTGACCGGGGTCGGGGCGACCATGGCCGCCGGCAGCCAGCTGTGGATCGGCATCAGTGCGGCCTTGCCGATACCGTACATGTAGAGGAAGAACAGGATCGCGAGTTCCGGGCCCTGCACCCGGCCGGCCAGGATGCCGCCCGGGGTGAAGTCGAGGGTGCCGGCGGCGACCCACGTCCAGACGATGGCGATGAGCAGCAGGCAGATGGACGTGGTGAGAAGAATGCCGAGATAGATGCGGCCGCCGCGCTGCGCTTCGTGGTCCTGGTGGTGCGCGACGAGCGGATAGGTCGAGAGGGTCAGCACCTCGTACGCGACGAACAGGGTGAACATGTTGGCCGAGAAGGCGACGCCGAGTGCCGCCGAGATGGCGACGGCGAAGCACGCGAAGAACCGCGTCTGGTTCTTCTCGTGATGGCCGCGCATATAGCCGATGCCGTAGAACGAGGTGATGATCCAAAGGAACGATGCGATCAGGCCGAACAGCATGCCGAGCGGCTCGACCTCGAACGCGATCGGCAGGCCGGGCACGATCTCCAGGAGTTCCACCCGCGGCCGCCCTCCGGCTTCGACCTCGGGCACGATGCCGGCGACGGCAGCGAATGTGACGACCGACGTCAGCACCATCATCGCGTCGCGCTGGTTCGGGCGCTCGTCGCCCGACAGAAGTATCAGCACCATGCCGACGAGGGGGGCGAAAATCGCGATGGGGATCAGCACCTCGGCGCTCATGGCGCATATCCTGACAAGAGGCTCTCGGCGGCAGCGAAGGCGCCGCCCACGTTCAGCGATGTCTCAATGCCGAACCAGATGTTGGCGAACACCAGGATCCAGGTGGCCGTGAGCAGGACGAGCGGGGCCTCGGACACGGGACCGGCGTCGGCCGGCGGCTCACGGAAATAGGCCGGTTCGACCGCCCGCCAGATGTAGATCACGGCAAGGATGGAACTCACCACCAGGAGCACGGCGATCGGCCACCAGCCACGCTCCAGCAGGGCCAGAATGATGTACCACTTGCTGATAAATCCGGCAGTCATTGGCAGACCGATCAAGCTGACACCGCCGGCGCAAAACGCCGCCATCGTCCAGGGCATGCGCCGCCCCGCGCCCGCGAAGCTGTTGATGTGCGAACTGCCGAGCCGGTAGACGATACAGCCTACTGAGCAGAAGAGCGCCGCCTTTATCAAGCTATGGTTGAAAAGATGGATCAGACCGGCGGCGACGCCCGTGGTCGTGGCAAGGCTCATCCCGAGGACCATGTAGCCGATCTGCGCGACGCTCGAGTAGGCAAGCATGCGTTTGACGTCGTTCTGGAAGATCGCGACGATCGAGGTGGCGAAAATGCCGACGATGGCCAGGATCGCCAGCGGAAGGCCGACGGACAGCGTGTCGAAGGAGAACTCCGGCCCGAAAACGGTGAACACGAAGCGCATCAGCACGTAGAAGCCGACCTTCGTCGCCGTCGCCGCGAGAAACGCGCTGACCATGGAGGGCGCGAACGTATACGCGTTCGGCAGCCACAGGTGCAGGGGGAACAGGGCGAGCTTGATCGTGGCGCCGATGACGAGGAACGCATAGGCGACGATGATCGCGGGATTTGTGTCGTAGGCGCGCACCCGATCCGCGAGGTCGGCCATGTTCAGGGTGCCGGTCATCGCGTACAGGAAGCCCACGCCGAGAACGATGAAGGTGGCGCCGATGGTCCCGATGATCAGGTACTGGAACGAGGCGACGAGTGCCCGGCGGTCCCGCCCCGCAGCGATCAGCACATAGGTGGCGAGCGAGGATATCTCGAGGAACACGAACAGGTTGAATGCGTCGTGGGTGATCGTCACGCCGAGCAGGCCCGCGAAGACGAGCAAGTAGGCACAATAGAACAGATTTTCACGCTCTCGCCCGAGCTCGTCCAGAATGCTGTCGCGGGCGAACAGCATGACGACGGCGCTAACGCCGGACACCACCAGGAGCACGAAGGCATTCAAGGGGTCGACAAGGTACTGGATGCCCCAGGGCGCGGGCCAACTGCCGAGCGCGTATGAGAGCGCGCCGGCACTCTGTACCTCGACGAACATGGACCCCGCGATGATGAAGCTGATCCACGTCGCCAGCGTCGCCAGGCCCCAGGCCGTGTCATCGCGGCGGAGAAGGATACAGATCGGCGCCGCGATCAACGGCACGACGACTTGCAGGACAGGGAGATGCTCGGAGATCAAGGTCTCAGTCCTCCCTGGTCAAGTCATGGATTTCGTCCTCCTCGATCGTGCCGAAGGCCTGATGAATGCGGACCACAAGTGCCAGCCCGACGGCGGTTGTGGAAATGCCGACGACAATGGCGGTGAGGATCAACACATGCGGCAGTGGATTGGCGTAACTCTGCTCTCCCTCGACGATGATCGGTGCCGAGCCGCCGGTCACATAAGCGAAAGAAATGTAAAGGATGAACATCGACCCCTGAAACAGCGAGAGGCCCACGAGTTGTTTGACCATATTGGGGCGAGCGATGACGAGATAGAACCCCGTCATCATCAAGATGATGACAATCCAATAGTTGTAGTGGGTGGCAAAGCCGTCGACGAAATCCATGACGTCCTACGCTTTCGGTCGGGCGAAGGCGTAAAACGCCGCGATCATTACGGCGGCGACCGTGACGCCGATGCCGAACTCGACCACAATGATCCCCATGTGCTGGCCCGCCTTCGGATCGGCCGCGAGGACGTTGTAATCGAGGAAGTTACCGGACAACAGCACACCGGCGATGCCGACGGCGCTGTATAGCAACACGCCCGCAGCGATGCCGATGCGGAACGCGCCGCCGGGAAAGAGCCGCTCGAGGGTCGTAACGCCGAACACCATCCCGTACAACATGAAGCCGGCCCCGAACAGCACGCCCGCCTGGAAGCCGCCACCGGGGCCGTAATCGCCGTGGAACTGAACGTACAGGGCGAACAGAAGTATGAAGGGAATCATCTGCTTGGCGAGCACCCTTAGGACCACATCGTCGGTCATTGCCCTTTCTCCCCCTGGGCCCGGCGCCGACCGGCCAGCAGCATGAGCACACCGACACCGGCGGACAGGATCACGACGACCTCCCCAAGCGTGTCGAAACCTCGATAACTCGCCAGAACGGCGGTGACGATGTTGGGTACGCCCGTTTGCTCATACCCCTCGGTGAGATAGCGCGGCCCCACATGGACCTGCGCCGGCGCATCCTCCGCGCCGAACGGCGGCAGGCTGGAGGTGCCGTAGATCAGCATGAGCCCGGTGACGACGACCACCAGAAACGAAACCGGACGGAAGCGGGCCCGCTTCTCTTCGCGGGTCGTAAGCGCCACCGTCCCCAGCATCAGTATGGTCGCCGCTCCGGCGCCGACGGCCGCCTCGGTCAAGGCCACGTCGGGGGCGTCGAGGACGATGAACAGGCTGGCCACGAGCAGGCTGTAAATGCCCGACAGCATGACCACGGCAATCAGACCCCTCAGGCGAACGATGCCGATCGCGGTTGCCGCCAGCAACAGGAGGAGCACGTAGTCCAGGATCTCGGACATCAGTCCGCCCTCTCCGACGTCGGCGCCTCGTCCCTCAGCGTCTTCGGCTTCATGCCGGCGGTGTAGGCGGCATGGGCGAGCGCATGCGTTGCGGTCGGCGCCGTGAAGAACAGAAAGATGAGAATAAACAAGAGCTTGACGGTGATCAGGCTGAACCCTGCCTGAAGCATCAGGCCCACCAGAATGAGGAACGTCGCGCCCGTGTCGGTGATGCCGCTGGCGTGGCAACGGGTATAGAATTCGGGGAAGCGCAGCAGGCCGACCCCTCCGGCGAACAGGAGGACAACGCCGCCCAGGATCGCCAACCAGCTGAGGATTTCGATGATGATCATTCCCGGACTCCGTTCTCCCGATTCGACTCGACGGAGCCCAGATAGCCGTACTTGAATACCTTCAGCGCCGCGATCACGCCGATGAAGTTGATCAGGGCATAAACCAGGGCGACATCGAGAAACTCGGGCCGGCCGGTGAGAAAACCGACCACGGCGATCATCAGCACCGTCTTCGTGCCGAAGACATTCACGGCGAGGATCCGATCGTAGATGGTCGGACCGAGGAAGGCGCGCGCCAGTGCCGTCGCCATGGTTACGAGCAGACCGATTGCGGCGGCGGTGAACATCAGCCCCTGGCCTCGCCCGCATAGGCGGCAACGCGCCGCTCCATACCCCCCTCCTCGAGTCCGGCCGCCCCATGGCGCGTCAGCGCATGCACGACAAGCGTGTCCGGCTCCACGGAAACCGTCACCGTGCCCGGCGTCAGCGTGATGGAGTTGGCATAGATCACCCGCGACAGATCGGATCGGAGCCGGGTCGGCAGGCGGATCAGAATCGGGTCGATCTCAGGCTTCAGTGCGAACGCGCGGCGCGCGACATCGACGCTCGATTTCAGGATCTCCCAGAGGAGCCACGGTCCGTAGATCGGCAGCCGCACGCTCAGATGGATCGGCGTGCCCTCCTTGTCGATCAGGTTCATACGCCTGCTGACGAAAACGACCGCAACCACCGAGAAGACGCCGAGGCCCAGGATCAGGGTGTTGTCGTAAATGCCGGAAAGCAGGAGCCACGTGCCCGCCAGCACCAGACCGAGAGAAATCGCGCGCAACATGTTCAGGCTTTCAACCTTCTCTGTTGCAGACCTGGATAAGGACCGTCAACGGCATACGGGCCGATCTCCTTCGTCCGGAATCCACACAACCCATTGCGTCGCTTTGCAAGAGAGCCACCCGGGTCCTCCTCCGCATTCCAACTTCCTGTGCCGATTACAGCGTCAGCGGCGTTGGTGCAATATGAATTACAGCGTCAGCGGCGTTGGTGCAATATAAATTACAGCGTCAGCGGCGTTGGTGCAACATGGCCTTCTGTAAGTAAGGAGTCGACGCCATGGCCCAACGCGTGGACCATCACCCCCTGGAATCGGCCAGGACGACGAAAAACACGATCACCAGGAGCCGGTGCGTCCACTCGGCACCGACGCGCGCCCCTGACGCCCTCATGACGTCGCG
>JAAAOG010000203.1 GCA_009909005.1 Alphaproteobacteria bacterium | reverse complement strand
CCAGGCCCTGCTTTTCGATCGAGCGGGTCCAGGGGAAGGTGGCGATGTCGGCGATCGAATAGAAATCGCCGGCCAGGTACTCGGCCTCACCCAGCCGCTTGTCCATGACGTTGTAGAGGCGTCCGGCCTCGTTGGTGTAGCGCTTGATGGCGTAGTCGATCGGCTCCGGGGCGTATTGCCGGAAATGATGGGCCTGGCCGAGCATCGGGCCGACGCCGCCCATCTGGAACATCAGCCACTGCACCACGTCGTATTTGCGCGGCATGTCCTGCGGCCAGAGATCGCTGCCGGTCTTCTCCGCCAGATACATCAGGATGGCGCCGCTTTCGAACACGGCATAGGGCGCGCCGTCCGGACCCTCCGGATCGATGATCGCCGGCATCTTGTTGTTGGGGCTGATCTTCAGGAATTCCGGCTTGAACTGGTCGCCGGCGGTGATGTCGATCGGGTGGACGGTATAGTCCAGGCCGAGCTCTTCGAGGAGGATGGAGGGCTTGTAGCCGTTCGGCGTCGGCCATGCGAACAGATCGATCGGGGCCATGACGGGGTCTCCCTGTGGCGTAAACCTTTGGCCGATGATGTGGGGCCGGTCCGTCCCGCCCGGGAATGCCGAAACATTCCCACGCCATCACGCTTGTGTGAAAACCCCGACGCCTTCAGTCCGCGCCACCGCAGCCATCCGCCGATCCAGCGTCGCCAAAAGTGCACCTTGCCGCAAGGCCAGCTCCAGATAAGCGGCATCATATACCGTGAGCCTGTGCCGTCGTGCGATCGAGAGAACGGCTTGTTCCTCCGGAATCCAATCAACAATAAGAAAAAGGCGGGAAATTCGATGAAGACCGTCTTGAGATTGCCATCTTGAGATTCGGCCTCTCCTTTCGTTTATCACAAGTACGTTTCGAATCTCAAACCAGAAAAGAGAGGGAACAAAACAACGATCTATTCTCGCCCGCTCTAATACTCGATCCGATATTTCGGAAAACTCGTCTGGCAGGCACCAGCTTGCGGCGATCGACCCATCCAGAACTAAAGGCATTCACCGCCTGCCTTCATCGCGAGCGGAAAGAATATCTTCGATTGTCATGTCTGTCCTGGGCAGCGTTTTTCGCCAAGCCTGCAGGTCTTCAACCGCCTTGCGGGCTTTTTCCTGGTCATAGTCTTCTTCAGGCACGAGCCGTGCAACAGGCGAGCCGCCCCTGGTGATCACCAAAGTCTCTCCCTCAGCGACCGCCTCCAGTAGCGCGGCAAGATCGGTCGTCGCATCATCCGCTTGGATTTCCCTCATGGCTGCTTCCTCTTTCTCTCGGCGATCCACCGCCGGACTTCATCGCGTGTTGACAGAATTTCCTCGACCGTGAGCCCGGCCTTCGGCTGCTTCTTTTGCCACTCAAGGAAATCCTGCTTGGCGCTGCCTCCCCGCGGCCCGCGACCGTCGATCAGCCTTCATCGCGCACCCGGCAGCCGGCGCTGCCTGCCATTGTATATGGCGCGGGCCGGGGCGTCCAACCAGAGAGGCGGTTGCGGCCCCTCTTGTCCTTTTCCTCGCATTGTGGCCTATGCTGGCAGCGGCGGCGATATCGGCTTCGCCATTCCCGACTATGGCGTCTTTTTCCCGCCCAACCTGACGCCCGATCCGGAAACCGGGCTGGGCGGCTGGACGGCGGAGGAGATCATCCGGGCGGTGCGCGCGGGCGAGCGCCCGGACGGCCGAATCCTGGCCCCGGCCATGCCCTGGCGTTCCTATGCAGCGTTGAACGACGCCGACGCGGCCGCCCTGGCCGCCTATCGGCAGAGCCTGGAGCCGGTCGTCAATCCGGTCCCCGGTCCCTTCGGTCCCCGGGAAAGTGCTTCGGCCCCCTATCTCGGCCTGGTGCTGCCGGGAACGGAGTGACCCGTCGGCACCTTATGGCGATGAAATGCCGGTCCGCCTTCGCTGCATTGCAGCATTGCGATTGAGCGGGCCGGCAAGCCACGCTATCACTGTTTCCCGGCCGGTCCCGGCCGCCCGGTTCATCCAACCCGCCTTATCCCAGGGAGGCCGCCATGGCGTCCGACGACGATTTTCGCATCTGGCCCGGCCTCCCTTACCCGCTCGGCGCCACCTGGGACGGGCAGGGGACGAACTTTGCCCTGTTTTCCGCCCATGCCACCAAGGTCGAGCTCTGCCTGTTCGACGACAGCGGCCGGGAGGAGCAGCGCATCCCGCTGCCGGAGTTCACTCACGAGATCTGGCACGGCTATCTGCCGGGCGTGGGGCCGGGCCGGCTCTACGGCTATCGCGTCCACGGTCCCTATGAGCCGGATGCCGGACATCGCTTCAACCACAACAAACTGCTGCTCGACCCCTATGCGAGGCGCCTGCGGGGCCAGCTGCAATGGCACGATGCACTGTTCGGGTACCAGCTTGGCCATCCCGACGAGGACCTGTCCTTCGACGACCGCGACAGCGGCCCCTACATGCCGAAATGCCAGGTCGTCGCGTCCGGCCCGCTCGGCAAGCGGCCGCGCCCGGCCCAGCGCCTGCCGCACCAGAGCATCATCTACGAGATGCATGCGCGCGGCTTCACCATGCGTCATCCCAAGGTGCCGGAGGCCGATCGCGGCACCTTCGACGGGCTGACCAACCGGGACGTCATCCGTTATCTCAAGCAGCTGGGCGTCACGGCGATCGAGCTGCTGCCGATCCACGCCTTCGTGCACGACCGCCATTTGATCGACCGCGGCGCCCGCAATTACTGGGGCTACAACTCCATCGGCTTCTTTGCGCCGCATCCGGACTATCTCGGCGGCAAGGGGCTCAAAGCCGTCCGCGAATTCGTCGATGCCATGCACAACGCCGGCATCGAAGTCATTCTCGACGTCGTCTACAATCACACCGCAGAGGGAAACCACAGGGGGCCGACGCTCTCCTTCCGCGGCATCGACAATCATTCCTATTATTACCTCGTGCATGGCAATGAGCGTTATTACAATGACTTTACCGGCTGCGGCAATTCCCTGGAGCTGCGCCACCGCCATGTCTTCCGCATGGTCACCGATTCGCTGCGTTACTGGGTCGAGACCATGCATGTCGACGGCTTCCGTTTCGACCTCGCCACGACTCTCGCCCGCGTCAATGGCGAATACACCGAACATGCCGGGCTGCTCGATGCCATCGCCCAGGACCCGGTGCTGACCGCGGTCAAGCTGATCGCCGAGCCCTGGGATGTCGGCATGGGCGGCTATCAGGTCGGCAATTTCCCCCCGGGGTGGATGGAGTGGAACGACCAGTACCGCGACACCATGCGCAAATACTGGAAGGGCGACGAGGGCATGCTCGGCACCTTTGCCGGCCGCTTTTCCGCCTCGGCCGACCTCTTCAACCATCGCGGCCGGCGCACCTGGGCGAGCGTCAACTTCATCACCGCGCATGACGGTTTCACGCTGCGCGACCTCGTCAGCTATAACAACAAGCACAATGAAGCCAATGGCGAGGATAATCGCGACGGGTCCGACAACAACAACAGCTGGAATTGCGGGGCCGAAGGCCCGACAAAGGACCGCAAGATCCAGGCTCTGCGCCGCCGGCAGATG
>JAAAOG010000177.1 GCA_009909005.1 Alphaproteobacteria bacterium | reverse complement strand
GGAGCGGGTGCGCAGCGCCGCGCTGCTGGCCAAGGCCGACCTGACGACCGGCATGGTCGGCGAGTTTCCGGAGCTGCAGGGCGTCATGGGCCGCTATTACGCCCTGGAGGAGGGCGAGGCTCCGGATATCGCCGATGCCGTTGCCCGGCATTATGCGCCGCTCGGGCCCGGCGACAGCTGCCCGACGGCGCCGGTCTCGGTGGCCGTGGCGCTGGCCGACAAGATCGACACGCTGGTCGGGTTTTTCGGCATCGACGAAAAGCCGACCGGAAGCCGCGATCCCTATGCCCTGCGCCGGGCGGCGCTCGGCACCATCCGGCTGGTGCGGGAGAACGGCCTGCGCCTGCCCCTGCGTGCCGGTTTCGCCGAAGCGGCCGGGCTCTACCGGGCCGGCGGCATCGCCATCGCCGACGGCGTCACGGACGAGCTGATCGACTTCGTCGTCGACCGGCTGACCGTTCATCTGCGCGACGAGGGGGTGCGGCACGATCTGATCGCCGCGGTCTTCGCCCGGCGGCGCAAGGAACTGGCCGGCGGTGAGGACGGCGGCGATATCGACCTCGTCCAGCTTCTGGCACGGGTCGCGGCGCTCGGGGCCTTCGTCGACAGTGACGACGGCGCCAATCTGCTGACCGCCTATCGCCGCGCCGGCAATATCGTCCGGATCGAGGAGAAGAAGGACGGGCGCGGCTACGACATCGCCGTCGATCCGGCCCGGCTTGCGGCGACCGAGGAGCGGGCGTTGTATGACAGTCTTCAGCAGGCCGATGCGGAATGCCGCGCGTGCATCGCGGCGGAGGATTTCGCCGGCGCGATGACGGCGCTGGCAGCCCTGCGCCTGCCGGTGGATGGCTTTTTCGAACACGTCACGGTCAATGCCGACGATCCGGCCCTGAGAGCCAACCGCCTCTGCCTGTGCGCGGCGATCGCCGCGACCATGAACCGGGTGGCCGATTTCTCGAGGATCGAAGGCTGACGGTGAAAAAAGACGCTATGACCGGGGTCCGACGCAATGAGGTTGAGGCACGTCATGGAAGATGAGCCGCCTCTTGCGTACAGCCGCGGCAGACGCGGAGAATGCGGCGACCAGCGCCGATCGCGGTGACCAGCGCCGATAGCGGAAAAGAGAAGGAGCGCTCTGACAATGACGAAATGGGTATATCGGTTTGGCGGCGATAAGTCCGAAGGCAATTCGGGCATGCGCAACCTTCTGGGCGGCAAGGGCGCCAATCTGGCGGAAATGGCCAGCCTGGGTCTTCCCGTCCCGCCGGGCTTCACGATCACGACGGAAGTCTGCACGGCCTTTTACGACAATAACCGCCAGTATCCGGAAGGCCTGAAGGACCAGGTCGCCCAGGCCATGGCCTGGCTGGAGGAGATGAACAACAAGTCCTTCGGCGACGAGGCCAATCCGCTGCTGGTCTCGATCCGCTCCGGCGCCCGCGCCTCGATGCCGGGCATGATGGACACGGTGCTGAACCTGGGCCTGAACGACTCCACGGTCGAAGGCCTGGCGAAGAAGACCGGCGACGAGCGGTTCGCCTATGACAGCTATCGCCGCTTCATCCAGATGTACAGCAACGTCGTGCTCGGCGTGGAGCACTATCATTTCGAGGACGTGCTGGAAGCGGCGAAGGCCAAGCGCGGCGCCAAGCTGGACACCGAGCTGACCGCCCAGGACCTCAAGGACTTGGTCCTGAAGTACAAGGACGTGGTCAAGAACGCCATCGACGGGCCGTTCCCGGAAGATCCGGAGGAGCAGCTGTGGGGCGGCATCGGTGCGGTCTTCGGCTCCTGGATGAATCAGCGGGCGGCCACCTACCGCAAGCTGCACGACATCCCGGCCAGCTGGGGCACCGCCGTCAACGTCCAGTCGATGGTCTTTGGCAATCTCGGCAATGACTGCGCAACCGGCGTCGCCTTCACCCGCAATCCCTCGACCGGCGAGAACGCCTTTTACGGCGAATATCTGGTGAACGCCCAGGGCGAGGACGTGGTCGCCGGCATCCGCACGCCGCAGCCGATCAGCCTTGCCGCCAAGGCAGCGCAGGAGACCGACCTGCCGGCCATGGAAGAGGTGATGCCGAAGCTTTACGACCAGCTCTGCGAGATGCGCACCCGGCTGGAGACGCACTACAAGGAGATGCAGGATCTCGAGTTCACCATCGAGAAGGACACGCTGTATCTGCTGCAGACGCGTAACGGCAAGCGCACCACGCCGGCCGCGCTGCGGATCGCCGTGGAGATGTGCGAAGAGGGCATGATCGACGAGCGCGAGGCCGTATCGCGCATCCCGCCCGCCTCGCTCGACCAGCTGCTGCACCCGACGCTTGATCCGACCGCCAAGCGCGACCTCTTCGGCCGCGGCCTGCCGGCTTCGCCGGGCGCCTGCTCCGGCACCATCGTCTTCTCGGCCGACGACGCCGAATCCAAGGCGCAGCTCGGCGAGACCGTGATTCTGGTCCGTGAAGAGACGAGCCCGGAAGACATCCACGGCATGCATGCGGCGGCCGGCATTCTCACCACCCGCGGCGGCATGACCAGCCACGCGGCGGTGGTCGCCCGCGGCATGGGCCGGCCGTGCGTCTGCGGCGCCGGCGAGCTGCACGTCAACTACAAGACCAAGACCGTCACCACAAAGGACAAGACGCTGAAGGAGGGCGATGTCATCACCCTCGACGGCGCCACCGGCGAGGTGATGATCGGTTCGGTCCCGACCATCCAGCCGGAGCTCTCGGGCGATTTCGCCAAGCTGATGACCTGGGCCGACAAGATCCGCCGGATGAAGGTCCGCACCAACGCCGAAACCAAGGCCGATTGCGAGACGGCCCGCAAGTTCGGCGCCGAGGGCATCGGCCTGTGCCGGACCGAGCACATGTTCTTCGAAGCCGACCGCATCACGGCCGTCCGCCGCATGATCGTTGCCGAGACCGAGGCCGATCGACGCAAGGCGCTGGACGAAATCCAGCCGATGCAGAAGCAGGACTTCAAGGACATCTTCACCGTCATGCGGGGCCTGCCGGTGACCATCCGCCTGCTCGACCCGCCGCTGCACGAGTTCCTGCCCAAGACCGACGCCGATATGGAAGAGGTCGCGCGGGTGGCCGGGACCGACGTTCTGCATGTCAGCCAGCGCTCGGCACAGCTGCACGAAGCCAACCCGATGCTCGGCCATCGCGGCTGCCGTCTCGGCGTCACCTATCCGGAGATTTCCGAGATGCAGGCCCGGGCGATCTTCGAGGCGGCCGTGGAAATCGCCAATGAGACCGGCGAGCCGGTCATTCCGGAGGTGATGATCCCGCTGGCCTTCTCGAAGAAGGAGATCGATCTCATCAAGGACGTGATCGACCGCACCGCCCACGAGGTGCAGGCCGCCACCGGCAAGAAGTTCGAGTATCTGGTCGGCACCATGATCGAGCTGCCGCGGGCGGCGCTGATGGCCGGGGAAATCGCCCAGTCGGCGCAGTTCTTCAGCTTCGGCACCAACGACCTGACGCAGACGACCTTCGGCATCAGCCGTGACGACGCCGCCCACTTCCTGCCGGACTATGAGCGGGTCGGCATTTTCGAGCATGATCCGTTCGTCACCCTCGACCAGGAGGGCGTCGGCCAGCTGGTCAAGCTCGCCTGCGAACGCGGCAAGGCCACCCGGCCGGACATCAAGCTCGGCATCTGCGGCGAGCATGGCGGCGATCCGGCTTCGGTGATCTTCTGCAACAGCGTGGGCCTCGACTATGTGTCGTGCTCGCCCTACCGCGTGCCGATCGCCCGTCTGGCTGCCGCCCAGGCTGCCATCTCCAGCGAACGGCGCGACAGCACGGCCTGAGTCTTAAGGCCGATGTCCGGGGTCCTTCGGGGCCCCGGACCATATTCCTATTCCGCCCCCGTCCCCTTCCCGCACCGGAAAAGGGGAGTCCCGGGGGCGTTCTTTTTTGGGAAGCCGGAACGACGGATGGCGTTCAAATCGATTGACCGGCCCGCCGATGGGAACCGCATCCGCAGCCTCGCTGCCGTGCTGGCTGCCGCCTTCGGCGTCGGTATCACCATCAGCCTGGCCACGCCGCTGGTCTCCCTGACGGTCGAGCGCGCCGGCCATGGCGGCCTGGTGGTCGGCGGCCTGATGGCCGCCTATGCCCTGACGGCCTTCCTCATCGGCCCCTTCACGCCTGCACTGCTCCGCCGTTTCGGCATGATTCCGGTGCTGGCCGGGGGGACCATGCTGGCCGCCCTGTCGCTGCTGGCCTTTCCCTTTACCTCGATTCTGTTTTTCTGGTTCGTGTTCCGCCTGCTGACGGGAGTCGGCTTCAACTTCGCATGGATCGCCAGCGAGACCTGGATCAACGCCATCGCCACCGAGGCCGATCGCGGCCGCATCATCGGCATCTATGCCTCGATCTGGGGCGTGGGAGTCGCGGCGGGGCCGGCGATCCTGGCCCTGACCGGCAGCGAGGGCCTGCTGCCCTTTGTCATCTGCTTCGGCCTGTTGTCCGCCTCGCTGCTGCCGCTCTGGCCGGCCCGGCACCTGGCACCGAAGCTGACCCCGCCCCTTGCCCCCTGGGGCGTCATGAAGGTGGTCCGCGTTGCCCCCCTGGCGATCGGCGCCGGGGTTCTGTCGGGGATCGGCGAGGCGACGTTCTTCGCCCTGATACCGATCTATGGCCTGCGGGTCGGCTTCGAGGAGGCAGGGGCGGTGCTGCTGACCACCGTCTTCGGCGTCGGCACGATCGCCCTGCAATATCCCACCGGCTGGCTGGCCGACCGCACCGATCGGCGCGCCCTGTTGGCCGGCGTGGTGGCGCTGGCGCTGGTCTGCGCCGTCGCCGTGCCCTTCGCCATCGGCAGTTTCGTCCTCTGGCCGGTGGTTTTCGTCTGGGGCGGCATGATCGCCGGCTTCTATACGCTTGGCCTGGTCTTGCTGGCCCAGCGCTTTGCCAGCGGCGATCTTGCCGCCGCCAACACCACCTTCATCATGAGCTATACGCTCGGCATGATCATCGGGCCGCTGGTTGCCGGAGCCGCCATGGAGGCCTGGAGCCCGCACGGGCTCATCCTCGCCATCTGCCTGTCCTATATTGTGTTCCTGGCCGGCATGGCCTGGGAGCGGCTGGCGCCTGCCCGGAAGCCGGCCGAATAAGGGACGATCGGACCGCGCATGGTCGACTGGATGGACGAGGGCGTGGTGCTCTCGGTCCGCCCGCATGGCGAGGCGGGCGCGATCGCGCTGCTGCTCACCCGCGAGCACGGCAGCCATGCCGGGCTGGTGCGCGGCCACCGCCGGCTCGGCCCGCTGCAGCCCGGTACCCGCGTGCAGGCGCACTGGCGGGCACGTCTCTCCGACCAGCTCGGCACCTACATGCTGGATCCGCTGGACTGCCCGGCCGCCGGGCTGCTCGACGACCCGCTGCGCCTCGCCGCCCTGGCCTCGGCCTGCGCCGTGCTGGAAGGGGCGCTGCCCGAACGGGCTGCCTATCCCGCGATCCATGACGGCCTGATCGCCCTGCTCGACGGGCTCGGTGGCGAGTATTGGGGGGCCGTCTATGTCCTGTGGGAGCTGGAGCTGCTGGCCGCGCTGGGCTTCGGGCTCGACCTGCAGCGCTGCGCAGTGACCGGCGGCAATGACCGGCTGGCCTATGTCAGCCCGAAGAGCGGCCGCGCCGTCAGCCTGTCGGCGGCGGACGGTTACGAGGACCGGCTGCTGCCGCTGCCCGGCTTCCTGCGCGGCGAAGGCGGGGCCGAGCCGCCCGAGGTGCTGGCCGGCCTCACCCTGAGCGGGCATTTCGTCGCCCGCTGGCTGTTCGCCCAGGCCAACAAGCCGCCGCCGGCGGCCCGCGAGCGCTTCGTTGACCGCTATCGCCGCTTGGCCGACACTGATGCACAGGGTTGAGGAGGGTGCCATGGCCGATCCCGCACAGCTGCGCGACCGCGACGCGCCGGGCTATGAGGAGGATTTCTGCCTGTGGGCGGAAGCACAGGCCGCCCTGCTGCGTGCCGGCCGTTTCGACGCGCTGGACATCGAAAACCTCGCCGAAGAAATCGATGGTTTGGCGAGGTTCGACCGGCGTTCGGCGGAAGACGATCTTGTGGCTCTATTGAAGCATTTTATCGAGTATCGTGCCGTTGCTGAATACAGAAACGTCATGTGTCGATCTACGATCCACGAGCTTCGGCGCCGGACATGCTGTATCCTTACGGACAGCCCTAGTATCCAACGGCATCTAGCGGATAAGTATTCCTCCTTGCATAGCCACGCACAAGCTCTGGCCGCGGATGAGACAGGCCTGCCGCTTTCGCGCCTGCCCGAAGACTCGGATTTCGACCTTGACCGGGCGCTGGATGGCGGGTTCTGGCCGGAGCCGCCGGAAAGCGAAACATGAGGCCGTGAGAGGACGCCATGACCGAGTTCGGGCCCGGTATTGCCATCGACGAGACCGCCTATGTCCACCCCTCGGCGCAGCTGTACGGCGCGGTGGCGATCGGTCCGGGCGCCAGCGTCTGGCCGAATGTCGTGATGCGGGCCGAAGCCTTCGAGATCCGCATCGGCGCCTGCAGCAATATCCAGGATTTCGTGATGGTGCATATCGGCTGGGAAACGCCGACCCTGGTCGGCGCCTATTGCTCGATCACCCATCACGTGACGCTGCACGGCTGCACGATCGGCGACAACTGCCTGATCGGCATCAATGCCACGGTGATGGACGGGGCCATCATCGGCGACAACTGCATCGTCGCGGGGCACGCCATCGTGTCGGAGGGCATGGTGGTCCCTGACAATTCCATCGTCGCCGGCGTCCCGGCAAAGGTCGTCAAGACCCGCAACAATCTCGTCGGCAATCGGGTCAACGCGCTGCTCTATCACCGCAACGCCCAGGCCTTTGCCCGTGGCGACCACCGCGCCTGGAGCGGCCCGACGTTCGAAGCCTTTCTAGCCGAAGCCCGGGCCGCGGCCGAAGCGGCGCTGCAAGAAGACGGTGAGTCGGGTCCGGCGTGACCGCTTATGCGGCGTCCGGGCGCAACGAGTCGGACAATCGACTTTCGATATCGTCGAGACGGTGATTGGTCAGGTCCTTGGCCACCTCGACGGTGACCTTGGCAAAGCTGTCCTTGTGGAGTTCCTTGCGCAGGTCGCCGAGCACCTGGGGCGGTGCGACGAGGACGAGACGCTCATACGCGCTGCCGCCGACGAAGGACCGGTCGATATGGCCCGCGATTTCCTTGGCGAAGCGCTCCTTCTCGAATTGATGCCAGTCGGTCTCGCCCATGGCACTGCGGCCCCGGATCGACACATCGGTTCCGCCAACGGGTTTGCCGGCGTCATCGATGCGGCCGGGTTTGTCGGTCCCCTGCTCGCGGGTCGGTGGGTTCTCGTTATGGAATTCGGCGGCGGGGCGCAGCTGCAGATCGTCATCCGGCCCGTCATTGACCAGGAACCTTGCCTTGCCGCCGTCGGCGATGACAAAAAGGGTTGGAATCACACGCATCTTTTGCTGTCCAGCATAAAAAGGCAGGGAGAAAGCCGGGGCGTCTCGGAAGGATCGCCCCGAGGGTCGGTCGGGTCGGCGGACAGGCTCAAATGGCTTCGCGCGAGACGGCCTCGACCGTGGCACCGCTCAGCCCGGCATGTTCGGTGCCGACGGCGATATCGCCGAGCGACAGCACGCCGACCAGTTGTTTCTCGCTGTTGACGACCGGCAGCCGGCGTACCTGGTTGTCTGCCATCAGGGCGGCGGCCTCGCCGACATCCTGATCCTCCAGGCAATAGACCAACTCCGGCGACATGACCTGCCGAACGGGCAGGGCCTGCATATCGGCCGCGTTGGCAACGCCGCGCACCGTGATGTCGCGGTCGGTGATGGTGCCGAGGAGCTTGCCGTCCTCGCCGACCGGCAGGAAGCCGACATCGTCGTCGCGCATGATCTTCGCCGCTTCGGTCACCGGCGATTCGGGGGTGATAACGATCGCCGCGGCGGTCATCGCCTCTTTAACAAGCATGATTGCCCTCCCGTCTGTTTGTGTCGGGACGGCAGCCCGGCCGGCGCCGGGCTCCGCCTTTCGACCATCAACACCGGGAGATGAAATGCGGTTCCTGTCCCCCCGGCCGGCCGGGCGCGCCGGGTCTCTCAGCATTGGAACGAGACGGGGCGGCCGACCCTTTACCTCCGCCCCGGCTCCTCCCCCAATATCGCTGCGCGCCTGGAGGAGGGAACCCGGATTCCCGGACTCTCGTCCCTGTGCAGGCACATCAGGCAGCCGTCAGCACTCCCTCCTTCGCCAGGGTCTCGGTAACGCGGGCGATCGCGCGTTCGGTCCGGGCAACGACGTCGTCGACATCGGCGCGGCTGATGACCAGGGGCGGGGCGAAGCCGAGAATGTCGCCATGCGGCATCGCCCGGGCGATCAGCCCCTCCTCCAGGCAGGCGGCCGAGACCTTCGCGCCGACCTTCAGCCCTGGATCGAAGCGGGTCTTGCTCGGCTTGTCGGCGACGAACTCGATCGCCGCCAGCAGGCCGATGCCCCGCACCTCGCCGACCAGCGGGTGGTCGGCAAAGGCTGCCTGCAGCCGCTCCTGCAGATAGCCGCCGGTGTCCCGCGCATTGCCGGCCAGGTCCTCGCCCTCGACAATGTCGAGATTGGCGAGCGCCGCCGCCGCGCCGATCGGATGGGCGCTGTAGGTATAGCCATGGGCGAAGGTGCCGAGTTTGTCGGAGCCCTGCTGCAGCACCTCCCAGACCGGCTCGCTGACCAGGGCGGCGGAGAGCGGCGCATAGGCGCTGGTCAGGCCCTTGGCGACGGTCACCATGTCCGGCTCGATGCCATAGGCCTGGCAGCCGAAATCCGTGCCGATCCGGCCGAAGCCGCAGACCACCTCGTCGGCGATCATGAGCACGTCGTACTTTTTCAGGACGGCCTGGATGGCCGGCCAATAGCCGGCCGGCGGCGGGATGATACCGCCGGTGCCCAGCACCGGCTCGCCGATAAAGGCGGCGACGGTCTCCGGCCCTTCAGCCAGGATCATCGCCTCCAGCTCGTCGGCGCAGCGCCGGGCGAAGCCGGCCTCGCTCTCGCCCGGCTCATGCTGCCAGTAGTAATGCGGCGTGCTCGTGTGCAGCACCGGCTTGACCGGCAGGTCGAAGGCCTGGTGGAAGACAGGCAGGCCGGTCAGGCTGCCCGACATCACCGAGCCGCCGTGATAGCCGCGATGCCGGGAGATGATCTTCTTCTTCTCCGGCCGGCCCAGCGCGTTGTTGTAGTACCAGACCAGCTTGACCTGGGTCTCGTTGGCGTCGGAGCCGGAGAGGCCGTAGAACACCTTGCTCATCTTGCCGGGGGCCATGCGCAGCAGCCGGCCGGTCAGGCGGATGGCCGGCTCGTTCGAGTGGCCCGCATAGGCGTGGTAATAGGCGAGCTTTTTGGCCTGTTCGTAGATCGCCTCAGCCACCTCGGTGCGGCCATAGCCGATATTGACGCAGTACAGGCCGGCAAAACCGTCAATGTACGTCTTGCCATGCTGGTCGGTGATCCGCACGCCTTGGCCGCCGGTGATGATCCGCGGGCCGCCCAGCGTGCCCTCGGCATGGCCGCGCAGATTGGTGAAGGGGTGAAGCAGTCCGTGGCGATCGATGGCCTCGAGGCTGTCATCGCCGGTGATCGGCATATCCATGGTCTCTTGTCCCTGTCTTTCGCCTTTATCAGGCCGTTTCGAGGCCGCCGAGGCAGAGATATTTCAGTTCGGTATAGTCGTCGAGGCCATAGCGCGAGCCCTCGCGCCCCAGGCCCGACTGCTTGACGCCGCCGAACGGGATGGGCGGGCCGGTGATCTTCGCCGTATTGACCCCGACCATGCCGTACTCCAGCGCCTCGCCGACCCGGAACGTACGGCCGAGATCGCGCGTACAGACATAGGCGGCGAGGCCGTAGATGGTGTCGTTGGCCAGCGCAATCGCCTCCGCCTCGCTATGGAAGCGGGTGAGCGGCGCGACCGGGCCGAAGGTCTCCTCCCGGAAGATCGCCATGTCCGGCGTCACCCCGCCCAGCACGGTCGGCTGGAAGAAGAGGCCGCCCAGCCTGTGCCGGCCGCCGCCGGCCAGCAGCTGCGCGCCCTTGGCCACCGCGTCGGCGACATGGGCCTGGCATTTGTCCACCGCCGCCGGGTTCATCAGCGGCCCCTGTTCGACCCCGTCCTCCAGGCCGTTGCCGACCGTGAGTGCGGCCACCCGCGCGGCGAAGCGCTCGGCGAAGGCGTCGTAGACGCTGTCCTCGACCAGGATCCGGTTGGCGGCGAGGCAGTCCTGGCCGGTCGTCTGGAACTTGGCGGCAACCGCCTCCCGCACCGCCAGCTCGGGATCGGCATCGGCGAAGACCAGGAAGGGCGCATGGCCACCCAGCTCCATCGACACCTTCTTGATGGTCTCGGCCGATTGGCCGAGCAGCACCCGCCCGACCTCGGTCGAGCCGGTGAAGCTGATCTTGCGGACCGTCGGGCTGTCGCACAGGACCCGGCCGATCACCCGCGAAGAGCCGGTGACCACCTGGAAGACGCCCGCCGGCACGCCGGCCTCCTCGGCCAGCACCGCCAGGGCCAGCGCCGAGAACGGCGTCTCCGAGGCCGGGCGGACGATCATCGGGCAGCCGGCCGCCAGGGCCGCGCCGGCCTTGCGGGTGATCATCGCCGACGGAAAGTTCCAGGGGGTGATCGCCGCGGTCACCCCGACCGGCTCGCGCGTCACCAGCAGCCGCTTGCCGGGCAGATGGGTCGGCATGGTGTCGCCGTTCATGCGCACCGCCTCCTCGGCGAACCAGTCGAGGAAGCTCGCGGCATAGCCGATCTCGCCATGCGCCTCGGCCAGGGGCTTGCCCTGCTCGACCGTCATGATCACCGCGAGGTCGTCGCGATGCGCCTCCATCAGCGCCGCCCAGCGCCGCAGGATCGCCGCCCGCTCCTTGGCCAGCAGGCGGCGCCAGGCCGGCCAGGCCCGCGCCGCCGCGTCGATGGCGTTCTCGGTCGCAAGCGCATCGAGCGCCGGGACATGGCCGATCAGCGCCCCGTCGGCCGGGTTGGTGACCGGGATGGCGGCCCCGTCCGGTCCTGCCACCCAGGCGCCGTCGACATAGGCCAGCTGGCGGAAAGGCGCGGGACGGCAAGCGGCAGTTTGCCGGCAGCCTGGCGCATCGCCTGTACGTCTGCCGTTTTCATGCCGCCACCTCCTCGAGCGTACGGGTGAACTCGCAGCCCAGCCCGGCCGCCACTGCCTCGTGCGTCACCCGTCCGTGCCGGACATTCAGGCCGGCGCGCAGGTGCCGGTTGTCGGCCAGCGCCCGCCGCCAGCCCTTGTCGGCGAGGGCCAGCACATGCGGCAGCACCGCGAAATTCAGGGCGTAGGCGGAGGTGCGCGGCACCGCGCCCGGCATGTTGGCGACGCAGTAATGCACCACGCCGTCGACCGTGTAGACCGGTGCGGCATGGGTGGTCGCCCGGCTGGTCTCGAAACAGCCGCCCTGGTCGATGGCGATGTCGACCATGACCGAGCCGGGGCGCTTGGCACCGAGCAGCTCGCGGCCGACCAGCTTCGGCGCCACCGCGCCGGGCAGCAGCACCGCGCCGATCACCAGGTCGGCGGCCAGCACATAGCGCTCGACGCTTTCGGCCGTCGAATAGACGCCGTTCAGCCGGTTGCCGAAACGGGCGCGCAGGGCGGTCAGCCGCTCAAGCGATTTCTCGAGCACCGTCACCCGGGCGCCCATGCCGATGGCGACGTCGGCTGCCGCACTGCCGGAGACGCCGCCGCCGAGGATGACCACTTCGGCCGGCTCGACGCCGGCGACCGGGCCGAGCAGCAGGCCCATGCCGCCCTCCGGCTTCTGCAGATGGTGGGCGCCGACCTGCACCGACATGCGCCCCGCCACCTCGCTCATCGGCGCCAGCAGCGGCAGGCCGCCATGATCGTCGGTCACCGTCTCATAGGCGATGGCCACGCAGCCGGAGTCGATCAGGCCGCGGGCCTGCACCGGGTCGGGGGCCAGGTGGAGGAAGGTGAACAGCACCTGGTCCTCGCGCAGGCGGGCGCATTCGACCGGCTGTGGCTCCTTGACCTTGACGATCATCTCGGCGGTGGCGAAGACCTCGTCGGCCGTGTCGACCACCGTCGCCCCGGCGGCGCGGTAATCCTCGTCGCTGAGGCCGATGCCGGCCCCGGCGCCGCTTTCGACGACCACCCCATGGCCGCGGCCGGTCAGCTCGCGGACACTGGGCGGGATCAGCCCCACCCGGTTTTCCTGCGGTTTGATTTCCTTCGGCACGCCAACAATCATGGCCTACCCTCCCCAAGAGCGGCGCAGCCGGGCGGCCGTTCCGCCCCTGCGCAGTGTAGGGACAAGCCTAATCCAGGGGCCGCCGAATAGGGGTCGGAAGTGCCCGGCCCCGACCGAAACCCTGGTCGGTGCCGGGCCCGTGAACCGAAGGATTTTCGGTGCAGCGCGGAAGCCGGGTCAATCGGCCCCGGAGCCGGTCTTTCCGGCTTCCATCAGGGCGTGGATGGGATAGCCGGCGTCGCTCTTGACGTGCTTGGTGACGACGTAGGTAAAATATTTCTCGATGCCGGCGCCGGCCGCCAGCACCCCGTCGATGACGCTCTGGTAATGTTCGATATCGCGGCAGACGGCGCGGAGCATGTAGTCGGGCCCGCCGCCGACGGCCCAGCAGTCGACGATCTCCGGGACGGTGCGGACGGCCTGCTCGAAGCGCTCGAAGCTGGCGCTGTCATGGCTCTTCAGCCGCACCTCGACCAGCACCACGGTGCTGCGGACGATGCGGGCGAGGTCGAGCCGGGCGTGATAGCCGCGGATATAGCCGCCGGCTTCCAGCCTCTTGACCCGCTCGAAACAGGCGCTGGGCGAAAGATTGACCGCCTCGGCCAGCCGCAGCTTGGTCATGCGCCCGTCCCGCTGGAGAGCCGCCAGGATCTTCAGGTCGAGCGCATCGAGTTTCATCGCAGCTGCCGGGCCCGGCTGTCAGCCCTCCCAGTCGATGGCGATGACCGCCAGGCAGTCGCCGCGCTTGATCAGCCCCATGGCGTGGCGGGAGAAGACAACGCCGGACCGCCGCGCATCATACACGGCCGGCGGGCGCTTGGGATCGTTGAAATCGTGGATGCGGCCGATCGGCTGGCCGATGGTCACTTCGGTGCCGAGATCGGCGAGGATCTCGAAAATGCCGTCATCCTCGGCGATCACAAAGGAGCGGTCGTCCGGCGTCTGCATCAGCCGGGTCGGCGTCCGGCCGAAGGCCTCGGGCGGCGTGGGCTCGCCTTCCAGCACACCGAAATGGCGCAGCAGATTCTCCACCCCGGTGCGGGCGATGGCGACATTGCCGGCGGTCAGCGTGCTGGAGCCGCCCAGCTCGGTCGAGATGAAGGTCTTGCCGAGGTCCTCGACGGCCGTGTCGAGCATGCCCTCACTGTCGAGTTCGCGCAGCACCAGGCCGAGCGGCGCGCCGAAGGCCTTGACCGCCGCCAGTGTGCGATTGAAGTGCGACCGGTCGTCGAGATAGTGCATGACCGCGCTCGGCACGAAGTCGAGGCTGCGGCCGCCGGAATGCAGGTCGACGACGATATCGGTCAGCGGCAAAAGCTGGGTATAGACATAGTCGGCCAGCATCTCGCTGACCGTGCCGTCGCGCCGCCCCGGAAAGATGCGGTTCATGTTCAGCCCGTCGACCGGCGACAGGCGGGTGGCGGCTCGCACCGCCGGCAGATTCAGCGAGGGTACGATGATCGCCCGGCCCTGCAGCTGCTCCGGCTCCAGCTCGCGGGCGAGGTTCATCAGGGCGACCTGGCCTTCATATTCGTCGCCGTGAATGCCGCCGGTGAAAAGGATGGTCGGGCCGGTGCCGTGGCAGATCGTGATGATGGGCACCTGGATCGAGCCCCAGGCGGACTCGTTGCGGGAATAGGGCGCGGTCAGATAGCCGTAATGCTTGCCCACGGCACCCAGGTCGATGTTGCAGGTGACCCGCGACGGCTTGTTGAGCGCCGTCAGCTCCTGGACGGCCGAACCGGGCATTGTCGTGCTTTCCTTTGCATCCATGCCAGCCCGGGGTGCAATCCCGACCGGACGGTCTCTGCTTGGAATCCCCCGGCCTTCACGCAACGGGCCCTTGGAGCGTCGGCTTCCAGCCGACGTCGGCGGCAGGGATGCCGCCGCTCCGGGGACGTCGGCGGCAGGGATGCCGCCACTCCGGGGACGCCGGCGGCAGGGATGCCGCCGCTCCGGGGACATCGGCGGCAGGGATGCCGCCGCTCCGGGGACGTCGGCGGCAGGGATGCCGCCGCTCCGGGGACATCGGCGGCAGGGATGCCGCCGCTCCGGGGCCGTTCGGGGCGCACAAGATCCTTCCCCGCTTGCGGGATTGGCGGGGGAGGTGGCTTTCCGCCGTTTCCACGGCGGAAAGCCGGCAGGGGCAAGGCGGCGGTGCCGCCCCTTACTCCATGCTCTCCTCGGCGCCGTGTTCGTCTTCCAGGGCCTGGATTTCCGCCTCCAGCCCTTCAACGATCGCCTGGCCACTCTCGCCGACCATGTCGACGAACTGCTCCCGGACGATCTCGGCCCGCTCCTCGAAGGCCGCCCGCTCTTCGGCGGTCAGCTCGATCATCTCCATCTCGGGCTTGGCCTCGCGGATCATCTCCAAACGCTCCTGATTGTACTCTTCCTGCGTCTCGAAGATGTAGTCGGCCATGTCGGCAATGACGCCGTCGAGCAGCTCCTGCCGCTCGCCCTCAAGGCCGGCGTACCAGTCGCCATTGGCGACGACGGTGGTGACGAACTGCTGCTGGCCGGCCCAGATCATGTACTCGGTGACCTCATAGAACCCCATCTCCTGAATGGCGAAGATCGGGTTGACCTGGCCGTCGATCATGTTGAGCTGCAGGGCGCCATAGACCTCGGAATAGGGCAGCGGCGTCGGGTTGGCGCCGAAGGATTCATAGGCGGCGACCAGCATCGGCGAGACCATGGTGCGCATGCGGAAGTTCTCGAAATCTTCCGGCGAGCGGATCTCCCGGTTGGTCGTCCACACCATGTCGCCTTCGGGGTACATGGTGAGCAGCTCCAGGCCCTGCTCGCGCAGAGCGTCGGCGATGGTGCCGTAGATGAGCGGGCTCTCGGTCAGCAGTTCCTGATTGACCGCATTGTTCTGCGACAGGAGATAGGGGATGGAGAACACCTGGACCTCCGGCACCAGCGTGCCGAGATGGCCGGGCGAGGCGTGGGTCAGCTGGACGATGCCGTCCATGGCCTGCTCGGTCAGCTCGGCCGAGGTGCCCAGCGAGCCATAGGGATAGACGGTAACGGTGACGTCGCCGCCGGAGCGCTCCTCGACCAGTCGCGCGAATTCCTGGGCATAGGCGTCCTGGACGCTGCCTTCGATCTCCTCCAGCGCAAAGCGCCATTCCTCGGCCGCGGCGGGGCCGGCGATCAGGGCGACGCCGAAAGCGGCGGCGACGACGGTCCCGGCGGTGCGGGCGGTTCTGCTCTTATCCATGCTCGGTCAAGCCTCCCATCCGAGTGCTGGTGTTTGGTGATGGCGATCCTGTCCCGTCCCGGACCGGTCTGAGGACGGCGCGCGGAACCGCGCCGGCCGCCGGCCCAGGCAGGGCGCATGGCCGCTTTCCCTTGGGCCCGGATCGCGGCAAGATGCTAAAGCGGCTTTTGATCCGGTTCAAGTCACTGCGTGCAGGCATGTCAAACTGGGCGCCCGACCTTACCAATCTCGACGGCCCGCGCTATCAGGCGCTGGCCGACGCCATCGACCGTGCGGTCGGCGACGGCCGGCTGAAGCCCGGCGACCGGCTGCCGACCCGGCGACAGCTGGCGGACGCCCTCAGCCTGTCCGTGCACACGGTGAGCGCCGCCTATCTGGAGGCGGAGCGGCGCGGCCTCGTGACCGGCACGGTCGGCAAGGGCACGTTCGTCTGTGCACCACCCGCGGCCCGCGACATCCCCTTCCTCACCCAGGGCCGGCCGGCCGACCTGATCGACCTGTCGGTCTGCCGCCCCTGCATCGAGCCTTTGCACGCCGAAAGGCTGCGAGCCACCCTCGCCGACCTGGCCGCCGGCGAAGATTTGGCCTCGATGCTGGTCTGCCGGCCGATTATCGGCCTGGCGCGTCACCGTGCGGCGGCCGCGCAATGGCTGGCCGGTTTTGGCCTTGCCGCATCGCCGGACTGCGTCCTGATCACCAATGGCTGCGCCCATGCCCTGACCGTGGCGCTCTCCACCCTGACCGGGCCGGGCGACCTGGTGGCGACCGAGCGCCTGACCGACCACGGCACCATCTCGCTCGCCAGCGTCCTGCATTTCAACCTCCTCGCCCTGGAGACCGACGATGAGGGCATCGTCCCCGACGCACTCGACGCCGCCTGCCGGGCCGCACCGGTCAAGGTGCTGGTCACCACACCGACGCTCAACAACCCGACCAGTACCCTGATGTCCGAGGCCCGGCGCCGGGAAGTGGCCGAGATCGCGCGCCGGCACGGCCTGACCATCGTCGAAAACGATATATTCCGGCCGCTGGTGCCGGAGGCGCCGCCGCCGCTGGCGGCTCTGGCGCCGGATATCACATGCTATGCGACGAGTTTCACCAAATCGACGGTCTCCGGCCTGCGCACCGGCTACCTGCTGGTGCCGGCTCCTTTGGTGGTCCGGATGGTGGCGCGGCTGCGCACGACCTCGTGGATGGGCACGCCGCTGGTCGCCGAGATCGCCAGCCGCTGGATCGAAGACGGCACGATGGCCGAGCTGGTCGGCCGCCAGCGCCGCGAGCTGGCCTGGCGCCAGCAGCTGGTGCACGGGCTGATGGGCGGCGAGACCTATGCGACGGCCGAGACCAGCATCAATGTCTGGATGAGCCTGCCGCCGCCCTGGCGGGTGGGCAATTTCGTCGACTATGCGCGGCAGTCGGGCGTCGCGGTGATCGGGCCGGAACCCTTCATGGTCGACCGGACGCCGGTGCCGCACTGCATCCGGATCAGCATCGGTGCCGCCCAGGATCGCGCACAGCTGGAAGCCGGCCTGCGCCTGCTGCGCGACATCCTCGCCCAGCGTGCCGAACCGGTACCCATCGACCTGTGAGACGGCCGGCGGCGAAGCGTTTACATGATCGCCGTTATGGCACCAAGCATGGCAAGGATGGTCACGCAGAGCATCCCGGCGACCCACTGAATGGTGGACCAGCGGATCGTCTCCATGCGGGTCAGGAGATCGGCATGGACCGCGTCGATGCGCTCGGTCAGCCGTAATTCCGCCTGCCGGCCTTCCATCCGCACCTGTTCGATTTCCTTGCGGAGACTAAGCTCCGTCTGGTGCAGTTGGGCACGAATTGCTGCCGTTTCCTGCTTAACTTCTTCAATTTCCTTGCGGAGGCGAAGCTCGGCCTGGTGGAGTTCGGACCGAATTGTTGACGTGTCCTGACGAACCGCTTCAGTCTCTTTTTGCAGTTCGGCCCGGATCGCCGCCGTGTCCTGTTTGACCTGCTCGATATCCCGGCGAAGACGAAGCTCGGTTTCGCTGATTTCGGCCCGCACCAGTGCCGTCTCGTAACGGACCTGTTCGATTTCCTTGACGAGGCGAAGCTCGGTCGCGTGCGCCTCGTCCCGCGTTGCGACCTTGTCGAGATTGGGATGACGCTCCTCGAAGGCCTCGAACGCATCGGCGATCAGCCGGGCGCGGGCCTTGTCGTCGGGCGCAGTGGCGAGCGCCTCATAGAGCTGAACGGCGGAGGTCATGGACCAGCTATATGCCGCAGGCGGATGCTCCCGGCAAGCAGAGGGTTCCTTGCCACCCCGGCCCGTCGACGATGTCATGGGGCCTGATACAGGCGCGAATCGGCTCGACAAGCGCCGTCACGGCGCCGTCTGCTTGCGCGGGTCTGCGAGAGGCTCCGGCTTGAAACATCTTTTCTTCGTCGGCTTTCCTCACGACAGATCGAGGGCAAAGCGCTTGAGGTCGGTGAGGTCGCAGTGCTCCAGCGCCGCTTCATGGGTGGCCCGCAGGACGACCCGCGGCGCGGCTCCGGCCTCGAAGGCCTCCTGCCAGCGGGCGGCGCACAGGCACCAGCGGTCGCCGGGCTTGAGCCCCGGAAAGCCGAACTCCGGCCGCGGCGTCGTCAGGTCGTTGCCGCGCGACTTCGAATAGGCGAGGAACTCGGCCGTCACCTGGGCGCAGACGACATGCCGGCCGATATCCTCCGGCCCGGTGGCGCAGCAGCCGTCGCGATAAAAGCCGGTCATCGGGCTGGAGCCGCACAGGTCCAGCGTTTCGCCGAGGACATTGCATTGGGTCTCTTGGCTCATCTCCAATCCTCCTTCGATGTCGCATAGGCCACGCACGCTATGGGTGCCGGCGGCCCTGAAGGCATGCGCATGCGCGCATGCCCTAAGCAAGCCGCTTTTTGATCTGGATGAGATCGCGCCAGACCTCGCGTTTCATCGCCGGCTGGCGCAGCAGGAAGGCCGGGTGGAAGGTGGCGACGGTCGGTATCGGCGCCTCCAGCCCCGGCAGGTCGAAATCGCGCCAGCGGCCGCGCAGCCGCATGATGCCCTCCGTCGTGTCGAACAGCGTCTTTGCCGCGGTGCCGCCGGCCAGCACCAGCACCCTGGGCCGCTTCAGAACGATATGGCGGTGGACGAAAGGCAGGCAGGCGGCGAGTTCGGCCGGGTTCGGCTGGCGGTTGCCGGGCGGGCGCCAGAACAGCACGTTGGAGATATAGGCCGTGCTGCGGTCGAGGCCGATCGCCGCCAGCATGCGGTCGAGCAGCTGGCCGGCCGGCCCGACAAAGGGCTTGCCCTGCCGGTCCTCTTCCGCCCCCGGCGCCTCGCCGATGACCATCAGACCGGCCTCCGGATTGCCGTCGCAGAACACGGTGGTCGTCGCGGTGGCCTTCAGCCCGCAGCCTTCGAAGGCCTCGACGGCCGCGCGCAAGGCCGGCAGGTCCATGGCGGCCGCCGCGGCGGCGCGGGCGTCGGCGACCGGCCCGCCGGTCCATTGCGCCGGGCGCTC
>JAAAOG010000139.1 GCA_009909005.1 Alphaproteobacteria bacterium | reverse complement strand
GGAACCGCGGAAGAAGTTCGGGCGGCGGATATGTCCCAGTTTCATCCGCTTCCTGAAAAGCGCGGCAGGTGGAACCGTGTACCGCCCCGGCACCGAGGTGATGGTGGGTTTCATCCGCTTCCTGAAAAGCGCGGCAGGTGGAACGATTCTCTCCTCGCTGTCATACTTGACAATTTGGGGTTTCATCCGCTTCCTGAAAAGCGCGGCAGGTGGAACTTGGCGGCGGAAGCCGCCGGAGCCGGCATCGAGGTTTCATCCGCTTCCTGAAAAGCGCGGCAGGTGGAACTTCGCTCGGACTCCTACTCGGCAGGCAACTGCGTTTCATCCGCTTCCTGAAAAGCGCGGCAGGTGGAACCAAGGTGTCGACGCCCTAGGCTACAAAACCTGGGTTTCATCCGCTTCCTGAAAAGCGCGGCAGGTGGAACACGACAGTTCCCTTGGTGTGGCCACCGCCGTCAGGTTTCATCCGCTTCCTGAAAAACGCGGCAGGTGGAACATACCCCTTTGCAAGCCCCTGTTCAAGCGAAAAAATTTGTGGCATTTTCCAAGGGACCGATCAAAATTTATTACTATTTTGTTACAATTGACGATTGTCTGGACCTGGAAGGTCATTTTGATGAATGATAACAGATGGTCGCTCGTTTTCCAAGGGGATCGATCATGCCCGCAGCCTCGGATCGGCATTGGCTGGCCTTTCAGGAAGCCTCGCGCCTGGATGCTCTGCAGGCCGCCTGGCGCCGGGTGGAGGCGAATGCCGGGGCTGCCGGCGGCGACGGCATCACCATCGCCATGTTCGGCCGTGCGGTTCCCGGCCGGCTGATCCGCCTGCAGCGCGATCTGCGTTCGGGACGCTATGCGCCGGGTCCGATACGGCGCGTCGACATTCCCAAACAGTCCGGCGGCATGCGGCCGCTCGACATTCCCTGCATCGTCGACCGGGTGGCGCAAACGGCCATCGCCGAGGTGCTGATGCCGGTTCTGGATGCCGAGATGGCCGATACGAGCTTCGCCTACCGGCCGGGCCGCTCGGTGCGGGAAGCCGTGGCGCGCATCGAAAGGCACCGGGCGGACGGTTTCACCCATGTCGTCGACGGCGATATTGAACGATATTTCGAAAATGTGCCGCATGATCCCCTGTTGACCCGCCTGGAGGCATCGATCGGGCCGGGGCCGATCATCGATCTTGTCGCGCTGTGGCTGGAGAGTGCATCGACCATCGGCCGCGGCCTGCCGCAGGGCGCGCCGGTCTCGCCGCTGCTGGCCAATCTCTATCTCGACGACTTTGACGACCGGCTGGCCCGCCGCGGCATCCGGCTCGTCCGGTTCGCCGACGATTTCCTGGTCCTGTGCAAGAGCGCCGTTGCGGCCGAGGCCTCGCTGGAGCGGGTCCGCACGGCCCTGGAAGAGCTGGGTCTCAGACTGCACCCGGAGAAATCGCGGATCGTCAGTTTTGACCAGGGCTTCCGGTTTCTTGGCCATCTGTTCGTCCGGTCGTTGACGCTGCCCTCGCCCAACCGGCTGCATGTCCCCGCCCTTGATGCCCTGCTCGCGCAGGTCGCTGCCCAGGACCGGCGGGAGGCGGAAGCCAAATCGGCCGCGGAACGCCGGGAAGCCGCCGGCTATGCCGAGCGCATGCGGGTGCTCTATGTCACCGTTCCCGGTCGGCGCCTCAGCCTGCGCAATCGGGCCTTCACGGTCATGGAGGAGGACGAGGAGCTGATCGCCTTGCCGCATCGGCAGGTCGACCGGATCGACATCGGCCCCGAGGCGATGGCC
Source organism: Alphaproteobacteria bacterium (assembly GCA_009909005.1). Classification (GTDB taxonomy): domain Bacteria; phylum Pseudomonadota; class Alphaproteobacteria; order DSM-16000; family Inquilinaceae; genus JAAAOG01. The sequence continues at coordinate 1,821 of JAAAOG010000139.1, read as the reverse complement.
GAGGATGCCGCCCTTCGCCTTGCCATCGCCACGGACACCCAGGTGGCCTGGGTGAACGGAACGGGCCAGACGCTGGGATGGGCCGGCAGCGGCGTCGGCCCGCGCGCCGGCCGGCAGCTGGCCCAGGCCCGCCACGTCCTCGACCCGGCCTTGCGGGTCGAGCTGGCGCGCTGTTTCGTGGACGGCCGGCTGCGCAACCAAAGAGCGGTCCTGCGGCGGCTGAACCGGTCGAAGAAGGATCGCGATGTCATCAATGGGCTCATCGACCTGAACCGATCGATCCGCAAGACCTCTATGGTTCCGGACGTCCCTGGACTCCTCGGCCATGAAGGCCGGGCCACGGCCCTTTATTGGCCGGCCCTGTCCCGCCTGCTGGCGCCGCCCTGGACACTTGAGCAGCGACGCCGCCGGCCTTCCCCGGATCCCGTGAACGCCATGCTCTCCTTCGCGGCCGGACTGCTGGAGCGCGACGTAACCGTGTTCCTCGTCCGGCATGGTCTGAACCCCGGCTTCGGTTTCCTTCATGGCAGCGCTGACAATCATGCCGGCTGCGTCTTCGATCTTATGGAGGTCTTCCGCGCGCCGCTGGTCGAAAGCCTCGTCGTCTATCTCTGCAACAATGATATCGTTCATATCGACATGTTCGCTGAAACCCCCGACGGAACCTGGCGCATGGGGCGCGAGGCGCAGCACCGGATTGTCCGAACCTACGAGGCCTGGGCCGACCGCCTGGTGACCAGTCAGCAAAACGGTCCCGACGGCGCCAAGCGCCGGGTGACCTGGCGGGGAGTCATGGAAGAGCAGGTCCTGTCGCTCTGCCGCCATATCGAAGATCAGGAGGCCTACCGGCCCTATGTCATCGACTATTGAACAACCGGTTCACCCAGGTGAGCGAGAAGCCGGGAGAAGACTGTGGCAAGGCCCTTGAAGACAATTCGCGTGTACACCTATGACGTATCCCGAGACAGCGTTCGGCGGCGCGTCTCCGACATATTCGAGGACCACGCGGTCAGGGTCCAGAAGAGCGTGTTCGAAGCGCGGCTGGACGAACGCATGGCACAAATCTTGTTCGATCGCGCGGCAGCGGAGCTTGGCCCCGAGGACAGCCTGCGGATGTACGCCGTGACCGACGCCGGGCTCTCGCGGAGCCGGGTCGCCGGACCCTCGGCGGCGCCACTGCCGGAGGCGCAGGAGTTCTGGTTGTTGTGAGCCGCGACACGGTGGGAAACGAAGACGCATGGGCCCTGGACGGGCGTGGGCTGCGGCATCGCCTGTTGCGGCCTGCGGATCAGGTCGATCTGCCGGGCCTGGCTGCCCGCTGGTTCCGGCAGACGATCCGGCTCGTCTGTCCGAATGCCGGGCCGCTCGCTCTCGACCCGGGCTTGCCCGGCCAGATCCGCGGCGCTCTCGGGCATGTTCTCCTTGCCGCGGCTTCCGAGCCGGCGCGGGCGGGCCGGCCCTGCTGCTGGTCGCCGCCCTGCGCCTATGACGTGGTCTTTGGCGATCACGGCCGCATCGCTTCGGGAGAGGAGATGCCGAAGCCATTGGTTCTGTCCGTCGATGCGCTCGACCAAGACCTGCTGGTGAGGGCAACCCTCTTCGGTTTCGCCACGGACTGGATCGATGCCGTTGCCGAAGCGCTGGCCGTTGCTCTGGGCCGGGTGAACACCGCGGTAAGCCGGGAGCGCGCAGCAACGATATTGCCGGATGGCGCGCCGGCCCGCGCCGCCGGCCGGCAGAGCTTTCTCGTCTCGGCTCAGCCGCAGGGCCGGCGCCCAAGGGTGACCGCTACGCCGCTTCGCCTGGTGCCCGCTGAGCGGC
>JAAAOG010000050.1 GCA_009909005.1 Alphaproteobacteria bacterium | reverse complement strand
GACCAAACCCGCAGACCAAATCCTGCAAAAAATTGACCGGGGCCAGTGTGCATCCTCTGTGTGAGTCAGTGCACTAGGCGGATTAAGCACCGGTCAAATAGCCAAATACTCCGACAGCCAACCCGGCGATCAATGGAGAAGCAAACGAAAAAGCAATCCGCGCCTGGATATCGACTGGTAAGACCGGTTTGCTTTTTGGAGGGCTCTTGCCATCGAATAGCTCAGAGAAAGATAGTCCACAATTTTTTAGCGTCTTTAAGAGATTTGACCCTGGTACAAAATAAATCGCACCCAGCGTGAGCGAAAACACCGTACCCCAGAATATCGAAAGATTTGTTGCATGAAAACTTAGAAGCATGTTGGTCTCCGGGTCGGAAAAGGTTCCTACTGGCATATAAAAAAAGGTCGCTAGAGTCAGCGTCGCACTTACAAGAATTAGACAAAGGCAATAAAAATTCGTTAACATTTGTGCGGCAAATCCTACGAGAACCTCTTTTTCAATCTCTTTATAATTATTTCCTTCATGAGATTTGCAGTTCTCTGTAGCAATACTTCGAATTCTTGAAAGCTTTATGGTTATTTCGACTGTATTTGCAATAAAAAAACCAACAGTGAATATTGGAATTGCCAGCAGAAGGAATGATATTGGCGACCATAATTGCGCTCCACAATGACATTCAGGATCGGGCCTGGAAAAAATTTCGCGGATACTGATGCAATCGAGGAGGCCAAGATCGGGATGAACACGTTTGATCAAGTCCATAATCTCTATGTAAGATGCGTAATGTATATCGAGAGACAGGTGATAAGACAGCCACATTGAAAAACATACCATGGCACTCAATGATACTGATATAATTTTCAAGCTGCCCGAAGCTGTTTGCGTGATTGCATAATATGAAAGGAGGATGCAAATTATTGAATTTGCAAGGCAAGCAGAGGAATAAACAAAAAGACCTGTGTAAATTCTCTGCTCTGCCAGGTTACCAACACTCAAGTCAATTTTACCAGATGTGAAACCGATTGGCAGAATAAGCTGGAGGAACAGCGTGGCAAGAATAACCGGAAAGTAAGGAAGTAGGAATCCGGAAACTTTTAACATTGGCTGCCCCGAGGTGCACCAATCACAACAGACATAACACAAAGTTTGGATTGGCGACGCGCAACGGCTGGCAAGTGATCGACTAAAAGCCTCTGCAATAACAGTGAGTTATCTTTGACCCAGGAAGAACGATGTTTTGGCTGACTGCACCTCTGGGGTCAGTCGCGACGAAGGCCCTATTCCGCTCCACTTTCGCGGCAGAGGCGGCGGATGAGGGCCTGGGCCGGGTCGAAGAGGGGCCGGCCGTCGAAGAACAGCTGGCCGTCGACGAACGAGACGGTGCCGAGGATGGCCTCGGCCTCGAACACGCCCGGGTCTTCGGGAATGCCGAACTGGCCGGCCAGTTCGCGGGTGATCGACACGACGAAATCCTCCGGCGCGACAAAATCGAGCCCGCCCGGCAGGTCGGCCGGCGCCACCGGCCGGCCATGGACGTCGACGCCCGGCTGATATTCAACACCCGCTGCCGGCTGATGCGCCACCAGGGCGCGGCAGACATCCTCGCTGATCACCAGCTGCACCGGATCGTTCCGTTGCGCCGTAGCCGGCACCGCCGCGGCGATCGACAGGCAGAAGACCGACATGCCCAGCCGCATGATCCTGACCGCCATCGCGTCCCTCACTCCCTCTTGCCGACGCTCGGTGTCGCCGGCCGCACCGCCCCTGCCCGGCCGCGCCCGGCCAGCACGATGCCGCCGAAGACGAGCACCGCCGCCACGGCATGGTAGGGCGCGATCCTTTCGCCGAGGAAAACGATGGCCAGAACGGCGGCAAAGACCGGCATCAGGTTGATGAAGACGCCGGCGCGATTCGGCCCGACCTCTCGCACGCCCTGGTTCCAGCAGATGAAGGCGAGGACCGACGCAAACAGCGCGACGTACAGCAGCGCCGCGATAGCCGGCAGGTCGAGCTGCATGCGCGCCCCGGCCGCCACGGTCAACAGGTACACCGGCAGCAGGGCCAGCACGCCGATGCTGACCGTCGCCCCCAGAAGGGTCAGTGGCGGTAGTTCGGCCGGCCGGTGCTTCAGCAGCACCGAATAAACCGCCCAGGTCGGTATAGCCAGCAGCATCCACAGATCGCCCGGATTGACCGCGATGTCGGCGAGCAGCGCCGGATCGCCGCGGCTGACCACCGTAACCACGCCGAGGACCGAGGCCACCATTCCCAGCCCGGCCGTCCAGGAGACGGTGTCGCGGAACATCAGCCAGGAGACGGCGACAATGGCGAGCGGCGTGGCCGCCAGCAGCAGCACGGCGTTCACCGCCAATGTCGATTGCAGGGCGAGATAGACAAAGCTATTGAAAGCCGACACGCCGGTGATGCCCAGCGCCAGCATCAGTTTCCAATGGCGCCCCAACACAGCCCGATACCGCCATAGGCCCGGTGCCGTGAACGGCAGCAGGATCGCCAGCGCGATGAGCCAGCGCCAGAACCCCAGGCTGATGGGCGGAATGTCGTCGCGAATCGCCCGGCCGACCACGAAGTTCCCCGACCAGAACAGCGATGACAGGGTCAGCAGCAGGTACGGAGACAGGACCGGATGGCCGGTGCCGTCGGCTCCGGCCGGCGGCGTACCGGTCATGACGCCCTCGCTTCTGGCACCATCATTGCTGATCCCCGCACGCCTCCCCCGTCGTCCTCTCCGTCCTTTGCCGACTCAACAGGGAAGACCGTCATGCTCGACCGCCAGTTCAAATTGCGTGAGAACGGAACCACGGTCCGGACCGAAATGCTGGCCGGGCTGACCACGTTCCTGACCATGGCGTACATCATCTTCGTCAACCCATCCATCCTGGCGGACAGCGGCATGGACTTCGATGCCGTGTTCGTCGCGACCTGCCTCGCCGCCGCCGTCGGCACGCTGATCATGGGCCTGTACGCCAACTACCCGATTGCGCTGGCCCCCGGCATGGGTCTGAACGCGTACTTCACCTACGGCGTCGTCCTGGGCATGGGCCATCCCTGGCAGGTGGCCCTCGGCGCCGTGTTCATCTCCGGCGTCCTGTTCATCATCCTCAGCATCCTGCCCGTGCGCGAGGCCATCATCAACGCCATCCCGAACTCGCTGAAGATGGCGATTTCGGCCGGCATCGGGCTGTTCCTGGCGATCATCGGCCTCAGCAATGCCGGGATCATTGCCGACCACCCGGCGACTCTGGTGACCATCGGCGATCTGACGCAATGGCCGGCGATCCTGGCGGGGGTGGGCTTCGTCGCGGCCGGCGCCCTGACGGCGCTGCGGGTGCCCGGCGCCCTGGTGCTGGCGATCCTCGGCGTCAGTGCGCTGGGAATCATCCTCGGCGTCAGCGAATTCCAGGGCATTGCGTCCCTGCCGCCCGACCCCAGTCCGACTTTCCTGCAGCTCGACATCGCCGGGGCGCTGGAAGTCGGCCTGGTCACCATCGTCTTCGCCTTCCTGTTTGTCGACCTGTTCGATACCGCCGGGACGCTGGTCGGGGTCTCGGCCCGGGCCGGTTTTCTCGATGACCAGGGGCGGCTGCCGCGCCTGCGCCAGGCGCTGCTCGCCGACAGCGGCGCCTCCACCGTCGGCGCGATGCTCGGGACCTCGACCACCACCTGCTATATCGAGAGTGCGGCGGGCGTGAACGCCGGCGGGCGCACCGGCCTCACCTCGGTGACCGTGGCGGTTCTCTTCCTCCTGGCGCTGTTCCTGGCGCCGCTGGCGGGGTCGATTCCCGCCTATGCCACCGCCCCGGCGCTGCTGTTCGTCGCCTGCCTGATGGCGCGCGGTTTCACCATGATCGACTGGGACGACGTCACCGAGTACGCCCCGGCGCTGGTGACGGCCGTGTCCATGCCGCTCACCTATTCCATTGCCCACGGCATCGCCTTCGGCTTCATTACCTATGCCGCCATCAAGCTGCTGAGCGGCCGCTGGAGCGAGGCCAGCCCGGCGGTGATCGTGCTGGCCGTCCTGTTCTGCATCAAATTCGCGGTGCTGGGCTGAGCTGCATAGTTGCGGGGACGGCGCTGCGGCCCGTCCCCGGCAATAATCGGATTTCTTGACAGCCCCCGGGACAATTTTCCCACAAAAGTGCGTGACAGCTTTTTGACGGTCCGGTACAGTCCGCCGCACAAAAAAAGAGACCGCGTCGATGCACGATCGGCGCGGCCCCAAGTTTAGGGAGGAATCGCCACCAGGCGACGATCAAGAGGCAGAGCCTCCTGATCACCAATAAGTAAAATCGCTCACTGGCTCGAAGGCAAGCGCTAATGCACGCTTGCCTTTCTTTTTTGCCCAAATTTGACCCCATTTGCCCATTGCATAGGCATTTGGACAGAGCGTTGTCAGAGCTTTGCCTGATTTCTAATCATCCACCATGGTTGTCGGGGCTTTCTGCCCGTTGCCAGGGCGGTTCCAGCGCCTTGATGCGGGCGGCCACCGGGCAGTCCGGATCGTGGGCCCCCGGCAGATAGCCGAGGCTCATCAGGAATTCGCCGACGATCTCGCCGCCCGTAAACAGGAATGTCGCCTTGAACAGCGTCACCCAGCCGGCCTTGTCGCGCGGGTGGTGGGCGTCCAGCCATGCCGCGAAGCCGCCGTGGCTGTCGCGCAGCACCCGGATTCGGCGGGCATTCTCGATCGCCGCATTGACCTTCAGGCGGTTCCGGATGATGCGGGGGTCACCCAGCAGCCGCGCGCGGTCGGCCTCGCCATAGGCGGCGACGCGGTCGACATCGAAGCCGTGAAAGGCGGTTCGAAACGCCGCCCGCTTCTTCAGCACGGTCAGCCAGGAGAGGCCGGCCTGATTGATCTCCAGCACCAGCCGCTCGAACAGCACCGGCTCGTCGCGGCTGGGAAAGCCGTATTCCCCGTCATGATAGGCGACATGGTGCGGGTCGGCGCCCGGCTCCTGGCAATACCGGCAATAGCTTTCGAAAGCCATGACACCCGAGCGTCATTCAGCGATAGGCACGGGGCGTTGCAGCGCGGCAGCGGGTTTTAGTCAAGACCGAAACGGTTGACGGGCCAGGCGTCCTGGTCGAGGAGGCGTTCGACAGGCGGAACGGCCGCTCCCGCAAGTGCTTGACCGTCAATGTCGGGCTCGTCGGCTGCCTTGCCCTTGGCGCGGCCGAGGCAATCCGGCAGGACGTCCGGCAGATAGGCACGCAGGCTGGGGCTGTCGGCAAGAATTTGCGTCATCTCATCCCGCTGGTCCCGCACGGTGCGGCACCAGCCGCGGCGCGGCGCCTCGGCCGCGCTCCATTCCAGTTTCAGCCAGTGCGTCAGCAGCACCACCAGCCGGTTCCGCAGCTCCCGCCGATCACGCTTCGCCAAGGCCTCGATCTCCTCCGCGAGATTCTCGTAATCAAGGCTTGCAGCGCCTGTCCCCGAAACCGCGGCGGTGCGCAGAGCCTCGGCCTGCGACAGCGCCCATTGATAGAAATCAGCGGTATAAAGAGCCGCCGGGCCCGGCTTGGCCGGCGCGGGCGGGCGGATTTTGAGGTCCTGGGTCATGGCCCCTCGCTCACGCTCGCTTGTACTTGATGAAAGCCGTGACCTCGCCGATGCGGTCATAGAGCTGCCGGGCGGTGTGGTTGAAATGCTGGGTGGTCCAGTAGACGCCGGCGACGCCGCGGGCATCGGCTGCCCGGTACACCGCTTCCATCAGCGCCCGGCCGGTGCCGCGGCCGCGGGCGCTCTCGGCAACATAGAGGTCCTGCAGATAGCAATTGGGCAGCACGGCCCAGCAGGTGACATGAAAAAGGTAATGCACGATGCCGTGCAGCCGACCGTCGCCATCCTCGGCACAGAAGCCGTGCGGCTCGGCCAGCGGGTCAAGCAGCCGCGCCCAGGTGGTGTCATAGACCGCGGGCGGCACGCTGGTCTCATAGAAGGTGAGATACGCCTGCCAGAGCGGCTGCCATTGCGGCCGGTCCGCCGCCTGGAACGGTCGAATGGTCAGATCGCGCATCATTGCGGTCCTCTAAATGCCGCGCTGGATGCCCTCGGCAATCTCGCGGAATGAGATGAGCCCGGATTCGACAATGCCGAAGACCAGAGCCCAAAGGACCACGGTGATCGCCGTCGTGATGGCAAATTTGCGCAGGATATTCGGGTTGCCGGGCGCACTGGGCGCGTGGCCCGGTTCGGGCTCCGGCGGCGGACGGTTGCCCCACGGCAGAACCGCGAACAACACCGTCCACCACAGGATCACGAAAACGACAACACCCGATACCAGTCCCATTCCATGACACCGATTGCGCTGGGGTGGCTTTCGGTCGTACCGGCCCGGCGTCTCCCCGGCCGGCATGGGCGGACCCCGTGAGTACGCCGCCCGGGGCAATGGCCCCCTCGCCCGTCCTCTCTGCCTATAGCCTCACAAGGTGGACCTCGGTCAGCGGCCTTTTGCCGCTCCACGCCTTGAGCGAGCGGCGCACGGAGACCCGGGCCGTTTCGCGAACGGCGTCATCGTCGCCGCGTCTCGACCGCGACAGGCTCTCGACCGCGGCACGCACTTCCTCCGCAACCTGCTCCTGGGTCTCGACCAGGAGATCGGCGTCTTCCAGGCCCATCAGCGACACCTGAGGCTGCACCGCAAGCCGGTCATCGGCATCGAGGATCAGGGTGACGACGGCGGCGCCGTTCTGGACCATGCGGTTGCGGCTCTTCAGAGCCGCACCGTCCAGTTTGATCAGGCGCTTGCCGTCGCGCGCCAGCCTTCCGACCGGCACATGATCGACGATCTCCGGCCGGCCGGGAGCAAGACGCACCAGCGACCCGTCCTCGGGCACGACGACCTCGGGCACCTGCAGGTCGCGGGCCAGGGCCGCCTGGGCCCGCAGGTGCCGCGGTTCGCCATGGATCGGGACGGCAATGGCCGGCCGCAGCCATTGATAGAGGGTGATCAGCTCGTCACGGGCGGGATGGCCGGACACATGGATCGGGCCCTCCGGCCGCGCGTCATTGGCGGTGATGACGGTGATGCCGCGGCGCCACAGCGCGTTCTGCACCCGGCCGATCGCCTTTTCATTGCCGGGGATCTCACGCGCGGAAAAGACCACCGTGTCGCCCGTGTCGAGGCTGATGCGGGGATGGTCGTCCTGGGCGATGCGCGACAGGGCCGAGCGCGGTTCGCCCTGACTGCCGGTACAGACCATGACGACCTTGTCGCGCGGCAGGCCGGCCGCCTCGTCCTCGGTGAGGAAGGGTTTGGGGGCGCGCAGATAGCCGGTCTGACGCGCGGCCTCATGCACCCGCCAGAGCGAGCGGCCGATCAGCGCGCAGGACCGGCCATTCGCATCGGCCGCTTCGGCGATGCCGTTGAGGCGCGCCACATTCGTCGAAAAGCAAGTCACGACGACGCGGTTCGGCTGCCCGGCGATCAGCGTCTTCATGGTGTCGCGGACTTCCGATTCGGACCCCGAATGGCCCGGCTCCAGCGCATTGGTGCTGTCGCAGATCAGCGCCAGCACGCCGTCGCTGCCCAGGCTGCGCAAGGTCTCGCTGTCTGTCTCGGGGCCGAGCAGCGGCTGCGGGTCCAGCTTCCAGTCGCCGCTGTGCACCAGGGCGCCTAGCCGGCTGCGAATGACCAGGGCGTTGGGCTCGGGGATGGAGTGCGTCATGCTGACGAACTCGACCTGAAAGGGGCCGAGTTCGATCCGGCCCGACAGCGGTACCTCGACGATCTTGACGCGGTCGGCAAAGGCCGCCTCGCTGAGCTTCAGGCGCAGAAAGGCGGCGGTGAAGGGCGTTGCATAGATGGGGCATTTCAAACGCGGCCAGAGATACTGGATCGCGCCGAAATGATCCTCATGACCATGCGTCAGCACCAGTCCGAGCAAATCCTCGCGCCGATTCTCGATGAAGGCGGGGTCGGGCAGCAGGATCTCGACGCCGGGCGTCGTTTCGTCACCGAAAGAAATCCCGAAATCGACCATCAGCCAGGCACCGTCCAGTCCGTACAAATACAGGTTCATGCCGATTTCGCCGGTTCCCCCGAGGGGCACGAAATACAGGCCGTTGTCCGGTGCGGGTTTCTGGGTCATTTCATTCCATTATGTTCGAAGATGCGGACAAGCCCTCGAATGGTCATCTCGGGATCGATGCCGTCGATGACGTCGGTTGCTTCTGAAAACAGGGCGGCAAGGCCGCCGGTTGCGATGACCTTCATTTCGCCGCCATGCTCCTGCTTGATCCGGGCCACCATGCCTTCGATCATGGCAATATAGCCATAGAAGAGGCCCGACTGCATGGCGCCGGCGGTGGAGCGGCCGATGACGCGTTCCGGCTTGACGACATCGATCTTGGGCAGCAGTGCCGCGGCATTGTGCAAGGCTTCGATGGAGAGATAGATCCCCGGGGCGATGGCGCCACCGCAATAGTCTCCGCTCTCATTGACCACGTCGAAGGTTGTTGCGGTACCGAAATCGATGACGATCAGCGGCGCGCCATAGGTTTCCCGGCCTTCGATCGCATTGACGAGGCGGTCGGCGCCGATCTCATCCGGATTGTCAAGCCGGACCCGGATATCGAGATCGACAGTCTTCGATCCCACCACCATCGGCTCGCAGCCGAAATGGTCACGGCATAACCTGACGAGATTGACCGTGGCGGCCGGCACCACGCTGGCGATGATGGCGTCGCTCACCTCCTGCGGATTCCGGCCCTGCAAGGCCATCAGCTGAAAGAGCCAGACGGCATATTCATCGGAGGTGCGGCGGCCCGATGTCGCGATCCGCCATTTCCCGCACTGTTCGTGGCCGTCATAGACCGCAAATACGACGTTGGTATTGCCGGCATCGATGGTCAAGAGCATGGGCTGTCCCCGAAAAACACGTCACCGGCCGTGACGGTCTCCGTGGCGCCGTCCTCCCGTCGCAGGACCAGGCCGCCTTCCTTGTCAAGGTCCTCGAAACGGCCGGTCCGCGTGTCCTTCGCCCCCCTGATGGTCACAACCTCTCCGAGCCCGACAGCGCGATCCAGCCAGGCCAGACGGAGAGCGGCGAAGCCCGTCGCCCGCCATTCCGCCTCCAGCCCGGCCAGACGCTCGAGATAGCGCTCCAGCAGGGCCAGGGAACCGATCTCGCCGGCGCCTGCCGCCGCCAGATCGGTGGCCGGCGAGACCGTCCCGGCGGGGTGTGACACCAGGTTCACGCCAATCCCGGCAACCACCCAGGCGGCCCGGCCGGCCGCGTCAAGGCTCGACTCGAGGAGAATGCCGGCGATCTTGCTGCGGCCGAGGAGCAGGTCATTCGGCCATTTCACCCGGACGGAACAGCCGGGGGAGAGGTCCTCGATGGCTGCCGCGCCGGCCAGCGCGACGACAAAGGACAGCTGGCCGGCCTGTGCGACCGGGCAATCCGGCCGCAGGATGACCGAGCAGTAGAGATTGCCGGCCTCCGAGACCCAGGGACGGCGATAGCGCCCACGGCCGGCGCTCTGCGTGATCGCCTGGATGACGGCGCCGTGAGTCGCACCGGCCTCGGCGCGACGCCGGGCTTCGGCGTTGGTGCTGTCGACGATCTCGTAAACCGACAAGCTCCAGCCGGCCGGCAAGCGAAGGGCGGGCGCGGAACCGGCGACCGCCGGGGGCAAGGTCGCGGTGCTATTCAACAGCCGCGGCCGCGTCCGCCGCCTCCAGAACGGCGGGCGGAGGGTTGAACAACGTACCCGCTGCGGCCCCCGCCGCATCCACGATCGGAGCCGGCGCCAGAATGAAGAAGAGATTGAAGACACTGGCCCCGACCAGGATGGTGCTCATGCCGCTGCCGATCGGCCGGTCGAAGGCCTCGCTCGGCTCATCAAAATACATCAGCTTGACGATCAGCAGATAGTAGAACGACGCGACGACGCTCGACAGCACGCCGATCACCGCAAGCGCGTAGAGTTCGGCATTAATGGCAGCCATAAACACGTAGAGCTTGCCGAAAAAGCCGGCGAGCGGCGGGATGCCGGCCAGAGAAAACATGAACACGGCCAGCGCGAAGGCCATCAGCGGGTTTGTCTTGTTGAGCCCCGCCAGGTCGTCGATGCCTTCCACCATGCGGCCATTGATCCGCATGCACAGTATGCAGGCAAAGGTCCCGACATTCATGACCAGATAGATGGCCATGTAGATCAGCACGCCGCGGACGCCCTCCGGCGTCCCGGCGGCCAGGCCGACCAGGGCGAAACCGACATGGCTGATCGACGAATACGCCATCAGCCGCTTGATATTGCGCTGGTTGATCGCCGCAAAGGCGCCCAGGATCATCGACAGCAGCGAGGTGACGACGATGATCTGCTGCCATTGCGCCGCCAGATCGCCGAAGGGCCCGACCAGCACCCGGACGAACAGCGCCATGGCGGCGATCTTCGGGGCAACCGCGAAGAAGGCCGTGACGGGTGTCGGCGCGCCCTCATAGACGTCCGGCGTCCACATGTGGAACGGCACCGCCGAGACCTTGAAGGCCAGGCCCGCGCTGATGAAAACGATGCCGATGATCAGGCCGATCGGCGGAATGCCGGTGCTGTCGAGCGTAAAGGCGGCAAGCTGATCGAAGTTCGTCGTCCCGGCAAAACCATAGACCAGCGACGCGCCGTAGAGCAGCATGCCCGACGAGACGGCCCCGAGGACGAAGTACTTCATCCCGGCCTCTGAGGATCGCACCGTGTCGCGCCGGAACGCCGCCACGACGTAGAGCGACAGGCTCATCAGCTCCAGCCCGACATAAAGCGAAATCAGGTCATTGGCGCTGACCAGCATCAGCATGCCGAGCGTCGCGAACAGGAACAGCACCGGATACTCGAAACGCGCCATCTGTTCGCGCTCGATGAACCCGAGCGACATGATCACGGCAAGGGCCGAGCCGAGCAGCACCAGCAGCTTCATGAACAGGGCGAAGCCGTCGACGATGAACAGGCCGTTCATCGAGACGACCCGCTCCTCGGCAACGCCGATCAGGATCAGGGCCGCGACCAGGAAGCTGGCCACCGTCAGGCCGGAAACGAGCCGCGTGGCATCGCCGCGGTGAAAGACGCCGATCATCAGCAGCGCCATGCCGGCGCAGGCCAGGAAGATTTCCGGCAGAGCGGGCAGCAGGCCCGGAAGGTCGATCATCGAAGCCGCTCCCGCCCCTAGCGCCCGGCCACGGCAATGCCGTCCCGGGCCTCAAGTGCCAGTTCGTAGTTCTCGATGAGATTGGCGACCGACACGTCCATCACCTCGATAAAGCTCGACGGATAAATGCCCATCCACAGGACGAGCAGTATCAGCGGCGCAAACATCGCCAGTTCCCGCGGGCTCAAATCGACCATGCGCTTGACGTCGTCCTTCTCCAGCTTGCCGAAGACGACCCGGCGATAGAGCTGCAGCATGTAGATGGCCCCCAGGATGATGCCGATGGCCGCCAGCGCCGCCACCCAGGTATTGACCAGGAAGGCGCCGACCAGGCTCAGCATCTCGCCGACAAAGCCGCTGGTTCCGGGCAGGCCGACCGACGCCAGCATGAACAGCATGAAGATGGCGGCGTATTTCGGCATGTTGCGGATCAGGCCGCCATAGCGGTCGATGTCCAGCGAATGCAGCCGGTCATAGACCACGCCGACCAGCAGGAACAGCGCGGCCGAGACGATGCCGTGGCTGAGCATCTGGAAGATCGAGCCCTGTACGCCTTGCGTCGTCAGGGTGAACATGCCGATCGTTGCGAACCCCATATGGGCGATCGAGGAGTACGCAATCAGCTTTTTCATGTTCTCCTGCGCGTACGCCACCAGCGACGTGTAGATGATCGCAATGACGCTGAGGGCGTAGATCAGCGGCGTAAAAAACTCGGTCGCCTCGGGCAGCATGGGAATGGAAAAGCGCAGGAAACCATAGCCGCCCATCTTCAGCAGCACGCCGGCCAGAATGACCGAGCCTGCCGTCGGCGCCTGGACGTGCGCGTCGGGCAGCCAGGTGTGCACCGGCCACATCGGCACCTTGACGGCGAAGGACGCAAACATCGCCAGCCACAGCCAGATCTGCATCGAGTAGGCGAAGTCGGTCCGCAGCAGCGTCGGGATGTCGGTGGTGCCGGCCTGCAGGTACATGGCCAGCAGCGCCAGCATCATCAGCACCGACCCGAGGAGCGTGTACAGGAAGAACTTGAAGGCGGCGTAGACGCGGCGCTCGCCATGGCCCCAGACCCCGATAATGATGAACATCGGGATCAGCACGCCTTCGAAGAATACATAGAACAGGACATAATCCAGCGCACAGAACATCCCGACCATCATGGTCTCGAGGATGAGGAAGGAAATCATGTATTCCTTCACGCGATCCTGGATGCTGTCCCAACTGGCCAGAATGCAGACCGGCATCAGCACCGTCGACAGCAGGACGAACATCATCGAAATGCCGTCGACGCCCATGTGATAGCTGATCTGCAGAGCCGGGAACCATTCCACCCGCTCGACGAACTGGAACTCGGCCGTGGTCCGGTCGAAATTGAACCAGATGAACAGCGACAGGAGGAAGGTGACCCCCGTCGTCCACAACGCCATCCAGCGGGCATTGCGGGCGATCACCTCCTCGGGCCCGCGGGCGATGAAGAAGATGATCGCTGCCCCGAGGAGCGGGACAAAGGTCACCAGGGAAAGCAGCGGCATATGCAGCATGGTCGGACCCGGGTCTCCGCTTCAGCGGACGGCGATGAGGTACCAGCTGACGAAGGCGACGACGCCGATCAGCATGACGAAGGCATAGTGGTACAGGAAGCCCGACTGGAAACGGCCCATATAGCGGGCCACGCCGCGGGCTGTCTTCGCGATGCCATCCGGCCCCAGCCCGTCGATCACCCCGACATCGCCCTTCAGCCACAGACCGCGTCCGAGCATCGCCGTCGGCCGGACGATGAGCGCATGGTACAGCTCGTCGAAATACCATTTGTGAAAGGACAGCCGGTAGAGCGGCGCGAGCCGTCCCGCCAGGGTCGCCGGCAGATCCGTCCGGACCATGTAGAGCCAATAGGCCAGGGCGATGCCCAGCAGGCCCATCACCACCGGCAGGATCTTCCAGATGAAGGCGACATGGTGCGCCGCCTCGACAGTGTCGTTCGCCGGCAGCACGAACAGCGCCTCGCCCCAGAACGCCGCGCGTCCGTCTCCCACGAAGACGCCATAGCCGATGACGCCGGCAAAGACCGCCCCGAACGCCAGCAGCAGCAGCGGACCGAGCATGATCCAGGGCGATTCGTGCACATGCGCCATGACCTTCTCGTCGGCCCGCGGTTGCCCGTGGAAGCTCAGAAAGATCAGGCGGAAGGAGTAGAGTGCCGTCAGCAGCGCGGCGGCAATGCCGAGCGCGAAGGCCAAAGTGCCGAACCAGCTGTGATCGGCGATCGCGGCCTCGAGCACGATGTCCTTCGAATAATAGCCGGACAGGCCGAACACCCCGTAGATGCCGATGCCCGCCAGCGACAGGCTGCCGATCCACATCAGCCCGTAGGTCCACGGGATCATCCGGTAGATTCCGCCCATCCGCCGCATATCCTGCTCGCCCGACAGCGCGTGGATCACCGAGCCGGCGCCCAGGAACAGCAGGGCCTTGAAGAAGGCGTGGGTCATCAGGTGGAAGATGGCGGCGCCATAGGCCGAAACGCCCGCTGCGAAGAACATGTAGCCGAGCTGGCTCATGGTCGAATAGGCGATGACCCGTTTGATGTCGGTCTGCGTCAGCCCGATGGTGGCGCCGACAAAGGCCGTCAGCGCACCGATCACGGCGACGAAGACCAGCGCATCCGGCGCGTATTCGAACAGCGGCGAAAGCCGGGCGACCATGAAGACGCCGGCGGTCACCATGGTCGCGGCGTGAATGAGGGCGGAGACCGGGGTCGGGCCCTCCATGGCATCCGGCAGCCAGGTGTGCAGGCCAAGCTGCGCCGACTTGCCCATGGCGCCAATGAAAAGCAACAGGCAGGCCGTGGTCAGCGCATGCACCTCATAGCCGAGGAAGTTGAAGGTGGTGTCGGCGTGCTCGGCCGCCTCGGCGAAGATCACATCGAATTCGATGGAGCCGAAGATCAGGAACACGGCAAAGATCCCGAGGGCAAAGCCGAAATCGCCGATCCGATTGACGACGAAGGCCTTGACCGCCGCAGCGCGCGCCGATTCCTTTTCGTGCCAGAAGCCGATCAGCAGGTAGGAGGCCAGACCGACGCCTTCCCAGCCAAAATACAGCTGCACCAGATTGTCCGCCGACACCAGCATCAGCATGGCGAAGGTGAACAGGCTGAGATAGGCGAAGAAGCGCGCCCGGTTCGGGTCGTGCTCCATATACCCGATGGAATAGAGGTGCACCATTCCCGACACCAGGTTGACCACCAGCACCATGACGGCGGTCAGCGTGTCGTATTTCAGCGCCCAGTTCGCCTCGAACGCGCCGCTGTCGATGAAGGTGAACAGCGTGACGGTGCGCGGATCGCCGCCCAGCGCCACGTCGACGAACAGGATGGCCGAGATCAGCGCCGCGACATTGACCAGCGTACAGGTGACGGCCATGGCACCGCGGTCGCCGATCTGGCGCCCGAACAGGGCCGCGGCCAGAAAGCCGATCAGCGGCAGGAAAATGGCGGCGACTTCCATCGCGGGGAGCTCCTCAGCCCTTCATCATATTGATGTCTTCGACCGCGATGGAGCCGCGGTTGCGGAAATAGACGACCAGGATGGCCAGACCGATCGACGCCTCGGCCGCCGCGACCGTCAGGACGAACATCGCAAAGATCTGGCCGACGAGATCGTTCAGCTCGGCGGAAAAGGCGACCAGATTGATATTGACGGCCAGCAGCATCAGCTCGACCGACATCAGGATGATGATGACGTTCTTGCGGTTCAGAAAGATGCCGGCGATCCCGATGGTGAACAGGATGGCCGCGACGGTCAGGTAATGACCAAGCCCGATATCCATTAGGAGACGCCTCCGCCCGGCTCGACTTTGCGGATTGCCAGGACCTCTTCCCGCTGCCGGCCGATCTGATCGGCAATGCGCTGCCGCCGCACGCCCTCCCGCTGGCGCAGGGTCAGCACAATGGCACCGATCATCGCGATCAGGAGCACGATCCCCGCCGCCTGGAACAGATAGACATACTCGGTGTAGAGCAGCCGGCCGAGCGCCTCGGTATTGGTCACGCCTTCCGGCATGGCGGTCGGCGTCGGCGCCCGCTCCTCGGCAGTCGGCACGATCGCCCAGGCGCCGATGACAACCAGCAGCTCGATCAGCAGAATCGCGCCGATCAGCGCGCCGATAGGCAGGTACCTGATAAAGCCCTCTTTCAGCTCCGCATAGTTGATGTCCAGCATCATCACGACGAACAGAAAGAGAACCGCCACGGCCCCGACATAGACGACCACCAGGATCATCGCCAGAAACTCCGCGCCCATGAGCACGAAGAGGCCGGCCGAATTGAAGAATGCCAGGATCAGAAACAGGACGGAATGGACCGGATTGCGCGTGGCCACCACCATCACGCCCGAGGCAATGGTGATGCCGGCAAAGAGATAGAATGCCAAAGCAAGGACAACCATGGTCCACCGTTGTAGGAGGCGGGATTTGGCGGCAAAGCCGGGCGAAGCACCGTCCCGCACTGCGCTTTGCGCGGCGTGGCCGGTGCCGGCGGGCCTGTACCTTTCACCAATCGGCAGGGCGAGGCAATACCCCTAGGGCGACAGGCCGCTTTTTAGCGGTATGGGGCATCGGCTGCAATGTTTGCGGCGATCTGTGCCTCCCAGATGTCCCCGTTCCGGAGCAGCTTTTCCTTGTTGTAAAAAAGCTCCTGCCGGGTTTCGGCCGAGAATTCGAAACCGGGCCCTTCGACGATCGCATCGACCGGGCAGGCTTCCTGGCAGAAGCCGCAATAGATGCACTTGGTCATATCGATGTCATATCGCGTCGTCCGGCGGCTGCCGTCATCGCGCGGCTCGGCCTCGATCGTGATGGCCAGGGCCGGACAGATCGCTTCGCAGAGCTTGCAGGCAATGCACCGCTCCTCCCCGTTCGGATACCGACGCAGCGCATGCTCGCCACGAAAGCGTGGGCTGAGCGGGCCTTTCTCGAAGGGGTAGTTGAGCGTCGCCTTCGGCTTGAACATGTAGCGGAAGGTCAGCCACATGCCTGAGACAAGCTCCGAAAGCAGGAAGCTGCGGGCCGTCCGATCCATGGTCGCCATGATTGACGCGTCTCCTTTCTTGCCAGCGCTCCGACTCTAGCCCTTACGCGGGCAGCCAGTCGAACGCCATCAGCACGCCGGCGGTCAGCACCACCCAGAACAACGAGAACGGCAGGAAGACCTTCCAGCCCAGCCGCATCAGCTGGTCGTAGCGATAGCGCGGCATGGTGCCGCGGACCCAGATGAACACGAACAGGCAGAGCGCGATCTTCAGGGCAAACCAGACCGGTCCCGGGATCCACGTGAACGGCGCGAACCCGAAGGGCGGCAGCCAGCCCCCGAGGAACAGCACGGTCGTCATGCCGCTCATCAAGATCATATTTGCGTATTCGCCGAGGAAGAACAGCGCATAGGTCATGGCGGAATACTCCACCATGAAGCCGCCGGTAATCTCGGACTCACCCTCGGGCAGGTCGAACGGCGCCCGGTTAGTCTCCGCCAGCGCCGAAACGAAAAACACCACCGCCATGGGGAACAGCGGAATGACGAACCAGAGATTTTCCTGGGCCCGAACGATCTCGGAAAGGTTCAATGACCCGGCGCAGAGGAGAACCGTGACGATGACGAAGCCGATCGATACTTCATAGGACACCATCTGCGCCGCCGAGCGCAACGCGCCGAAAAAGGCGTATTTCGAGTTGGAGGCCCAGCCCGCCATAATGATGCCGTAGACGCCGAGCGAGGAAATCGCGAAGAGATACAGAATTCCGACATTGATATCGGCGACGACCATGCCCTCCCCGAAGGGAATTACGGCCCAGGCGACAAGGCTGAGCAGGAAGGTCAGCATCGGCGCGATAAGGAAGATGACCCGATTCGACCCGGACGGAATGATGGTTTCCTTGACCATCAGCTTCAGCCCGTCGGCGATCGGCTGCAGCAGACCGAACGGCCCCACCACCATCGGCCCCTGGCGCAGCTGCATGGCGCCGAGGATCTTGCGTTCGGCATAGGTCAGGTAGGCGACGGCCAGCAGCAGCGGCACGATGATGGCAACGATCTGGATGACCACCCAGATCGTCGGCCAGGCGTAAAAGGTCCAGAATTCAGCCATGGGTCCCGGTCTTCCTGCTGCCTGCTGCCCCGCCGGCACCACCGTGCAGGATCTCCTCCACACATTTGGCCATGGTGGCCGAGGCGCGGGTTATCGGGTCCGTCATGTAGAAATTGCCGACGGGCGATTCGAAGGGGCCGGGGTCCATGGCACCGTCGACCGCCCCGATCGTTCCCCAGGCCGCAGGCTGCAGGGCATCGATCTCGGCGAACAGATTGTTCGCCCTAACCAGGCGGCGGCGAATATCGGCCAACGTATCATAGGGAAGCTTGTGACCGGCCGCCTCGCTGAAAGCCCGCAGAATCTTCCAGTCCTCGCGCGCCTCGCCCGGCGGAAACACGGCCATGCGCGCCTGCTGTACGCGTCCTTCGGTGTTGACGTACGTGCCATTCTTCTCGGTGTACGCCGAACCCGGCAAGATCACATCGGCCCGATGCGCACCGCGATCGCCGTGATGGCCCTGATAAACGATGAAGGCATTCCCCAGCCGGGTCGTGTCGATCTCATCGGCGCCGAGCAGCCAGACGAGATCGATATCGCCCTGTTCGGCGCCCGCGAGGATACCGGCAACATCCCGTCCGCCGTCCGCCGGCACGAAGCCGAGATCGAGCCCGCCGACTCGCGCGGCGGCGGTGTGCAGGACGTTGAAGCCGTTCCAGCTTTCGCCGACCATGCCAGTGCGCTCGGCGATACGGGCCGCCCGGCCGAGCACCTGGGCGCCGTCAGGCCGGGCGATGGCACCCATGCCGACGATGATCATCGGCTGGTCGGCCGCCTCCAGCACCTGCGAGAAGCTGTGGCTGCCATTGGCGACCTCATCGAGGGTCTGCGGCCCGGCCCCGAGATACTCCGTGCGATAAGTCAGGTCGACCTGCGGCCCGATCACGCCAACCTTGAGCCCGCCGGTCAGCCAGCGCTTGCGGATGCGGGCATTGACAAGCGCGGCCTCCCAGCGCGGATTGGCGCCGACAATCAGGATGGCGTCCGCCGACTCGATGCCGGCGATGCCGCTATTGAAGATGTAGCCGGCCCGCAAGGCGGGATCGAGCGGCGCCCCGTCCTGCCGGCAATCGATATGCGGCGATCCGAGCGCGGTCATCATGTCCTTCAGCGCCATCATCGACTCGGCGCACGCCAGATCGCCGGCAATCGCCGCCATGCGGTCGCCCGGCACATCCTTCATCCGTGCCGCAATGGCCGCGAAGGCCTCCTGCCAGGTCGCCTGGCGCAGCTTGCCATCGCGCCGGACATAGGGCCGGTCGAGGCGCTGCCGCTTCAGCCCGTCATAGGCAAAGCGGGTCCGATCGCTGATCCACTCTTCGTTCACATCCTCATGCAGGCGCGGCAACACCCGCATGACCTCGCTGCCGCGCGAGTCGACCCGGATATTGCAGCCCACCGCATCGAGCACGTCGATGGTCTCGCTCCGGCGAAGCTCCCAGGACCGCGCCTCGTAGGCGAAGGGCTTCGAGGTCAGGGCACCGACCGGGCAGATGTCGATCATGTTCCCCGACATCTCGGAGGTCACGGCGTTCTCGATATAGGTGCCGATCTCCATGTCCTCGCCGCGGCCGGTCGCCCCCAGCTCCGGCATGCCGGCGATTTCGTCGGCGAAGCGGATGCAGCGGGTGCAATGAATGCAGCGCGTCATGAAGGTCTTGATCAGCGGGCCCATATACTTGTCCTTGACCGCCCGCTTGTTCTCGGTGAACCGGCCGCGGTCAAAGCCATAGGCCATCGCCTGGTCCTGCAGGTCGCACTCGCCGCCCTGATCGCAGATCGGGCAGTCGAGCGGATGGTTGATCAGCAGGAATTCCATCACCCCGTTCCGGGCCTTGTGGACCAGCGGCGTATCGGTGTGGATCACCATGCCTTCC
>JAAAOG010000123.1 GCA_009909005.1 Alphaproteobacteria bacterium | reverse complement strand
GCTGACATCGCCACCTTCCCCTGGACCCGCTCGATCGAAAAGCAGGGCCACAGCCTCGACGACTATCCCAACGTCAAGCGCTGGTTCCGGGCGATCGAAGCCCGCCCGGCGGTGCAGCGGGGGCTGGAGCTGCTGAAGGACAGCCAGCAGGCCGGGCCGCTGTCCGACAAGGCCAGGGAGATGATGTTCGGCGCCACCCAGTTCGAAAAGCGCTGAGGTGCCGACGCCGTGATGAGAGGCGGCGCGAGCCCGGGGCCGGGCACGCACCGCCCTCGGCTCACGCCATGAACACCCGTTCGAGGGCGCTGCGGGAGACGTTCCCGGCCCGGTCCTCGGCCTCGATGTAATAGCGCAGGTCTCCGGCCCCGACCGGCAGGTCGGCGGTAAACATCGACGAAGTGATCGCCGCCCCGGTTTCCGAGGGATAGGGGCCGTGGTCGGTCATGCGCATCGTCGTCTCGCCATTGGGGCCGCGGATGACGATGTTCACCCGCTCCAGCCCGGCGATATCGTAGATGAAGGTGTAGACCCGGCCCTCGCGCGGCGCATCGAGCAGACAATTGTTGCCCCATTTCTTGCCGCCGGGGTTCTCCGGGATCACCCAGGGGGCGAAGATGGTCGGGCCGGTGGCATCCTTGCCGGCCGAGAGCAGGCCGTCGACCGCCGATTTCAGTCGCTGATAGCCGAGATTGGCGGCGTTGGTCACCTGCTGGTCCCAGACATGCTGGCCGGTCCAGTACCAGTAGCAGCTGGTCTGGGCCGTCAGCATCAGCCGCCAGGCCTCATGCAGCCCTTCGGTATTGGGACGGGCGTCCTCCAGCGCATGGACCAGGTTCTGCATCGCCGTCAGCACCGCCCAGGAGTTCAGGTCCGGCGAATAGGGCTGGTCGTAGCGGCTGAACCACTTCATGAACTGCGGATCGCCATTGTCGGCGCCGGCCCAGGAGCCGGGCTCGACATGCACGGTCTTGCTCGGGTCCGGCGGGAAGCGCTGCAGATAGTCGCTGACCGTGGTCAGCTCGAAGCGCGGGTCCTCGTGCAGCCAGCGGACCATCGCCCCGGTATTGCTGCCGTAATAGCTGTCGGCGCCGCCGCCGTGATTGTCGCCGTCCGAATGCAGGACGAAGAAAGGCGGATGCTTGGGATCGAAGGTGCCGGTGGCGACGATCTGGTCGTAGACTTGGCCCAGCACGTCCGGGTATTGCAGGGCGCCGAAGCCGCCGCGGGCATCCTCATTGCCGAGATAGCGCTCGGCCGGCACGCCGATGATCTTGTAGCTCTTGCCGTCCGGATTGACGTATTCGATGTACTCCGGCTTCATCAGGCTGGGCGCGATCTTCGACGCCGCCCAGATGTTGTTCATCTGGAACCAGTCGTCGACCGGCGGATTGACCTGGTCGGCCGGGTTGGGCGGCAGCATGCCCTCATTCTTCCCGGCATAGGGATAGTCCTTGCAGGTCCGGTAGCGGTGGATCGAATCGTACATGACGACGTCCACACCCGCCTCCACCAGCGCCGGAATCATCCGCACATGGAAGGCCGTCTCCGGCGGGAACATGACGCGGGAGGCCTCGACGCCGAAGGCCTCGCGGATGACATCGCGGTGCCATTCGATCTGCCGGACGATGTCGCGGTGCGGGATCAGCGGCATCAGCGGGTGGTAGAAGCCGAAGGCCGAGAATTCGATCCGCGGATTGCCGAGCGCCGTCTTCTCGCCCGCGACCTCGCGCAACGCGTTGTTCCAGCCATTGAAGCGGCCGCCGCACCAGCCGCGCTCGGCACAGCGGTTCAGCTGCTCGATCAGCGAGCCGCTCCAGGTGGTCGACAGGCCGCCATGCGGCAGCCCGCCCTCGATATACTGGCGCACCGCCATCGGCACGAAATCGGTGTAATTGCCGCCGCGCGAGCCGAAAATGCCGTCCTTCTCGCCGTCCCAGTATTCCAGGTCCGTGGCGTTGTAGTACGGCTGGTGCATGTGCTTGTGGATGCCGTAATAGACCTTCACCGGCTCGCCGCCGCCGGCGGCGCTGACCGCCCGGGCCGGACGCGGCTGGCCGGCCAGCTTCAGGGTGCGGAACTCCTTGACCCAGTCGCCGCCGCCGGAATTGCGAAAGTCTTCCTTCTTGCATCCTTCGACCTGGACCCGCACCTCGCCGGCCCGCACAACGCCGGAATCGACCACCGCGACATAGCTGACTTCCTTGTCGCTGCGGTCGGAGACGAAGATGTCGTTGTCCTTGATGATATGCCGGCCGCTTTGGCCATGCAGGATCACCTGCGGGAACGGGATTTCCCCGTCGGCGCTGAAGGCGATCTCGAACGCCGGGTTCCGGCCCGACTCGTCGCATGTCAGGCTGTCGGGGAGTTCAATGCTGAGAAAGCGCGTAAACACCGCCATCGCCAACCCCTTCACCGATCCTGTTGAGAGGATTGTTCGCGAGCCGCCGCACCGCGGCGACCCGATCGTTCGGCCATCGCTCTTGTCACGCAAATCGCCGGCCGTCAAGCCGGGCCGGGCTCAGCGTTGCGCAATGTGGACTCGGCTTTCCGCCCAGTGCGCGAGCAGCGCCCGCTGCACCGCCCGGGCGCGGCCCAGCCAGTGCCGGGCGCCGGGCGGCCGCTCCCGGGCCGCCGGGTCCGTGACCGCATCGATCCGGGCGCGTGCCTCCAGGTCGGACACGAACACGGCGAAGGCGACGCGCGGTTGGCCTTCGGCCATCAGATACCCCGCGAGCCCGCTGCCGTAATAGAGCGTGCCGGATTTGGCCCGCACCACGACCGGTCCGCCGCTTTCCCTGTCAAGCTGCGCCACGGCCGGCAGCAGCCCGGCATAGGTCTCGCCCCCGAGCGGCAGGTCCAGGGCGTGGCGCAGCATGGCCACCAGCTGGCGCGGCGTCGCCCGCGCATCGGTGGCGAGACCGGAATGGTTGACCGGCCGGTAGCCATCCCAGCCGGTCTCCGCCAGGTGTGTCTGCAGCCAGCCGTCGAGCCGGGCGGCCGAACCGGACAGCGGCAGTGCCTCCCCGGAGAGATATCGGGAGGCGACGAGCCCGACCAGCTCGGCCGACAGATTGTTGCTATAGCGCAGAATGCCGCGCGCGATCTCGCTCAGCGGTGCGCTGCGGTGGTTGGCCAGCAGCCGGGCGCCCTCCGGCAGCGACGCCCGAACCGGCGGCGCCAGGTCCAGCCCCTGACCGGACGCCAGACGGCGGAAGACCATGGCCGTGTTCAGCCCGGCGTCGCCGACCGGCAGCCAGTCCTGGCCCTCCCGCGGCAGGTGCCGCGCCAGCACCCAGAGCTCGCCGTCATCCGTGTCGCCGAGCCGGAAGCTCGCCGGCTGCGGCGCCTGCTCCGGCGCCAGGGCGAACAGGACGGCATCGACCGGCACCCTCTGCGTGTGGGTGTTGGAGGTCGCGGTCACCGAGAACGTGCCGTCGTCCTCCGTCTCCCACGAAACCTGGATGACATTGAAATTGACCGAGAGGGCGCTGACGCCGGGGTTGTAGGTGGCCGTTTCCGGCTGGTCGGGATCGATGCGGTCCAGGGCGGACAGCAGACCGTCGTCATAGGCAAAGCCGCCGGCAACGGCACGGATACCGGCGTCGCCGAGCTGTGCCAGCATCGCGTCGAGATCGTCGGCCGTCAGCACCGGATCGCCGCCGCCCCTCAGGTAAAGATCGCCCTCCAGCGTGCCGTCGACGACCGGTCCGGTGCCGTGAAGGGTGGTCTCGAAGCGGTAATCGGGCCCCAGCGCCGCCAGAGCGGCGACGGTCGTCGGCACCTTTGTGACCGAGGCCGGAATGAAGGCGGCATCGGCGTTGCGGGCCGCCAGGACGGCCCCGCTCTCCAGGTCGACCGCCAGATAGCCGACCTGATGCGGCGCAAAGCCATGCTCGGCAATCACGGCGCCGGGATCGAAGCCGTCCGGCCCGCTTTCGGCCTGGGCCGTCTCCAGCGTACAGAAAGCCGCCGGAACGAGGATCATCCCGAGCATCCGGATCCCCCATATCCTGGTCGCAAAGCCGGTCCTTGATGCCCGCACTGCGCGCGCGGGGCTTGACCCGGAGGTCCCTCTCCTGCGCATTTGCCTCTGAGCTCCCCTCTGCTCCTGCGACCGCGGATGGTGCCGCGGCCGGCCGGTTCTGGCAATGGGGAGCATTGCGGTCGGACGGCACGAGGATGGACCTGCCGCTCCCGGACGAGGAAAGGCGCCCGCAATGGAAGAAAGCCTGGACTGGCTGGCCGGACTGGCCGTCGCGGTGCGCGACTGGGCGACGCTCGTCTTCGCGGTCCTGGCCGCCGCCTATGCCTGGCAGTGCCGCCAGGTGCTGCGCCGGCGCGAGCGCCTCTTTGCCAATGCCGACGTCGAGCGGCTCGCCGAGAAGACCGTGAAGCTGCGCCTGCGCCTGCGCAACGAGACGCCCGCCGATCTCCACATCACCCGGATAAGGCTGGTGCGCCCGCGCCCGGCCGTCCTGGCGATGGACGGCATCTACGAGCCCGGCCCCGGCCCGATCGACTGCAGCCTGCCGGTTGCGGCCTTCGACGGGGCCGCATACGAGCTCCTGATCGGCAGTCCGGACATTGCCAATAGCGCCCTCCGGCTGCGCCTGCGCTATGCCAAGGCCGGCAAGCGCCTGGTGCGGCCCCGAACCCTGGCCGTCATGATCCGGACCTGATGAAGCGAGACCGGTCTGGGCGTTGCCACAGGTTGACCGACCCAATATTATTGATATCAGGCGGACAGCGCATGCCGTTGGTCAGATCTGCTGGACCTTCATACACGGTCCTTTGAGGTGCGGATGGGAAGAAACGCGAAAACGAGCCGACAGAAAGAGATCCGAAAATGACCGAATTACACCTGACTCCGGAGATCGAAGAAAGGCTGGAAGCGCTGTCGCGCGCTACCGGCCTGAGCCACCAGGATCTCGCCTTCGCGGCGATCGAGAGCTATCTCGAAGACCTTGAAGATACCCTGATCGCCGAACGGCGGCTGTCTGACTTGGAAGCCGGTCGCAGTCACACCGTACCGCTCGAAAAATTGATGAAAGACTATGGCTTGGCGGATTGAATTTGACGCCGGAGCGGAACGGGACCTGGCAAAACTCGACGACCAAACTGCCCAACGTATTCTTAAATTTCTTTATGACAGGGTCGCCAAGTCGGATGATCCGCGCAGCAGCGGCGAAGCAATGAAAGGAAAGAAAATTGGAAACTTGTGGCGCTATAGAGTAGGCGACGATCGAATCATTGTGAATATACAGGATGTCGCCATACGAATCCTCGTTCTCCGGATCGGACATCGTCGCGAAATTTATCGCAATTATTGAGGGGCCGCCCTACTTGCTCTCACGACCGGCTGCCAGACCGTGCTTGCGCGGCAGGCGGTTGATCAGCGGGTCGGTCAGCGCCGGCGGCAGGGCGGCGCCGAGCCAAGCCAGGGCCGCCATCGGCCAGGGGAAGGAGATGCGCGGCCGGTTGCGGGCCAGACGGCGGCGGATCAGGCGGGCCGCCTTGTCCGCCGGTATCAGGAACGGCATGGGAAAGCGGTTGCCGGCGGTCATCCGGCTCTCGACGAAGCCCGGGCAGATGACGGAGACTTCAAGGCCGTCGGCCCGCAGGGCGCCGCGCAGCCCCTCCCCCCAAGCCTTCACCGCCGCCTTCGAGCCGCAATAGGCCGGCGCCCCGGCGACGCCGCGATAGCCGGCCAGGGAACTCATGATGGCGATCTGGCCGCGCCGGCGGGTGCGCATGCGGGGGATCAGCGGAAGCACGGTGTTCAGCACGCCGTCCAGATTGACGGCGAAGACTTTGCGGGTCTGGGCGTCGCTCTCGCCGCCGGGACCGCCCGCCCCGGCCGAGATGCCGGCATTGGCGATGACCAGGTCGACCGGGGCGCGGTCGTCGGCTTCGGCAATCCATGTCGTCATCTCGGTCCGGTCGGCGACATCGAGGGTCGCCGCATAGACCGCGGCGCCCGCCTCCCGGCACACCGCTGCCACGCGCTCCAGCCGTTCGGCCGACCGGCCGAGCAGCAGCAGCGTCACGCCCGGCCCGGCATAGGCCCGGGCCAGCGCGTCGCCGATGCCGCTGGTGGCACCGGTAATCAGAACGGTGCGCGGATCGCGCATGGCGTGCTCCCTTGTTGCGGTCCGCTGCGAAAGGCTATAGTCACGGTGATCATTCTGCCCGCATTACCCATGCGGTGCCGGCCGAAGACGGGACCCGTCGCCATGGCGCTCTCCAGCATGACCGGCTTTGCCCGCAGCGACGGGCGCCACGGCACCCGAAGCTGGACCTGGGAGGCGCGCAGCGTCAACAGCAAGACGCTCGACGTCCGGGTCCGTCTGCCGGCCGGCTTCGAGCGGCTGGAGCCGGCTGCCCGCAGCCAGGCGGCCGAGCGCTTCAAGCGCGGCAGCCTCAACCTGACGCTCTCCCTCACCCGCACCGAAGAGGCGCCGAAGCTGCGCCTCAACCGCACGCTGGTGCAGGAGGCGCTGGCCCTGGCGCAGGAGATCGAGGGCATGGGGGCGGCGCCGCCGCGCCTGGACGCACTGCTCGCCATCCGCGGCATTATCGAGCCGGCCGAAGAGGAGGACGAGAGCGAGCGGGAGGCGGTCGAGGCGGCGGTCACCGACAGCCTCAAGACCGTCCTCGACCGGCTGGCGGCGGCGCGGGCGGAAGAAGGCGCCCGACTGGAAATCGTGCTGATCGCCGAGATCGACCGCATTGCCGCGATGACGGACGAGGCGGCCGCCAGCGCCGAGGCCCAGCCGGAGGCCCTGCGCCGCCGCCTGCACGCCCAGCTGCAGGAGCTGCTTTCCGGCGCGGCACCGCTGCCGGAAGAGCGCCTGGCCCAGGAGGCGGCGCTGCTGATCGGCCGCACCGATATCCGCGAGGAGCTCGACCGGCTCTCCGCCCATGTCGCCCAGGCCCGCGACCTGCTCAGCGGCGGCGGCGCCGTCGGCCGGCGGCTCGATTTTCTGTGTCAGGAGCTGAACCGGGAGGCCAACACGCTCTGCTCGAAATCCGCCAGCCTGGCGCTGACCCAGGCCGGCCTCGACCTCAAGGCCGGCATCGAGCAGTTCCGCGAGCAGGTGCAGAATATCGAATGAGCGCGGAGCCGGGCATCGAGCCGGCGGCGAGCGGCCGCCCGAACGGCGCCGTGCAACGGCGGGGTCTGATGCTGGTGCTCTCCTCGCCCTCCGGCGCCGGCAAGACCACCCTGTCGCGCCTGCTGCTGGAGCGCGACAGCCATCTCTCCATGTCGGTCTCGGTCACCACCCGGCCGAAGCGGCCGGGCGAGGTCGAGGGGCGCGATTATCACTTCATCACGCCCGAACGCTATCGCGCGCTGGTGGCCGGCGACGGTCTGCTGGAACACGCCCGGGTCTTCGATCATTATTACGGGACGCCGCGGGCGGCGGTCGAGGGGGCGCTGCAGGACGGCCGCGACGTGCTGTTCGACATCGACTGGCAGGGCACCCAGCAACTGGCCGCCCGCGCCCGCGACGACCTGGTGGCCGTGTTCATCCTGCCGCCCTCGGCCGCCGAGCTGGAGCGGCGGCTGCACACCAGGGCGCAGGACAGTGCGGACGTGATCGCCCGCCGCATGGCGCGCGCCGCCGACGAGATGAGCCATTGGGCCGAATACGACTATGTCATCGTCAACCACGCGGTGGAGGCCAGCCTGGCCAGTCTGGAGGCCATTCTGCGGGCCGAACGCCTGAGGCGGGAGCGTCAGATCGGCCTGTTCGAGTTCGTCGCGGGCCTGCAGGCCGGCGCCTGAGAGGTTCCGCACTGCAGCAATTTGTCCGTGGCGCGGATGCGCCGGCCTTGCCAGAGTTATGAGTCTCCTGCCGCTTTGCCTGATCGTTCGAGTGCCGTCATGACCGTAAAGTTCGCCTGGAAGCCCGAATACGAAACCGGAAATGCCCGGATCGACAAGCAGCATCGTCAGCTGATCGATCTCGCCAATCTCCTCTGGGTGTCGGTCGAACGGGACCGCGCGGAAGCCGTCGCCACCGCGGCGATCGAAGCGCTGACCGCCTATGCCGCCTATCATTTCAGCGACGAGGAGGAGTTCTTCGAGCGCATCGGCACGCCGGTCCTGGCCGACCACCGCAAACAGCACGAAGCCCTGTCGGCCGACATCAAGGCCCTGGCCGTCGAGGACCTGCTCGGCACCAAGGGCATCGGGGCGCGGCTGGAACACTGGGTCGAGGAACGGCTGATCCCGCATATGATGTATTCCGACCAGGAAGCCCTGAGGGCCGGCAAGACCGAAGAGGAAGCGATTACGTAGAATTTTGCGAATTTTTCCTAGAATTTTTCGGCTTTGCGGGCATATCCCAGGCAACTGGAATATTGTGGAAAACGCCGCAAAATCGTGCGTTCGGGTTTTGCGATCCGCGGCCGGTTCTGGCATAGATCCCCCCGTAAGGTTGGGGGCTTTCGCCTTTGGCGACGGCCTTTATTGGACCATGCGCCAAACGGGCCGGCGCGGCCGGGGCGCAAGACGGAGGGACTTGAGAATGACCATGCTGCGGATGGCACTTGCAGGCGCGATGATTCTGGCGGCCGGCTCGGTCATGGCGAGCGAGCATCTTGTCGGCACCTGGACGACCGAACATTCCGAAACCCGCGGCGCGCGGGCCGGCGAGAGCGAGCATGAGCTCGGCACCGGGGATGCGCTGCTGACGG
Source organism: Alphaproteobacteria bacterium (assembly GCA_009909005.1). Lineage (GTDB taxonomy): Bacteria > Pseudomonadota > Alphaproteobacteria > DSM-16000 > Inquilinaceae > JAAAOG01. The sequence goes on along the minus strand of JAAAOG010000123.1, from coordinate 10,484 downwards.
GTTCGGACGAAGTCTGGACCCTGACGATCGATGAGATGGACGGGCAGGGCTTCCACGCCGAATGGTGCAGCACCAATGTCTGCGAAGACGCCGTCGGTGTGCTCCGGAGCGACGGCGAAACCGTCTACCTGGCCGACGAGGACGGCATTTTTATCGGCACGCTCGGCGCAGACACGCTTGAACTCTGCTACCTCGAGCCCGGTACCGAGTTCCGCGTCGCCGACTGCCATACCCTGTCGAAAGAGTAATCGATCTCCCGGAGGACCCGGCCCCTTGCCCGGTGATCGATGTCGGGCGAGGGGCGCCGGACCGCAGCCCGTCTCGGCACCGTCTGACCCCATTCGCGGGGCCGATCAGGGTGCACAGTTCGGGCTTAATGAGAACCCGCGACTGGGTGATTCGATTTCCGGTCATTCTGTCGACCGGTCGTGACCCGGCATCGGGGCCGTTCCACGAGGCAGGCTGTTCGAAAAAATCAAATGTGGCGGACCTCCGCCCGCGACCTGCGTTCCACAACGTCACACGAGCACGAAAAAAGCTTCGCCTGAATTTTCTGCACGTTATAATGATGATGTCGTATTGCTGCTATCCGGCAGCCCGGTATATATCCGATTCAGGTTGAGGATCCCCATGCCAAGACGACCAAGAACAAAGAAGCTCGGCCGACATCCGACAATGCAAGAAGGAAGATGGATTGTCGCAATTATCAAAAGCTATCCCCGCAACCCGGATTTCCTCAGGCCGGGCCGCTATGAACGGGAACTTATGGAGTACACGCAAAAACGTTTGATAAAGAATTTCCATGTTCATCCCAATGATGTTATAGACAATTTCAATTTCGAAAAGTTTATCAAAGTGAGGATTAAACTGTTGAGAGGAACGCCAGAGATAAACCTGTTGAAAGCCCGACGGAAACATATCAAAAAATACGGACAACGCAATCGCGGGCTTGCAGAAACGCCGGAAGAACGGGTCGCCTTCATGAAAATTGGTCAGGATACACTTCCTTTCAAACCGAGCGGCAAGGGTTTTGAAAATCTGGTCTCCGGGACATCACCGCCACCAAACTCAAGTAATGACTTCCACATCGGGCCTTACAGCGGTGATTTCCAACTATTCTATAAAACAACAGCGCTGGTTCCGCGTCCACCATTGCCGCTGGTGCCGGATGTCGGGGTACCGTCGAACCCATCAAAGCATCCGATGAACGGGACCTTAAAGATCGTACCCGAGCAGGAAATCACGAAAGAGCTGGTTCAGGAGTGGGCCCTGGTGGCGGCAGCCGACAAGACACGCGGCGGCGAGAGCCAGATCCAGGTCATGGGCTGCAGCGCCCGCGATGCCATTCTCGCCGCCAATTACGGCCTGACTTATACCGACAGCAGCCAAGCCAAGGCCGAGTGGGAGTGCGAATGGCTGCATCTCGTGGCTTATTCGATGGGCGGCATCAACGGAAGTCCGCAGCAGCACGCGAACCTTGTCGCCGGGCTTTCCGAGTGCAACAGCGCGATGATCAGTGTCGAGGATGCCGTCAAGGATATCGTCACGAGTCGAAACCAAAAACTCTTCATATCCGTTCGCGCCACCTGCATACCCAATACGCACGTCGCGACCAGAATAATCTATGAGATCCGGAAAAACCAGAAACCCAAGGGTTTCGGTCCGGACTGGGTCTATTCGATCACTTTCAACCCGCTTTGGCCGAACGACCAGGTCAAGGGGGATACATCGCTCGTCACCGCCAGCATCCTCAAGGCTCTGGATTTGACCTGAGCGACACACTCAATGCATCGCGGCCCGCAGCAGGTCAGCATAGGCTTCGAGCGGCGGCGTCTCCAGCCCCCGGACCTTGGCCGCCTCGTCGAAGCGCCGCAGCCGCACCGCGTCGGCGTGGTAGGGGTCGGCTTCGAAGGCTTCGGCCTCGCCCGGCGACATCGGCCCGCCCTGGAGGCGCAGGCTGTGTACCGAGGTCGGCGACAGGTCGCGGGCATAATCCGGCTCGACCGCGCAGAGATAGCGCTTGGCCGCCACATGCAGGCGGATCGGTTCGGTCACGGCCGGCGGGAAATACGGGGCCAGCCATGCGGCGCCGATATCTTCGTGGCGGTCGTCGGTGTCGTCGTCCGGGCTGCCGTCCTGCCGGTCCGAGACCATGTGGCCGATATCGTGGAGCAGAGCAGCCGCGACCAGCGAAGCCGACGCCGCACCGCGCTCGGCCGCCATCGCCGTCTGCAGCGCGTGCTGGCGCTGGGTGACGCGCTCGCCATAGAGTTCGGCGCCGCGATCGCGGAACATGGCGAAAATCGCATCGAGGACGGAGTCGGGGTTGCCGCGGTCGGCAGCGGACGGGGTCGGCGTATCAATCATGGTCGGGTCTCGGTTTCCGGGGGTTGGCGGTCAGCGCCGGGCGGGGCGGCGGCGATTGCGGCTGCCGGCCGGTGCGCGCGGCCAGTCGATGAAGTCGGCGGGCTTGCGCCTGACCCAGGCGACAAAGGCGCGAATATCGGGATGCGCGGCGATGGCCTCCGGCGTCTTGTAGGTCGTGGCCAGATCGCGCTCGGAGACCAGCCGGTGCAGCATGCGATGGCAGATCTTGTGAACGATCGCCGCCTCCCGGCCGCCTTCGGTGCGGGGTACCCAATGATGCCGGTCGATGCTGGGTCCTGCGACCAGGTCCCGGCCGCAGATCGGACAGGTGCCGAGCGTCCCGGTGCCGTTTTCCGTCATCGCCTCGCGGCGCCGACCGGCTGTTTCGCCATTCAGCATGGTCCGGCCTCGTGCGTCGCCTGCCCCTGCCCCGCCCACAAGCGACCTGGGTCCGCCGCCGCCGGCCGGCAAGGGACGGCCGCGACACCGGCGGCACGATATCTCTTGCAACGCCCGGCGAATACACTAAACGAAAGCTATGGCATGCTGCCGCCGGCCGGCACTGCCCATCTTTGCTCGCGACGTGCTGTAGGGCTGCCCGCCATGTCAGACCGCACCGCCAGGTTCGAGATCGGCCGCATTGTCCGCCACCGCTTCTTCCCGTTCCGTGGCGTGATCTTCGACGTCGACCCGGTTTTCGCCAATTCGGAGGAATGGTGGCTGGCGATCCCGGAGGAGGTGCGGCCCCGCAAGGACCAGCCCTTCTACCATCTGCTCGCCGAAAACGCCGAGACCACCTACATCGCCTATGTGTCGGAGCAGAACCTGGTGCCGGACGAGACGGGCGACCCGGTGAACCATCCGCAGATCGGCGATATGTTCAGCGAGCTGCGCGATGGCCTGTATGTCCCCCGCCATCTTCGGGCCAACTGACGACCGGCTTGTCTATGGCTCGACTTCCAGCATCATGAAGGTGGCCAGCGGCTCCCCACTGCCATTGCGCTCGGCCCGACGCAGGGCCTGGGATAGCGCGTCGAGATATTGCCGCGCTTCGGCATAAGGCGGACGCCCGTCGGAGAACAGCGGCTCCGGGCTCGAGATGGCCAGCAGCATTTTCCGGCCCACCGGCTCTCCGATGATATAGGGCGACTGATTCGGCTCGGCCTCCTCCGGCCTGACGCCGAGCCTGACGGTTTCTCCGGCCACCACGGTGGCGTCCGGCCGGGCGGATGAGGGCATCAGGTGCGCAACATTGCCCTGATTGTCGAAGCGGTCGATGTATTCGACGTAGAGAAAGCCGTCGAAGCGCGTGCTCGCCGTCGCCTCGACGATCAGCACATCGCCGACCCGATATTGCCCATCCGGATGATTGGGCAGGATGACCGGTCCGCCATGGGTCAGCGAGGTATGCTCGTTGACCAGGGATACCACCTCGCAAAACGGCCAGAGATAGACGTCCAGACTGCCCTCGACGGCGGTGACCCCCTCCAGCGCCCGGATCTCGTTGTATACGGCCTCGGCGTCCCGGTCGCTGCCGACATGCCCGGCCACGATCACCCGGCCGTCGTCCTGCACGCGCGTCGAAATGTCGGCGCAGCGGAAATAGGCCGTGATGTCGGCGATGCGCGCGCTCAGGGCGGCAAGCTCCGGGTCGTCGGGCACCTCGTCCGGGGCGGGCTCGCAGGGACCGACGGCGAGGGTCGGATCGACGGCCGCGACGCCGCGAATGTCGGCCAGCTCCCGGCGCAGCATCGCCGCCTCCTGCCGTCGCGGCACCGTCCCGGTGACCGCCAGGCGATAATCGTCGCCGAGCGAGGCGGTAATATCGCCGCAGCCCGCCCCGTCGATCGTCCGGCGGACCTCGGCCATCACGGCCTCGCGCGTCGGCCGCTCCACCGGACAGGGGCTGACGGCCAGGGCGTTGTCGATGCCGGCCACGCCGTCGAGCCGCGCCACCCGGTCCGTCAGCGACCGGATATCCGAAGAATTGCCCAATGTGCCGAACAGGGAGACCCGCCCGTCACCGCCGATGTCGACCGAAACGTCGGCACAGGAATAGCTGTCGACGATCCGGCCGACCGACCGCTCGATCGCCGCGAGGTCCCGGTCGGTCTCCGGACAGGGCACGATCGCCACATCATCCTCAACAGCTGAGACATCCCGGATGTCGGCCAGGTCTTCCTGCAAGGACCGCAGATCGGCGCGGGTGCCGATCGACCCGAAGGCCTCCACGCGGCCGTCATTGTTGACGTCGATCGAGATATCGGCGCAGTCGAACCGGCCGACGATGCGTTCGGCTTCGGCGCGGATCGCCTGCAGGCGCTCCGGCGGCAGGCGATCCGAGCCGTTGGGCGGCGTCACGTCCCCGGTTCCGCCGGTCCCGCCATTGCCGTCTTCGACGACCCCGCCATTGCCGTTACCATTGCCGGAGAGGCCGGGAACGATCGACGGGTCGACGACGAAGACGTAGACCCCGGCCGCGACGGCCGCCAGCGCCGCCAGCCCGCCACCCACGGCACCCCACGGCATGCCGCCGCGCGGCCGCCCCGCCGGGCTTCCGGCCGCCCGCCCTTTCGGCTCGCCCAGGCCGATCAGGGCGCGCATGGTCTGCGGCCGGTCCTTGGGCTCCGGCGCCAGCATCTTCGACAATTCGTCGCGCAGTTCCGCCGGGATGCCGTTCAGGTCCGGGACGGTGCGCCGGGCCTCCACCACCGTGCTGGTGGTCTTGCCCATGTCGAGCGGCTTGCCGGAGGCTGCGGCGGCGAGGATCAGCCCGAGGCTGTAGATATCCGAAGGCGGGCCGATCTCGCCGCCATACATGCCCAGTTGCTCGGGCGAGGCGTAGGACAGCTTGCCGGCGAAACTGTCGCCGATGATCGTCGAGACCTCCGGGTCTTCCAGCTTGGCGATGCCGAAATCGATGATCTTGGCGTTCTCGATCAGGCCGTCCGGCAGGATGACATTGTCCGGCGACAGGTCGCGGTGAATGATGCCCTTCTCGTGGGCCGCGGCGAGGCCGCTGGCCAGCCGGTCGCGCAGCCGGCGGATTTCGGACGCCGTAAAGGGCCGCTCGCGCAGCAGGTCCTTCAGCGAGGGGCCGTCGACGAACTCCATGCTGAGGAACAGCCGGCCGCGCTCGTCGCGAAACACGCCGTCATAGCCGACGATCGCATCGTCGCGGATGGTGCGCAGGATCGCCGCCTCGCGCCGGAACAGCCCGACGATCTTGGCGTCCTGGGCGAACTGGGTCTGGATGATCTTGATGGCGTGACGGGTGCCGAGATCGACATGCCGGGCGCGGTAGACCTCGCCCATGCCGCCTTTCGCGATGAAATGCTCGATCTGGTAGGTGTAGCTGAGCAGCGTGCCGGGCGGCAGCGTGTGCTCCGGCCCCTCGGCAATGCGCGTCGCGTCATCGTCGTCCGGCCGGTCGTTAGGACCAACGCTCTGCCCACGGGTCGGCGCACCCGTGTCGCGGGCCCCGCCATTCGGTCCGGGTCGATCCCGATTGGTCATGAATGCCTGCTTCCGGAAGGCGGCGCCGCAGAATGCGGCTGCCGGCCAAAAAATCCCCGACTCTCACCATGAGTCAAGCACGTCATGGGACGCCTGTCGAACGGCCTTGCGGTTTCTCCGCGATGAACCCGGCGGATGCTCGACCTGCGCATTCGATGCTATGTAGAACCGTCTCGATCTAAAATACTGTATATACTGACCTCACGAGTTCCAAGCGTTGTGGACAGGAGGCGCCGGTATGGCACGGCATTTTTCGGCTGAGGAGTTCGCCGGGCGGCAGGCCCGCAGCCGGGCGGCCATGCAGGCAGCGGGGTTCGACGGGCTGCTGCTTTTCCGCCAGGAGAGCCTGTACTATCTCACCGGCTTCGACACATTCGGATATGTCTTCTTCCAGTGTCTGTATCTCGGTGCGGATGGCCGGCTTGCCCTGCTGACCCGCGCACCCGACCTCCGCCAGGCCCGCCATACCTCCGTCATCGACGACATCCGGATCTGGGTGGATGGGCCGGAGGCCGACCCGGCCCGCCAGCTGCGGGCCATGCTGGCCGAATTCGGCCATCGCGGCGGCCGGCTCGGGGTGGAGTACGACGCCTATGGCCTGACCGCCGCCCTCGGCAAGAGGCTGGATGCGGCGCTTGAGGGATTCTGTACGCTTGTCGACGCATCGGACGTCGTCAGCCGGCTGCGCGCCGTAAAGAGCCCGGCCGAGATCGCCTGTGTCCGCCGCGCCGCGGCGCTGGCCGATGACGCGCTTGACGAAGCGCTGCGGCTGGCCGGGCCCGGCGCCTTCGACGGCGACATTCTCGCGGCCATGCAGGCGGCCGTGTTCCGCGGCGACGGCGACTATTCCGGCAATCCGTTCATCGTCGGCTCCGGGCCGGACGCCCTGCTCTGCCGCTATTTTGCCGGACGCCGGCAGCTGGCGGCGCAAGACCAGCTGACCCTGGAATGGGCCGGCGTCTACCGGCATTACCACGCGGCGATGATGCGGACGCTCTGCATCGGGACGGCCACGCCCCGCCATCGCGAGCTCCACGCCGTCGCCACCGCCGCCATGGCCGCCTGCCTGGAGGCGCTGCGGCCCGGCCGGCCGCTCGGCCATGTCTTCGACGCCTATGCCCGGACCTGCGACGACGCCGGCCTGAAGCCGCACCGTTTGAACGCGACCGGCTACAGCCTCGGCGCCACCTTCCCGCCCAACTGGATGGACTGGCCGATGCTCTACGCCGGCAATCCGGAGCCGGCGACGCCGGGCATGGTCATCTTCCTGCACATGATCCTGATGGACAGCGACAGCGGTACCGCTATGTGCCCCGGCCAGACCGTACTGGTCACCGAGGCCGGACCCGAGGTGCTCTCCCGCCATCCCCTCGATCTCGTGATCGCCTGACGGCCTTGTGCCGCATGAAAAAGATGTTTCAGGCGTTTTATATCGGCGGCTTTCCAGGCATGATGGCGGGCAAAAGTCGACCGGGCCGGCGCCTCTGCCCAGAATTGCCGACAAGGCCCGGGACCGAAGGTCGGGAGGAAACCGTGACGACCCTGTGCGCCTGGCTGACCCTGCCGCACTGCGGCGGATGCGGCCGGCAATTCCACCGGCATGCCCCCGCGGTGTTATGACCGTCGCGCTCGACAGCGTCACCAAGGTGGTCGGCGGCGAGACGCATCTCTACGACGTCTCCCTGTCGCTGGAACCGGCCGCCGTCAACGTGCTGCTGGGGCCGACGCTGGCCGGCAAGACCTCGCTGATCCGCATGCTGGCCGGGCTCGACCGGCCGCGCCATGGCCGCATCCTGGTCGACGGCGCCGACGTCACCGGCTTCCCGCTGCACCGGCGCAATGTCGCCATGGTCTATCAGCAGTTCATCAACTACCCGGCCTTCACCGTTTACGAGAACATCGCCGCGCCGCTGCGGCGCAAGGGTCTCGACCGCCGCACCATCGACGACAAGGTGCGCGCGACCGCCGCCCTGCTGCATATCGAGTCCTTCCTGGATCGTCTGCCCGGCCAGCTGAGCGGCGGCCAGCAGCAGCGCACCGCGCTCGCCCGCGCCCTCGTCAAGGAGGCCGACCTGCTGCTGCTCGACGAGCCGCTGGTCAATCTCGACTACAAGCTGCGGGAAGAGTTGCGGGCCGAGCTGCGCCAGATTTTCGAGCGGCGCACGGCGACCGTGGTCTACGCCACCACCGAGCCGCAGGAGGCACTGCTGATGGGCGGCACCACCGTGATCGTCGATGCCGGACGGGTGCTGCAGAGCGGGCCGACGAACCAGGTCTACCGCAACCCGGCGACGACCCGGGTCGGCGCGGTGTTCAGCGACCCGCCGATGAATGTCATCCCCGGCCGGATGGAGGACGGCAGGCTGGTGCTGGCCGGCGATGTCGCGGTGCCGGCGGCCGGCCACCTCGCCGCCCTGGCGCCCGGGGCGTACGCCTTCGGCGTCCGCGCGCATCACCTGTTCGTCGCCCCCACCGGGCCCGACGATCTGAAGATCGAGGCCGAGGTGCAGCTGGCCGAGATCAGCGGCTCGGAGACCTTCATCCATGTCCGCCGCGGCGATGTCCGGCTGGTCGTGCAGGAGGAGGGCGTCCACGGCTTCCGCCTGGGAGGCAGCATGGCGGTGTATCTCAACCCGGCCCGCCTCTTCGCCTTCGCCGAGGACGGCACGCTGGCGGCGGCGCCGGGCGACCCCCGCGGCGCTGCGGCGGCCTGAGCGAGGGACAGACCGGCCATGGCCCGCATCCATCTCGACCGCATCGCCCATTCCTACATCGCCGCGCCGGCAGCGCCGCAGGACTATGCCCTGAGGCAGCTCGACCATGTCTGGGAAGAAGGCGGCGCCTATGCCCTGCTCGGCCCCTCGGGCTGCGGCAAGACCACCCTGCTCAACGTCATTTCCGGGCTGATCCGGCCGACCGAAGGCCGGGTACTGTTCGATGAGGAGGACGTCACCGACCTGGCGACGCAGCGGCGCAATATCGCCCAGGTGTTCCAGTTCCCGGTGATCTACGACACCATGACGGTCGCCGAGAACCTGGCCTTTCCTCTGCGCAACCGCCGGGTCCCGGAGCCGCAGATTCGCGCCCGTGTCGGCCAGGTGGCGGAGATGCTCGAGCTCTCCGACTCGCTCAACCGCCGGGCCCGGGGCCTGAGCGCCGATGCCAAGCAGAAGATCTCGCTGGGCCGCGGCCTGGTGCGCGACGACGTCGCCGCCATCCTCTTCGACGAACCGCTCACCGTCATCGACCCGCACCTGAAATGGCACCTGCGCCGGCAGCTGAAGCGCATCCATGAGGAGCTGGCGCCGACCATGGTGTACGTCACCCACGACCAGAACGAGGCCCTGACCTTCGCCGACAAGGTCGTGGTCATGCTGGACGGCGAGGTGCTGCAGGTCGGCACGCCGCAGGAGCTGTTCGAGACGCCGCAGCACACCTTCGTCGCCTTCTTCATCGGCTCGCCGGGCATGAACCTGCTGCCCTGCCGGGTGCAGGGCGGCGTGGCGCTGATCGGCGAGACGCCCGTCTGCCTGCCGCCGGGGGTGCCGGGGCGGATCCCGCCGAGTACGGCACCGGATGCCCTGCAGCTCGGCATACGCCCGCAATTCCTGGAGCTGTACGACCGCCAGTCGCCGGAGACCATCCCGGTGAGCATCGCCGAGGTCGAGGATCTCGGCAATTACCAGCTGGTGCAGGTGCGCCTCGGCGACCACGGCCTGACCGTCAAGGTGCCGGAGGACATGCCGGTTCCGGCCGACCGCGCGCATCTGCGCTTCCCGCCCGAATGGACGCGGCTCTACGCCGACGACCGTCTGGTGTTCTGAGCGTACGCCCCGCCCGAGCCCCCAGACCGAAGCCCGGACCGACCGCCAATGGAAAAGACGTACAACAACAAGGCTTGGCTGCTGGTGGTGCCGGTGTTCGTCATCGTCGCCTTCAGCGCCGTCATCCCGCTGATGGCGGTGGTGAACTACTCCGTGCAGGACAGCTTCGGCGGCGGGGTGTGGATCTGGGTCGGCGACGAGTGGTTCCGCGAGGTGCTGCGCGACGAGCGCCTGCACGATGCCTTCGCCCGCCAGCTGCTGTTCTCCGGGCTTATCCTGGCCATCCAGATCCCGCTCGGCATTGCGGTCGCCCTGATGCTGCCGGCCCGCGGCTGGGGCGTCTCGGCCTCGCTGGTGCTGCTCGCCTTGCCCCTGCTGGTGCCCTTCAACGTGGTCGGCACGATCTGGCAGCTCTTCGCCCGGGTCGATATCGGCCTGCTCGGCAATGTCCTCAGCAATGTCGGCATCGAGTTCAACTACACCGAAGATCCGCTGCACGCCTGGATCACCGTCGTGGTCATGGACGTCTGGCACTGGACGCCGCTGGTCGCCCTGCTCTGCTATTCGGGCCTGCGCGCCATTCCCGACGCCTTTTACCAGGCCGCCCGCATCGACGGCGCCTCCAACTGGGCGATCTTCCGCCACATCCAGCTGCCGAAGCTGCGGCCGGTGCTGACCATCGCGGTGCTGCTGCGCTTCATGGACAGCTTCATGATCTTCACCGAGCCCTTCGTCGTCACCGGCGGCGGCCCGGGCAATGCGACGAACTTCCTGAGC
>JAAAOG010000166.1 GCA_009909005.1 Alphaproteobacteria bacterium | reverse complement strand
GGCCATCTCACCGCCTGGATCGACAAGAACGGCCATGTCCAGGTCCGCTACCAGTCGACCGGGGACAGCGTCGTCCTCAAGGCCGGCGATGTCCCCATCGAACCGGGCGAGACCTATCACCTCGCCTTCAGCTTCGACGCCGCCGCCGCCGCGCTCTACATCAACGGCGAGCACCAGGACAGCGAGGACCTCTCCGGCGACCCGGCCTTCGCCGCCGGCATGACCGGCAATACCGAAAGCCTGATCTTCGGCGCCAGCACCGCCCGGCGCAATTCCGGAGAGGTCGACAATCTCCGGGACTTCTTCGACGGCACCATCGAAGACGCCCTCGTCCTCAACCGCCCCCTCTACCCCGTCGAAGCCCTGCAACTCGCCCAAGGCGCCCTCGATTTCGAACCGACGGCGAGTGCCGATCTCGACCCGCTATAGAGCGGAGCGTTACCCGGCGTGCAGGCACGGCCCGCGCGGGTCGTGCCTGCCGCCTTGTATCCTGACATTCCCACCGTTTCCCGGACGCCGCGAACGCGCTATGTGCTCGTCATGGCCGGTCGCGACCGGCGCGTTGTGTTGCGAGCCTTCATGTCGTCTGGGAATTCCCGGCTTTTCGCGGTGCTGATCACCGCGCTGGTCGCCTTCGGGCCGCTCTCCACCGACCTCTATCTGCCGTCGCTGCCGCTGCTGACCCGGGCGCTGGGCGCCGACCCCGGCACCGGCCAGCTGACGCTCAGCGTGTTCATGGTCGGCTTCGCCGTCGGGATGCTGGCCTATGGGCCCTTGAGCGACCGCTTCGGCCGGCGGCCGGTGATCCTGGCGGGCATTGCCCTGTTCCTCGTCGCCAGCGTCGCCTGTGCGCTCGCCCCGACCATCGAGGCGCTGATTGTCTTCCGCTTCGTCCAGGCGCTCGGCGCCTGCTGCGGGCCGGTGCTGGGTCGCGCCGTCGTGCGCGACGTCTACGGCCGCGAGCATGCCGCGAAAATGCTGGCCTATGTCGGCCTTGCGATGGCGGTGGCGCCGGCGATCGGCCCGATCATCGGCGGCCAGGTGACGGCCTGGCTCGGCTGGCGCTTCAATTTCTGGGTTCTGGCCCTGTACGGCGTGCTGATCCTGATCGCCACATGGTTTCGGCTGCACGAGACCAACCGTCATCGCGATCCCGGGGCGACGCAGGTCGGGCAGTTGCTGCGCAATTACGGCATGCTGCTGCGCCACCGCGCCTATCTGGGCTACGTGCTGGTCACGGCGTTGATTTTTGCCGGCATCTTTTCGTTCATCTCCGGATCGTCCTTCGTGCTCGTCGATGGACTCGGGATCACGCCCCAGGCCTATGGCCTGTCCTTTGCCGTCATTGTCGTCGGCTTCATGATCGGCAGCCTGCTGGCCGGGCGGCTGACCCTGCGCCTCGGTATCGACCGCATGATCGCCATCGGCAGCGCCGTATCCGTCGCCGGCGGCCTGGCGATGAGCGCCTGCGCCGTGGCCGGACTGTTTTCCATTCCGGCCGTGATCGGGCCGTTCTTCGTCTTCATGATCGGTGCCGGGCTGACCCTGCCGAACGGGCTGGCCGGCGCCATCGGGCCGTTCCCGACTTTGGCCGGCACCGCCTCGGCGCTGCTCGGCTTCATCCAGATGAGCGTCGCGGCGGCCGTCGGCATCGGCGTCGGCCAGCTGACGCAGGAGACCGCGCTGCCCATGGCGATGGCGGTCTGCGTCTCGGCCCTGGGCGCGGCGGCGGCCTTTGCCTGGCTGGTCAGGACGCCGCCGGAGCCGGGCGCAACGGATGCAGCGGCGCCCGGCGAAACGGCCGCACCTCCACCGTCCGCCAGACATCCCCGGTGACATAGGGGTCGTTCTTCAGCCAGTCGTCGAGCGCGGTCCGAGAGGGGAAGTCGACGATCACCGCGGAACCGATCATCGTCCCGTCCTCATCGAGGATGGCGCCGCCTTCGATGATATGGCCGTCGGTGGCGAGGCGCCGGGCATTCTCCAGATGGGCGTCGCGCACGGCCTGCCGGCGGGCCGGCGCCTGCGCGTCGCTGCCGTCATAGGCGATGACCAGAAATTCCATGGCTGTTTCTCACAACTGCGTTTCTTCGGGTCCTCTGGTTCGGGACCACCCCGGCCATATTTAGGGACGAGACACGAAAGCGATGAGATGAAAACGTCCCACCCGTCCGCCGCGCCGACCGGGGAGCGGCCCGGCTATTCCGAGTCCCATTCCGGATCCAACGGCCTGTCCTGGTGGCGACCCTGGCGCTCCGCCTCGCCGACGATCATGGGCGGCTTCTGGGTGCTGGTTTCCTGCGCCGGCTTTTCAGTGATGGGCAGTCTGGTCAAGCTGCTGAGCGAGAGCCTCGACAGTTTCCAGATCGTCTTCTTCCGCTGCCTGGCCGGGCTGCTCATCATGGTGCCCTGGGCCCTGCGGTCCGGCGGCTTCGCCAGCCTGAGGACCGCGGCCATGCCGATGCACCTGGCGCGGGCGTTGGCCGGGTTTGCCGCGATGTCCTGCGGCTTTTACGCCATTTCCCACCTGCCGCTGGCCACCGCCACGGCGATCACATTCACCAAGCCGCTGTTCCTGGTGCTCATCGCCGCCCTGTTCCTGGGCGAGACGGTCCGCTGGCGGCGATGGACCGCGACCCTGGCCGGTTTTGCCGGCGTGCTGATCATCCTGCGCCCCGGCGCCGGCCAGTTCGACCCGGCCATGCTGGTCGCCCTGGGCCAGGCGCTGTTCATCGCCACGGCGCTGGCGCTGATCAAGGGCATGCCGAAGAGCGAGACCAACACGACGGTTCTGCTCTATTTCGCCATGCTGTCGACCCTGTTCTCGGTCGGTCCGGCCATGGTCGTCTGGCAGGCGCCGAGCCTGTCCGATATCGGGATTGCCGCAGTCATGGGGCTGATCGGCGTCGGCGCCCAGGCCGCCCTGGTTCAGGGCTACCGGGTCGGCGAGGCCTCCGCCGTCGCTCCGCTGGACTATTCGCGGCTGCTCTTCGCGACGCTGCTGGGCCTCTTCATCTTTGCCGAGATGCCGGATATCTGGACCTTTGTCGGCGCCGGGGTGATCGTCGCCAGCACGGTCTACATTGCGCATCGGGAGAGCCGGCTTGAGACGGCTCCGGCGCGCACGCCGCAGCCGGCCCTGCCGGCGCCCGACTGACCTGGCCCGTCAATTGTAGTCGTAGATTTTCGGGGCCGAGGCTTCGATCTGCTCGATCTTTTCGATGCCCTGGCGCATCTCGCTCATAATGAACTCGGCCCGGCTGAGCACCGCCGCTCCCTCCCGCATGCGGCCGAAGCGGGCGTCCCAGAGCCGCATCTTGACCGACAGGCCGCAGAGCACGCCACCGACCGTGACATGGTGTGCGGTGATCAGGTTGCGGACCTTGCGGAAGCTCTCGGCGGTGAGATTGCACCACATGTCGGCCGTGTGGCGGTTGAAGCTCTCGAACCGGCCGGTGATCGAGGTGATGACGTTGCTGAGCCGCTCCTCCAGGAACTCGCAGGAGTTCATGAAGCGCGGGTCGTTGCGCAGCTGGAAATTCCGCTGAAGCTCTGTGGTCGACTCCAGGAAGGCGGAGATTCGCGGCACCAAATCGTCCAGGTGCTCCTTGTAATAGGCCAGCGACAGGAAGACGTCGCCATAATCTTCCAGGAACTGCGGCACCTCGATCAGCTCGATCTGCAGCTTCTCGGCAATCCGGCGCAGATTGCGCAAGGCTTCGGCCTTGTTGGGCCGCTTGAACATCGAGATCAGCTGATCGAAGTCGTAGACCTCGGAATTGTTGCCGCCATAGACCTGCTGGATCAGCGGTTCGGTGAAGGTCTTCATATAGCGGGTCAGGTCGGCGACCTTGCTATCCGACAGGCGCAACGCGGCGTGATCGTCGATTGGAATTTTCAGCCGGCGGAATTCGATGCGCAGGCTGTAGACGTCATACGAATTCAGAGCCGCAAGCCGTCGGATCGTCCGCAGGTCGGGATGGTTCTTCGGGTCCTCCCACTGGCAATATTTCATCAGCTGGTCGGGATGCAGCTGGCCACTGCCCATGCCTTCGCCCTGAAAGACCTCGACAACGCCTTCCAGCTGCATGTTCTTGACCAGCCGCGCCCGCTTGAGCACCGGGGTTTCAAGCGGGATGATCGACAAGGGCAGCCGATCGATCGCGTCGTGCTCGCCGAGGCTGCGGCCTTCCGGCACGGTATCGCTGTCGACAGCGGTCGCCGCGACCATAACGGTGTCCGGATCTTTCGCCTGCGAATAGGTCATCTGGCGGCCATTGCGGTCTGGCGTTTCTGGGAACTGGCGTAGTTGTGAATGAACCTTAGAACCGCGAAGGTAAAGAACTTATCAATCGACGCCGTGTGCCCGGGCATATCTGCGGATTGACCGGGGGCCTTACGGCTTTAGAGTGACGGCCCGGCCGCGCGGCCGTTTTTCCGTCCCGCCAGCATGATCGGACCCGCTATGACGGACCGCCCAGCCCACGATCCGCAGGCCAACCTGCCGGCCCTGTTCGACACCGACCTGACCGCGCCGCGGCTGGAAAAGCTGCGTGCCGCGCGGGAGGCCGGGCTCGACCCCTATCCCTATCGCTTCGACAAGGACGCGGACGCCGCGACCCTGCAGGCCCGCTATGCCGCTCTGTCGGACGACACGGTGACCGAGGATGTCGTTCGGGTGGCCGGGCGCATCCGGGCGATGCGCAACAACGGCATGTTCATCGACCTCCACGACACGACCGGCAAGATCCAGGTCTTCAGCCATGCCGACACGCTGGCGGAGGGCGAGCAGGGCAAGCTGCGCTGGCTCGACCTCGGCGACCTGCTCGGCGTCGAGGGGGTGGTGCGGCGGACCAAGCGCGGCGAGCTGACGATCAATGCGCGAACCCTGACGCTGCTGGCCAAGGCGCTCCTTCCCCTGCCGGAAAAGTATCACGGCCTGACCGACCTGGAGGCGCGCTACCGGCAGCGCTATCTCGACCTGATCATGAACGAGGCGAGCCGGCAGACCCTGCGCACCCGCAGCCGCATCATCACCGAGATCCGCCAGACCTTGCTGGAGCGCGAATTCCTGGAAGTCGAGACGCCGATGCTGCACCCGATCCTCGGCGGCGCCTCGGCCCGGCCCTTCGTCACTCACCACAACACGCTCGACATGGACCTCTTCCTGCGTATCGCGCCGGAGCTCTATCTCAAGCGCCTGGTGGCCGGCGGGCTGTCGGAGCGGGTCTTCGAGATCAACCGGAATTTCCGCAATGAGGGGCTGTCGCCGCGTCACAACCCCGAATTCACCATGCTCGAGCTCTATCAGGCCTATGCCGACTATCACGACATGATGGAGGTGGTGGAGGCGCTGATGAGCCGGGCGGCGGTCGCCGCGACCGGCGGCTCGGCCGTGACCTATGGCGACAACACCCTTGAATTTGCCGGCCCCTATCCGCGCAAGAGCATGGCCGAGCTGGTGCGCGAGGCGACGGGCATCGACTTCCTGGCGCTTGAAACGCCGGAGGCGGCGCGGGCCGCGGCGGCCGATCTCGGTGCCGCGGTGACCGGCAAGGAGAGCTGGGGCGCGGCGCTGGAGGAGGCCTTCGCCCATTGCGTCGAGCCCGGGCTCCTCCAGCCCATCCATGTCACCGGCTTCCCGCGCGATATCTCGCCGCTGGCCAAGGCCGACCGCACCGACCCGCGGCTGACCGAGCGCTTCGAGACCTTCGTCAATGGCTGGGAAGTGGCCAACGCCTTTTCCGAGCTGACGGACCCGCTCGACCAGTATGAGCGGTTTGCCGGCCAGGTGAAGGCGCGCGAGGCCGGCGATGCCGAGGCGCAGATGATGGATATCGACTATGTCACGGCGCTCGGCTACGGCCTGCCGCCGACCGGCGGCATGGGCATGGGTATCGACCGGCTGGCCATGCTGCTCACCGACAGCCCGTCGATCCGCGACGTCATCGCCTTCCCCACCCTGCGTCCCAAAGGCCGGGAGTAATCGCTACGGCGGATTGGCGGTGACGGTGAAGTGCGGGGTGCCGGTCCAGCGGAGCAGCCATTTGGCGCCGGGCCGGACGTTCTGGATGATCTGCGGGTCGAAGGCGGCGAGGCAGGTGCCGCCCGGCCGGCGCACCGAGGGATAGACCAGACCGCGCCAGCCCTCGCCCCGCAGGCGCTTTGCGAAGGCCTGGCCGGCCGGATAGCCGGCCGCGACGTCGGGATCGAGGCAGGCCGGCACCGGCGCGACGCCACGCAGATCCGGAAAGCGGCCGATGAAATCGGCCAGCAGCGCCTGATAGGGCATTGCGTCCTCATAGACGCCGACAAAGCCGAGTTCGCGGGTGCGGTGGAAGGCCACCTCCTCGATCGCCGTCAGCTCGTCGAAGGCGCAGTACCAGGCGCCGCGATCGCCGTCATTGAAGCGGCTACCGTCCGGCCGGGTATAGACGAAGGCCGCGTTGACATGGCTGTGGCCCCAGTTCTGCAGGCCCTCGGCGCGGGCCCGGAAGGCGAGTTCGCGCGGGTCGAGGTCGGCCAGCCCCTGTGCCTCGGCGATGCGGCGGCGGTTGGTCAGGCCTTCGACGGCGGCGAGGATGTCGAGGTCCGCCTCGCGCTCGACCAGCGGCTGCAGCACCGGCGGCTTGAAATAGGCCGTCGGCAGCAGGCGGACGGCGGCCTTTTCGGCAAGTTCTGTGATCGCAAAGCTCAAACGCCGCCCCGGAGCGCATCGACGTAATCCCGCACCTGCAGGATCGCCGGCAGCCCCCCGGCTGTCATAGTGGCGACCGGCGTGGCACCCTGAAAAAGCGGCCCGGTATTGGGCAGGGTCGGCCAGCGGTCGGCCAGCGCGTCGGAGAAATACAGGTGCAGGCCCTTGTAGAGGCCGATCAGGGCGCTGAAGCGCAGCAGCTGGTCCTGCGAAATGCGGCCGGACCAGCCCGGCCGCTTCATCCGCGCCCAGGTGCGCTCGGAGACGTCGGCCAGCGCCGCCGCCGCCTCATTGCCCAGGCCCCATTGCGCGACCAGCCGGCGATAGGCGGTCAGCGCGACCGGCACCATCTCTCCCGCGCTCGTCTCCGGCATCGTCTCCACGGCTTGCATTATCGCGTCTCGTCGGTTGTTGCCATATGGCAAACTAATGCATGCCATCTGGCAAAGCAAGCCGTCCTCCCCCGCGGTGTCGCTGGCGCCTGGCCGCCCGTTTGGCCGCCCGCATGCCCGCCCCTCGTGCCGGGCGGCGCTCCGGGTCACCCGTTGACGATATAGCCGCCATTCGGGTGGATGACCTGCCCGGTGATGTAGCGGCCGTCCTCGCTGGCCAGGAAGACATAGGCCGGGCCGCAATCGGAGGGCTGGCCGGCCCGGCCGAGGGGTGTGGACTCGCCGAAGCTGGGAATGCCGCTCTCATCCGCGGTGGCGGGGATCAGCGGCGTCCAGACCGGGCCGGGCGCCACGCCGTTCACCCGAATGCCGCGCGGCGCCAGCGAGGTGGCGATCGAGCGGGTGAAGCTGACGATGGCACCCTTGGTCGACGAATAGGCGATCAGCGAGGGATTGCCCTTATAGGCGTTGACCGAGGTGGTATTGATGATGCTGGCACCCTGGCCGAGATGCGGCAGCGCCGCCCGGGTCAGATAGAAGCAGGCGTGGATGTTGGTGCGGAAGGTCCGTTCCCAATGCTCCGGCGTCACCTCTTCCAGGCTGTCGACAAAATGCTGCTCGGCGGCATTGTTGACCAGAATGTCGATGGTCCCGAAGGCCTCGATCGCCGCCTCGGCCAGCCCGGCCGCGCAGCCCGGATCGCCGAGATCGCCAGCGAAGAGAGCGCAGTCCCGGCCCTCGGCCTCGACCATCTCCCGGGTCTCCTCGGCATCGCGCTGCTCTTCCAGATAGGCGATGACGACGCGCGCACCCTCGCGGGCGAAATGGACGGCCGCCGAGCGGCCGATGCCGCTGTCGCCGCCGGTGATCACCGCGACCTTGCCGTCGAGCTTGCCGGTGCCGCGATAGTCGGCGCGGATCACCTCGGGCGGCGGCGTCATCAGATGCTCGCGGCCCGGCTGGGACTGCTTTTGCGGCGGGAAGGGGTCGTTCATGGGAGCGTGCCTCGATCGACAGGGAAACAAACCCCTGCTCAACGCACGGACGTTCTCCCGGTTCCCGGAATGCCAGCGCGCCATGGCGAGGCGCTTCGGAGGATCGGCTGCCGGCCGACTGCGGCGGCAGGGATGCCGCCGCTCCGGAGCCTTGGCGACTACGGTTTGACGATCAGGCCGCGCTCGACGGATGCGAAGGGGCGGGCGCCCTGTTCGGTGACGTGGAAGCACTCGCTGATCTCGATGCCCCAATCGTCCATCCAGATGCCCGGGATGCAGTGGAAGGTCATGTCGGCCTGCAGGACGGACCTGTCGCCGGGTCGCAGGCTCATGGTGTGCTCGCCCCAGTCGGGCGGGTAGTTGAGCCCGGTCGAATAGCCGATGCGGGACTCCTTGACCAGGCCGCTCTTGGCAATGGTCCGGCGCCAGGCGCCTTCGACCTCTTCGCAGGTGACGCCGGGCTTCGCGGCATCGAGCGCGGCGTTCAGCCCCTCCACAACGACCGCGGCGGCGTCGGCGAGGCGCGGCGGCGGCGTGCCGAGGAAGACGGTGCGGGCCATCGGGCAATGATAGCGGCGATGGCAGCCGGCCAGCTCCATGATCGTCGCCTCGCCGGTCTTGAAGGGCGCGTCGCTCCAGGTGAGATGCGGCGTCGAGGTCCCCGGACCGCTCGGCAGCATCGGCACGATCGAGGGATAGTCGCCGCCGAAATCGCCGGTGCCCCGCACTTGGGCCGCGGCGATGGCCGCCACCGCATCGCATTGCCGGACGCCCGGCGCCACCGCCTCGATCGCCGTCGCCATCACCGCTTCGAGGATGCGGGCGGCCCGGTCCATCATGGCGATCTCGGCCGGCGATTTGATCGCCCGCACCCAGTTGACCAGCAGGTCGCCATCCGCGAAGCGGGCATCGGGCAGCCCGGCCTGCAGGGCGGCAAAGCCGCGCGGCGACAGGTAATAGCTGTCCATCTCCAGCCCGAAGGTGCGGGCGCCCCAGCCGCGGCCGCGCAGAACCTCGGCCACCGCGTCCATCGGGTGGCGGCCGGGCCAGTGCAGCACGTCGTCGGCATAGCCGTGGATATCGGTGACCGCGAGGCTGGTCGTCGCCCGTGCGCCATTGGCGTCGATGCCGCGGCCGATCCAGACCGGCGGCGCATCCAGAGGCACCGCCACAAGCTGCGGCACGTAGAAGGACCAGCCGTCATAGCCGGTCAGGTAGTTCATATTGGCCGGGTCGGTGACCAGCAGCACCTCGATCCCGCGCTCCTCCATGCGGGCGCGGGTGCGGGCGATGCGGGCCTCGTATTCGGCCGGCGGGAAAGCGGGAGGCTGCGGCTGCGGGGCGATGTCCGGCACGGCGGCGGGCGCCTTTCTGGTTGGAATGTGCGGTTACGTCTCGATGGTGGTGCCGAGCCCGCGCTCCGAGGCGTTGCGGAGCGCATGCAGGGCGATGGCGGTGTCCTGGACGCCGGTGCCGGTCAGGTCGCAGACCGTCACCTGATGCTCGCCCTGGCGGCCCGGGCGGGTGCCGGCGGCGACGGCGCCCAACTCGGCGATGTCGGCATCGGCGGCGATCAGCCCGGCCGCGATGGCGTGGTGCAGCTCGCCGAGCCGGGCGGCCTGCACCCGGCTGTCGCAGGCATAGAGGTCGGCGCGCATCAATACCGCCGGCGCCAGCTCGTTCTTGTGCTCGGCGTCGGAGCCCATGGCGGTGATGTGCAGGCCCGGGTGCAGCCAGCCGGCCTGCAGCACCGGCTCGTGCGCAGCCGTGGCGGTGACGACGATGTCGCTCTCCCGCACCAGCTCTTCCGCCGAGGCCATGGCCCGGGCAGGCAGGCCGAGCCCGGCGGCAAGGTCGGCGGCGCAGACCTGCGCCCGTTCGGGGTCACGGGCCCAGACGCGCACCGCTTCGACCGGCCGCACCAAAGTCAGGGCCTGCAGCTGCAGGCGCGCCTGCACCCCGGCACCGATCACCCCGGCGACCCGGACCCGCTGCGGTGCCAGGTATTTGGCGGCGACAGCGCCGGCCGCCGCGGTGCGCACGTCGGTCAGGTAGCCATTGTCGAGCAGCAGCGCCTGTGCCAGGCCGGTCTGCGAGCTGAACACCACCATCAGCCCGTTGACGCTGGGCAGGCCGAGCTGCGGATTGCTGAAAAAGCCGGGGCTGATCTTGATGGCGAAGCCGTCCAGGCCGGGGACATAGGCGGTCTTGACGTCGACCTCGCCATTATGCTCGGGCACGTCGAGCCGCAGGATCGGCGGCATGGTCACCCGGCCCTCGGCCAGCGTCAGGAACGCTTCCTCGACCACCGCCACCGCGTCCAGGTCGAGCGGCACGCAGGACCGCAGTTCGGTCTCGGTGAGAATGCGGATGGTGGTCATCGCTTTTCCCCTTCCCCGGCCGGTGCCGCGGCCGGCCCCGCTGCGACGATCTCGGTGAACCGCGCCATGTCGACATTGCGGCCCGACAGCAGGCAGAGCACCGGCCCCGGCAGCCGGCCGGCCCTGCCGCCGCGCAGCACGGCGATGCCGACGGCCCCGCCCCCCTCGACGATCTGCTGCTCGGCCCAATAGGCGTGGCGCATGGCGGCGGCGATCTCGTCCTCGCTCACCAGGATCAGGTCGTCGAGCAGGTCGCGCATGAGGGCGAAGGTGAGGCGGTTGTCGAGGCCGATGCCGCCGCCCAGGCTGTCGGCCAGGCTCTCCACTTCGGTGACGGCGACCGGGTGCCCGGCCTTCAGGCTCTCGTACATCGCTGCGCCGCGGTCCATGGAGATGCCGACGACCCGCACCCGCGGGGCGGCAGTCTTGACCGCGAGCGCGATGCCGCCGGCCAGTCCGCCGCCGGAGACCGGGACCAGCACGGTGCCGACCTCCGGCAAATCCTCAAGAATCTCCAGGCCGATGGTGCCCTGGCCGGCGACGATATGGGTGTCGTCGAAGGGCGAGACCATGACCAGGCCTTCATCGGCGACCAGGCGCCTGGCCTCGACCTCCGCCTCGTCCTGGCTGTCGCCGACGATGCGGATATCGGCGCCCAGGGCGCGGATCGCCTCGACCTTGTTGGCCGGCACCAGGCGCGACATGCAGATCACCGCGCGGGCGCCGAGCTTGCGGGCGGCCGTGGCGACGCCGCGGCCGTGATTGCCGGTCGACATGGTGACGACGCCGCGCGCCTGCTCCTCCGGCGACAGCGCCGCCAGGCGGTTGAGGGCGCCGCGCAGCTTGAAGGCGCCGGTCTCCTGCAGCTGCTCGAGCTTCAGGTAGACCGGCACGCCGGTGATCGCCGAGAGCGTCGGCGAGGCGACGGTCGGCGTGCGGCGGATGCTGCCGGCAATCGCGGCGCGGGCCCGATAGATGTCCTGCAGGGTCAGGGCGGGCTCAGACATCGGCGCCGCCATCCAGGGTCAGCAACCGACCGAAGCCGGCGATCGGCTTCTGCCAGCCGGCGAGCCGCAACGCATGCCAGAGCAGGGCCTGGTGGCTGGTGACCACCGGCTTGCCGAGCCGGTCCTCGACCGCCTGGATCATCGGCCAGGTCCTGAGCGAGGTGCAGGAGATGAAAATCGCGTCGAGGTCCGGCCGGTCGAGGTCCAGGGCGGCCCGGGCGATCGCCTCGGGCGGCACGGCGGTCATCTCGGGATCGGTCAAGAGGTCGAAGGAGGCCAGCATGGGCACCGCTACGCCGCGCGCCGCCAGCCAGGCCGCCACGGCCCGGTCGACCTCTTCGATATAGGGGGTGAGAAGGCCGATACGGCGGACCTTCAGCCGGGCAAAGGCGGCGCGGGCGGCCAGGATCGGCGCGGTCCAGGCGACGCCCGGGCGGGCGCTGCGCATCAGCCCGGAGACCGCCTGCTCGCCCATCGCCACGACGCCGGAGGTGCAGGAAAAGGCGATGACCGGCAGCTCGACATTGCCCGGCAGCAGCCGGACGGCGGCCGGCAGCGCCCCGGCCAGACCGGCCAGATTGGCGTTGGTGCAGGTTTCCTGGTTGGCCAGGCGGCTGGTCATCCAGACGACCGCCTCCGGGGCCATGGCCCGGAAGGCCGGTTCGGTCGCCAGATCGGTGGACAGCAGAACCAGGCCGAAGCGGGCTTCGGCCCAGCCCCAATCGGGCACCGCGGGGATCACGCGACGCTCTGCCCGGGCGGCCAACGGATCCGCAGCGGCGACGTCGGCTGACATTGTCTTCACCTATTTGACAAGAATGACCGAGCACTCGGCGATGGTTGCCAGCTTGTGCGAGACGCTGCCCAGCATGAAAGCCGAAATGTCGCCCAGGCCGCGGCCGCCGACCAGAATGGCATTGGCATTGTGCTGGGCGGCGAAGCCGGCCAGCGTCCGGGCGGTCGGCCCGTGCCGCACATAAGTCTCGACCTTCTCCGCATCGATGCCCTGCTCGCGGGCGAAGCGGGCCGCACCCTCGACCACCTCCTTGGCCATGGCGTGCATGCCGGTGTCGGCCGGCTCGGGATGCAGCTGCGGGCGCACCATGGAATGCGTGCTGTCGGGCATGCGGATCGGCCGGTAGACGCAGACCAGCAGAATCCGCGAGCCGGCCAGATTGGCAATATCGCAGGCGTATTTCACCGCCTTGTAGGAATGGTCGGAGCCGTCGACCCCCACGACCAGTCTCTCGAACATCCACCCAACTCCCTAGAACAGTGCCCCGGCTCTTGCGCGGCCGGGGTTTCCCGGTTCGGCCTAGTAGCCGAAGGCCAGATCGCGCAGGAACAGGGCGATCGGCGGGTAAAGGATCAGCAGCACCGAGGCGATCAGCAGCATGACGATGAAGGGCGGCGTGCCCTTGATGATTTCCAGATAGGGCCGCCGGAACACCGCGATCGCCGTAAAGATGTCGCAGCCGAAGGGCGGGGTGGCCGAGCCGATTGCCGCCTGCAGCGTGACGATGACGCCGACCAGGACGGGATCGATGCCGGCGGCCTCGTAGAACGGCTTGAAGATCGGCGTGAAGACCAGGATCACCACGATCGGGTCGACGAACATGCAGCCGATGAAGAAGGCGATCGAGATCGCCACCAGCAGCATGGTCGGGCTCGCCTCCGCCAGGCCCAGCCCGCCCAGGATCGCCTGCGGGATCTGGGCGAAGGAAATGGTCCAGGAGAACGCCGCCCCGGCACCGACCAGGACGAAGACGACGGCGGTGATCAGCCCGGTCGACAGCGCCACGTCGGGGATCTCGCTCAGCTTGACCGAGCGGAACAGCACCACCTCCAGGAACAGCGCGTAGAGCACCGAGATCGCCGCCGCCTCGGTCGGGCTGAACCAGCCGGTATAGATGCCGCCGATGATGATCACCGGAAAGCCGAGCGGCAGCAGCGCCCGCTTGCTCGCCCGCCAGCGCTCCGGCCATGTGGCCTTGGGCTGGGTCGGCGTCTTGTCGATGATGGCC
Organism: Alphaproteobacteria bacterium; assembly: GCA_009909005.1. Lineage (GTDB taxonomy): Bacteria > Pseudomonadota > Alphaproteobacteria > DSM-16000 > Inquilinaceae > JAAAOG01. The sequence continues at coordinate 5,702 of JAAAOG010000166.1, read as the reverse complement.
TTGATGTAGCAATAGGTGGCGAACATCAGCAGGATCAGCAGACCCGGGCCGATGCCGGCGATGAACAGCTCGCCGATCGAGGCGCCGCCGACCACGCCGAAAATGATCATGCCGATCGACGGCGGGATCAGCAGGGCGATGTCGCTGGCGTTGATGGTGAGCGCGATGACGAAATTGTCCTTGTAGCCGTTCTCCAGCATTTTCGGCCGGAGCGGCCCGCCGATCGCCACCACCGTCGCCTGGGTCGAGCCCGACACGGCGCCGAAGAGCGTGCAGCTGGCCGCCGCGGTAATCGCCAGCCCGCCCCGGACATGGCCGACAAAGCGCATCACCAGGTCGAGCAGCCGCTCGGCGGCATGGCCCTTGGTGACGATGTCGGCGGCGAAGATGAACATCGGCACGGCGATCAGGGCGGAAGGCTGGATGCCGCCGATCATCTGCTGGATGATCTGGGTGCCGGGCATGCCGAGGAAGAAGAAGAACGCCACCAGCACCGCCGTCAACAGCGGGATCATCATCGGAAAGCCGAGCAGCAGCAGTACGACCATCACGGCGAGGAGGGTGGTTGCCATCTCGAAAGCCTCCTCAGGCCTCAGGTCGCGGGATTGCTGTAGTCGGTCTCGTCATAGACGTCCCGCTCCTCATAGGAGATGTAGACGTCCTCTTCGACCAGGTTCTTGATGACGGTGAACAAATACTGGATGCCGGTGATGGCGAAACCGATCGGGACCCAGAGATAGGTCCAGAAGACCGGGATCTGCAGCGCCGGAGTGACCCGGCCGCGGCCGGCCAGCCGCTCGACATATTCGTAGGAATACCAGGCGAGGAGGAACATCACCGCGGCAGTGAAGGCTGAGATCAGGATCATCAGCGCCTTGCGGCCGCGGTCGCCGAACTGGTCGTAGACCGCCGACATGCGGATGTGCCGGCCGCGCCGGGCGGCGTAGCCCAGCCCGACAAAGGTGATCAGCACGATCAGGAAGCGATTGATCTCCTCGGTGAAATACAGGCTCTGCCCGCCCATCCGGCCGAACACGTTGGCGACCGTGTTCACGAACATCAGGATGACGCCATAGGCGAGGATGAAGGCCTCGAACTTCGACAGGCCGTAATCGATGCCGTACATCAGCTTGCCGGGCAGGCTGCGCGGCTTCTGCCCGGCCATGTGTCGGGCCTGTCCCGGTTCCGGATCGACCATCGCGCCGTCCCTCCTGGCGAGTCTTCGCCGATCATTGAACCGCGACTGTTGCGTGTCAATCCGATTTTGAACCGGATCAATAGCCGGCCAGGGCGTGTTTGTGGTCCCTCGCCGGCCTTCTCCCGCATCGCGGCGCCCGGAGGGGCAGCAAGGCAGGCGCCCGGCGTCAGTCGGGCCGGCCGATGTCCTTTCGGCAGTAGCCCTCGGGCCAGTTGATGACCGCGACGGCGCGATAGGCGCTGGCCGCCGCATGGGCCATGCTCGGCCCGATGCCGGTAATGCCGAGCACCCGGCCACCCTCGGCGACCAGCGTCTCATCCTGGAACGCGGTACCGGCGTGGAAGATGCGCACCGCCGGCTCGGCCGCCGCGGCCGGCACGCCGCGGATGACGGTGCCCGTCTCATAGGCGCCGGGATAGCCGGCGGCGGCCATGACGACGCACACGGCGCTGTCGCCGGTCCAGTCGAGCCCGATATGGCCGAGCGTGCCGTCGGTGCAGGCCATCAGGGCGGGCAGCAGGTCGACATCCAGCCGTGCCAGCAGCGCCTGGCATTCCGGGTCGCCGAAGCGGCAGTTGAACTCCAGCACCTTCGGGCCCTGCTCGGTCAGGATCACGCCGGCATAGAGCACGCCGGTATAGGGCCGGCCTTCCGCCGCCATCGCCTGGACGGCGCCGGCCAGCACCTCCTCCTGCAGCTGCGCCTCCAGCCGCGGGGTGAGGCGGGGGGTCGGCGAGACCGCACCCATGCCGCCGGTATTGGGGCCTTCGTCGCCGTCCTGGGCGCGCTTATAGTCATGGGCGCTGGGCAGCGGCAGCATGTGCGAGCCGTCGGTCAGCGCGAACAGGCTGACCTCGCGGCCGGTCAGGCATTCCTCGATCAGGATCTCCGCTCCGGCCTCGCCGAAGCGGCGGGCGACCAGCATGGCGTCGATCGCGGCATTCGCCTCCTCAAGGCTCTGGGCGACGACCACGCCCTTGCCGGCGGCCAGCCCATCGGCCTTGACCACCAGGGGCGGGCCGAGGTCGGCGGCATAGGCTTTCGCCTCCGCCGCGTCGAAGAAGCGCTCCCAGCGTGCGGTGGGGATGCCGTAGCGCTGCATCAGGCCCTTGGCGAAGACCTTCGAGCCTTCGATTTCCGCCGCCAGGGCGGTCGGCCCGAAGGCGCGAATCCCCGCATCCTGCAGCCGGTCGACAAGCCCGCCGACCAGCGGCGCCTCCGGCCCGACCACCACCAGGTCGACGGCGCGCTCCTGCGCCAGCCTGACCAGCCCGTCGAGGTCCTCGGCGGCGACCGGCACGCACTCGGCGACCCGGCCGATGCCGCCATTGCCCGGCGCGCAGAGCAGCTCGCGGCAGAGGGGCGAGGCCGACAGCCGCCAGCACAGCGCATGTTCGCGGCCGCCGCCGCCGACCACCAGGACCTTCATGGCGTTCTCCCGACTTGTTCTGTGTTGCCGTCCGGCATTGCCGGGACTTTGCCGCCTGGTGTCCGTTCTGTGAAGCCCCGGCGGGCCGCCGTTCCGGCCGACACCGGGTTTGGCGCCCGGGCCGGCCGGCTATATGGTCGGGGTCATGAGCATGGACTTCGACCCGACCGCGCCCCCGGCGCCGCCATCCGGCCCCGCTTCCCGGCCCGGCAGCAATCTGCCCGAATACCGCGTCTCCGAACTGGCGGGCGCGGTCAAGCGCACCGTCGAGCAGGGCTTCGGCCATGTCCGGGTACGCGGCGAGATTTCCGCGCCGAAGCGCCACAGCTCCGGCCATCTCTATCTGCGGCTCAAGGACGAAACGGCCGTGCTTGACGCGGTGTGCTGGCGCAGCAGCGCCGGGCGCCTGAGCATCCGCCCGGAAGAGGGCATGGAGGTGGTCTGTACCGGCCGGCTGACCACCTATCCCGCCCGCTCGACCTACCAGCTGGTGATCGAGGCGATGGAGTTGGCCGGCGAGGGCGCGCTGCTCAAGCTGCTGGAGGAGCGGCGGAAGAAGCTGGCGGGCGAGGGCCTGTTCGACGCCGGGCGCAAGCGCAGGCTGCCTTACCTCCCTGAGGTGATCGGGGTCGTCACCTCGCCGACCGGGGCGGTGATCCGCGATATCCTCCACCGCCTGGCCGACCGCTTTCCCCGCCGGGTGCTGATCTGGCCGGTGGCGGTGCAGGGGGAGGGGGCGGCGGCCCAGATCGCCGCGGCGATCGAGGGGTTCAACGCCCTGCCGCCGGATGGCCCGGTGCCGCGGCCCGACACGCTGATCGTGGCGCGCGGCGGCGGCAGCCTGGAAGACCTGATGCCCTTCAATGAGGAGATCGTGGTGCGCGCCGCCGCGGCCTCGGCCATTCCGCTGATCGCGGCGGTCGGGCACGAGACCGACGTCACGCTGATCGACCATGCCGCCGACCTCCGCGCCCCGACGCCGACCGCCGCGGCCGAGCTGGCGGTGCCGGTGCGCGCCGAGCTGGAGGCCGACCTGCTCGACCGCGAGCGCCGGCGGGTGGCGGCCATGGCCCGGCTGATCGGCGAGCGGCGGCTGCGGGTCGAGTCGCTGGGGCGGGGGCTGGGCGACCCGCGCCGGCTGCTGGAGGGCGCCATGCAGCGGCTCGACGACCGGGCCGAGCGCCTGGATCGGGCCCTGCCTGTGCTCCTCGCCCGGAAGCGCGGGCGGCTGGCCGAGGCGGCGGCGCATCTCCGCCACCCGCGCCAGCAGATCGCCGAGGCGGCCCGGCAGCTGCAGCAGCTGTCGGAGCGGCTGCACGCCGCCGGCGGCCGGCTGGTCCCGCGCCATGCCGAACGCTTGGCGCCGCCGGCCGGGCGTCTCGCCCCCGCCGCCGAGCGGCTGGTGCTGGCCGCCGCGGTGCGGCTGGAGGGGGCGGGCAAGCTACTGGAGAGCTATTCCTACCGCGACGTGGTCCGCCGCGGCTTCGTCGTCGTGCGCGACCGCGACGGCGAGCCGGTGACCGACGGCGCCGGCCTGTCCGCGGGGACCGGCCTGCGCCTGGAATTCCGCGATATCGAACGCGTCGACGTCACGGTCGACGGCGAAAAACCCCCGCCCCGCCGCACGCCTCCGCGGAAATCCGGCCCTGCCGGCCAGGGCTCGCTGTTCTAGCGCCGCCGATGCTCGCCTTCGTCGTCCGCCGGCTGATATCGCTCCTGGTGACTCTGCTGCTGGCGGCGGCGGTGGTGTTTGGGGTGCTGGAAGTGTTGCCCGGCGATCCGGCGCTGCTGCAACTGGGGACCGAGGCCCGCGAGGACACGCTGCAGGCGCTGCGGCAGGAGATGGGGCTCGACCGGCCGGCCTGGGAGCGCTTTGTCCTCTGGGTCGGCGGCCTGATGACCGGCGATCTCGGCACCAGCTATACCTATGACGTGCCGGTGGGGCAGCTGATCGCCGACCGGCTGGCGGTGACCGGGCCGCTGACGCTGCTGGCCATTGCGCTGTCGACGCTGCTGGCCCTGCCGCTCGGCCTGCTGGCGGCGGCGCGGCAGAACCGGCCGGCCGATTACGGCGTGATGGCGTTCAGCCAGATTGGCCTGGCGGTGCCGGGCTTCTGGTTCGCCATCCTGCTCATCCTGCTGTTCTCGGTCGAGCTGGGCTGGTTCCGGGCCGGCGGCTTCCCCGGCTGGGCCCCCGACCCGCTGGCCGCGCTGCAGGCTCTGGTGCTGCCGGCGCTCGCTCTGGCGCTGGCCGAGGCGGCGATCCTCGCCCGCGTCACCCGCTCGGCGATTCTCGAGACGCTGGGGGAGGACTATGTCCGCACCGCCCGGGCCAAGGGCCTGAGCCCGGGCGCGGTCCTCTGGGGCCATGTGCTGCGCAACGCCCTGATCCCAGTGGTCACCATCGTCGGGCTGCAATTCGCCTTCCTGATGGCCGGGACGATCGTCATCGAGACGGTCTTCACCCTGCCCGGGCTGGGGCAATTGCTGCTGCAGGCGGTGCACCAGCGCGACCTGATCGTGGTCAAGGACGTGGTGGTGCTGCTGGCCGGCATGGTGGTGCTGGTCAACTTCGCCGTCGACCTGCTCTACGCCGCCATCGACCCCCGCCCCCGCGCCATCGCGCGATGATCGGAGCGGCAGCATCCTGCCGCCTTAAAAAGTACAAATCCACAGATTGCACGGATTACGCAGATTAAAAAGCCCGTCGTCCACGCCTGTCTGTTGGTTCAGCGAAGATTCGCCTCGCGATCCATTTGTTCCAAAAACATGGGTTGCTTCGTCAGGCCTTTGGCCCTCCTCGCAATGACGGTGGCTTTCTTGGTTCTTGGGTGTTTTTTCTCCGTGAAATCTGCGTAATCTGTGGATGAATTCTTTCGCCGAGGGTCGACAGGGATGCCGACCCTCCGACGCTGTGCGCCAAGGAGCGGCGGCATCCTGCCGCCGGCTCCGAGGGTTGTGTGCCAGGCATGGCGCTGATTTTGGAGGTGGAAGTCCTCTTCGGGCCCTGATGACGGGAACCGATAGCCAAGGGCAACTGCGTCGCCGCGAGGCGGGGTGGGGAGGAAGCCGGCG
>JAAAOG010000027.1 GCA_009909005.1 Alphaproteobacteria bacterium | reverse complement strand
CTCGACCGGCCGCGAAGGGCCGGTCGTCCATATCGGCGCGACGATCGGGGCGCAGGTGGCGGAATGGCTGCGCATGCCGCCGAACATGTCGCGGACCTTGCTGGGGTGCGGCGTGGCGGCGGCGGTGGCCTGCAGCTTCAATGCGCCGATCGCCGGCGTCTTCTTTGCGCTCGAAGTGGTCGTCGGGCATTACGCGCTGAATGCCTTCGCCCCGATCGTCGTCGCTTCGGTGACGGCGACCGTCGTCAGCCGCAGCTATTACGGCGACTTCCCGGCCTTCATTCTGCCGCGCTCCTACGAGATCGCTTCGATCTGGGAGTTTCCGGCCTTTGCGCTGCTGGGCATGGTCAGCGCCGTCGTGGCGATGATCTTCATGTGGTCGGTGATCAGGTCCGAGGATATCGTCGCGCGCCTGCGCCTGCCTTTGGTGATCCGGCCCGCGATCGGCGGGCTGGCTGTCGGGGCCATCGCCATCTGGTTTCCGGAGGTCCTGGGCGTCGGCTATGAGACGACCGACAGGGCGCTGAGCGAGGAGATGTCGCTGACGCTGCTCCTGGCGCTGATCGCCATCAAGACCGCCGCGACGGCGATTTCGCTGGGCTTCTCTTTCGGCGGCGGCGTCTTCAGCCCCTCGCTGTTCGTCGGGGCGATGACCGGCGGCGCATTCGGGATCCTGGCGACGGCGGCCTTTCCGGATCTGTCCTCGGGCTATGGCGCCTATACGCTGATCGGCATGGGGGCGGTGGCCGGATCGGTGCTCGGCGCGCCGATGTCGACCATCCTCATCCTCTTCGAGATGACCGGCGATTATGCGGTGACCCTGGCGCTGATGGTCGCGGTGGTTTTTTCCTCGGTGCTGACCCAGGCGGCGCTCGGCAAGAGCCTGTTCACCTGGCAACTGGCCCGGCGCGGCATCAGCCTGGAGAGCGGCCGGGAGAAAAGTCTCCTTCGGCAGATCCGGGTTGCCGACGTGATGAAGCACGATTACGCGCGCATCGCGCCGGATGCCGGCTGGGCCGAGATCCTCGCCAAGCTGCGCGACGCCCCCTATGGCGAGCTGTATGTCGTTGACGAGCGGGAGCGTCTAAAAGGAGTGATCACCGTCGTCGAATTGGCGCAGACGACGTCGCGTCCGGGTGAGTCCGAAACGCCGCCGACGGCGATCGCACTGGCCCGGCCCAACCCGCCGGCGCTGGCTGCCGACGATGAGCTGGGCAAGGCGATCGCCATGATCGACCGGATCAACGAGAGCCACATCCCGGTCGTCGATTCCCTGGCTGCCTATCGCATCGTCGGCTACATTCACGAGCATGATGTCATGCTGGCCTATCGCCGGGCCCTGACCCGGGCTCAGGCCGAAGACCGCCGGTGACTGGGCGGCGGGTCTTCCGTGCAGCCGCTCCGGAGAGTTTTCGCGGATCGCAGAAAGACGCGAAAAATACCTGGATATGAAAGAAACGCTTAAGGCCGGCGTGATACGAGCCGGGATCACGGTCCGAAGGGCAGACACTCAGAACGCTGTCGCTGCGGACGCTTCGAAAGCGTTGTTCGCTCCATGACGCCCGACAGCCGCCTTGTTCTCAGCGCGATTTCCGACCGGGATGGCCGTCTGCGGGCGCTTGAGACGGCAAGCGACGTGAGCGTCCGAGAAGGCCTGCCGACCCTGGAAAGCCTGCTGGCGTCCTGCGTGGCGGACTACCAGGCGATGCCGGCGCAGTCCGGCGGTCCGGAACGGTTGGCGGCCCGGCTTCTCTGCGGGAGTCCGGCCCAGGTGGTGCTGCGCTGCGTCGGTGGCGCTGTGCTGGTCCTGTCCGGCGAACCAAAGCCAGACGACCAGGTGCTTGTCCGGATATTTGAGCATCCGGCGGCGCCCGAGGCGCCGGTGGCGGCGATGGACTTCGACCTGTTGCAGGATATTATCGATGCCGTGCCGGCGACGATCAGCATCAAGGATCATCTGCGCCGTTATCTGTTCGTCAACCGCGCCTGGGAACGGCATTATGGCCTGTCCCGCACCGAAGTGGTCGGCCGGTTTTTCGAAAGCCTGAGCCCGGGCGATGTGTCGGCCGAGACCTTCGGGGCGCACAGCGGCGACGTGAAGACCCGCGACGGCATGGTTCTGGAGACCGGCAGGCCCCTGCTCGGCGACGAGGAGCACTTCGTCGACCGGGCCGGACGGCCGCGCACGCTGCTCAGCAGCAAGCTGCCGCTTCTGGATGGAGACGGCCGGCCCTGGGCGGTGCTCTCGATCACCCATGACATCTCGGCCTTCAAGGAGGCCGAGGAGGCGCTGCGTGAGGCCAAGAGCCAGGCGGAAGCCGCCAATTACGCCAAATCGGAGTTTCTGTCGATCGTCAGCCACGAGCTGCGCACGCCGCTCAACGCCATACTCGGCTTTTCGGAACTCGGCAGCCTGGTGCCGCCCTCCCACCGCACCGTCGGCTATTTCTCGATGATCGCGCGGGCCGGGAAGACGCTCTGCCATGTCATCGACGATATTCTCGATCTGTCGCAGATCGAGCTTGGCCGCTTTCAGCTGGAGGAAGCGCCGCTCGACCTGCGCAGTGTGATCAACGAGACAGCCGACCTGATGCAGCCGGAGATCGAGGCGAAGGGGCTGATCCTGCGCGTCTCCGTCGACGACGCGGTCCCGGCGACGCTGTTGGCCGATGGCAAGCGCCTGCGCCAGGTGCTGCTCAACCTCTTGAATAATGCGGCAAAGTTCACGACGTCGGGGTCGATTTCGCTGGACTGCGGGCTCGAGACGGCGGGCACCATGGCGGGCAGTGGCGAGGGGGGCGGCGGTGCGGCGGCCGGGCGGCCGCGTCTGCAGATTGCCGTGACCGATACCGGCATCGGCATCCCCCTCGACAAGCAGGCCGAGATCTTCGAGTCCTTTACGCAGCTGGAAACCCAGACGAACCGCCGGTACCCGGGCCTGGGCCTCGGCCTGTCGATCTGCAAGCGGCTCCTGCTCCATATGAACGGCGAGCTGGGCGTCCATAGCGCGCCGGGCCAGGGCAGTCGCTTCTGGTTCCGCCTGCCGCTTCGGCCCCCGGGCTCGCCTTGCCACCCGGCCAATGACAGCCGCAGGACGGCGAGCGATCCTAAACAAGCGACCGAAGAACCAGCTGCACGCCGAGCACCATCAGGCCGCTGAAAAAGCAGAGCCGGAATATGGTCTGGGGAACGCGGCCGCGCAGCCATTGTCCGGCCATCATGCCGGCGAAGGTCGGCAGCACCAGCAGCAGCGAATCGCCGGCGACCGAGAGACGGAAGGCGCCGGCCCAGGCCAGCGAGCCGGCCAGCACCAGGGTCGAGACGGTGAAGGTGAGGCCGAGGGCCTGCACCAGCGCGTCCTTGTCCAACCCCAGCGCCTGCAGATAGGGCGCCGACGGGATGACATAGACGCCGGTCGCCACGGTCACCCCGCCGTTCACAACGCCGATCAGCGGGGTCAGGCGCGGCTCCAGCCGCGGCGGCACGGCGAACCGGACGGCCGACAGGCCAAGTGCGGCGTAGAGCATCAGCACCGCGCCCAGCGCCATGGCGGCCCGGCCCGCATGTTCGCCGGTCAGGACGGCGCCGCCGGCGAGGATGACCAGGGCCCCGCCCGTCGCCATGGCCAGGAGCAGCGGCCAGAGCCGGCGGAGGAGGGCGCCGATATGCCGGCCGGCCAGGGCCTGCCAGACATTGGTGACCACCGAAGGCACGATCAGCAGCGCCGCAGCCTCGGCCGGCAGCAGCACGACGCTCAGCAGCGCGATGGCGACAGTCGGCAGGCCAAGCCCGATCACGCCCTTGACAAAGCCGGCGACGAAAAAGGCCCCGGCGGCCAGCAGCAGAATGGACAGCGGCTCGGTCATCCGGGATACTTGTCCATGGGCCTGGAAGTGGTACAATCCTTTCTGCGTCCAAGGATGTATTTATGCCTTATTTCCATATCACGGAAGAGAACAGGAAGCGCAGCTTAGAGGATGGGCGGGAATGTTTGCTGCAAAGGTAAGAAGGGGATCGCTATGGATAAGAGTACTAACGAACATTATTGCGTTCCAGAAGCGAAGTGGTCAGGCGAGTTTGATTATAACTTCGATTTACCTTTAGACGTAGATTATATGTCACGGGAGGGGTCTCTAATTTGTGAATTGGTAAATACAAATGCAGTGAAAAGGTTAAATGGCATAAGCTTTCTGGGCGGAATAGATTATTATTTAGTTCCTCATTCGAACGGTTGTCCGACAAATAAGCGCTATACACGATATCAGCATAGTCTTGGTGTGGCGGCTATAGCATTGTTTGTCGCTAATCGGCTGGACCTATCGACAGCTGATCGTAAGCTCGCTGTCGCTGTAGCGATACTTCATGACGTCGGGCATGCTCCTCTGTCTCATACGCTTGAACCAATTTTCGAAGAGAGTTTCGGTCTAAACCATCATAGAGCAACAGAAGAGATAATTCTGGGTCGAGTGAATATAGGGAAGGATGTTGTCTCGACACTCAAGAGACACGGAATTGACTGTGAGGAGATTGTCTCAATATTAAATGGAAGTTCGAATAAGATGAGCTGGTTACTTAATGGGCCAATTAATATAGACACGATTGAAGGAATTCTTCGATCTTTGCGGTATATTAAGCGGTATCCCGTTTGTCCAAGCCCCTTACGCGTCGCAGCGGCCTCCGTCGATCGCACCAACCATGCGGATAAAGAAGTAGTTGACGATTTTTGGAGATGTAAAGATGTAGTGTATAACCTGATGGTTAGGTCAGCGAGAATAGGTGTTCTTGCGGATGCAATCTGTCAGAATATCGCTCGCGGATCTCTTGCTAATATATCGCTGGACGACATATATTCTACCGAAAACGAATTTCTTAAAAAGCTACCGAATTTACGTGAATTTCTTGCAAGAAAGCCCCCTTGCTCCATTTCTATTGAAGGTTTGCATTATATACAACGTAGTTTCTTTATTGATAAGGAAGGCAATTTTTTCAGCAGAGAGGATGAGCGACGCTATAAGTCCGTCAGAACACCGAAGCTCGCCGGTAATTTTAAAATCGACGCACATAATCTTCCAGGGCCAGTCGGAGGGCTTCTTGATGTTGAATGAACATGAAAAACTAAGAGAGTTCACCGAAGAAAAATTGACGCAGTTGCGACAATCTTTGGCAAATCCTGATCTCATTGCAAGCAACGTGTTATTGGTGACTTTTGGATCTTTTGCTCGGCGTGAGGCATCCGAGCATTCGGATTTAGACTATCTGATTCTTTCTGAAAATGTAGGATCTGTTAGTGATGAGCTTATTCAAGCAATCAATACTAACGTAAGAAATGTTGTTGGAAAGCTGCCTTCTGCTACCGGAGCCTTTGGGAAGCCAAGAACTCCAGCAGAGATTTTAACCAATATTGGTGGAAGCAGGGATACCAACGACTTCATTACACATAGGTTATTGTTCCTGTTAGAAGGTGAGTGGCTCAGCGATGAGTCTAAGTTTAATAGTATAAGGAAGGAAATTATCGAAAAATATGTTGAACAGACTCCAAGGGATCATCAATTGGCTTTGTTTTTATTGAATGATATTATTCGATATTGGCGGACTGTTACTGTTGACTACGTTTATAAGACAGCTGAAGCCGATGAACCGAAGCCGTGGGGGAGTAGAAATATTAAGCTGGTATTTTCCCGAAAATTACTGTATGCGAGTGGGTTGTTCAGTGTTGCAATGACGGCAGATCGGACAAAGGAGAATAAAGTAGAGATCTTGGAAAAGTTGTTTAGAATGCCAGTCATTGATCGAATGATTGAAATTTGTGGCGAAAATAGTTTCGCGAGTTGCCTAAAAAGCTACAACTTTTTCTTGGAAAAAATGTCAGATGCTGAGGTTCGCGGCAGCCTTGACAAAATCGCAAGGGAAGACAGAGAGAATGATACGTTCAGGCAGCTGAAAAATGAGGGTCATAACTTTACAAGAGAGCTTATGAAGGTTTTTGAGAAGACTTTCCATTCAACTCATCCGATCTATCGATCGGTTATTTTTTGATTTTCCGCAGCGCCAAACCGGGTATAAGGAAGTCTGGCTTATTTGTTTTGGTTTCTGTCTCAGTCCGGTTTGTGGGCTGACAGGGCCGGGAGTGCAACTCCCGGCCCAGGAATGTCTACCGTAGGTACATCCCGTCTTCGCCGATCTTGCCCGGGCCGTCGAGGACCCAGATGCCGGCGGAATTGCCCTTGACGTGGAAGCTGATGGTGCCGTCGCCGACGCCGATTTCGCCGCCGGTGACGCAGTCGCGATAAAGGCCGTTGCGCACGCCGCCGACGGTCACCTGCTGGTCGCCGCCGATCGCCAGGCCGACCACGGCATAGCTCTCGCCATCGTTCAGGTCGCGGACGAAGCCCATGCCGCCGCCCCATTCGTTGAGATTGCTCATGCCCGCTTTCTGCAGGGCCGGCACCGAGCGGCGGATCATGTTGAGCCGCTTGATGTGCTGATAGAGGGGGTGGCTCTGGGTGTTGCCGATCGCCTCGTCGGTCAGATGGTCGCCGAAATAGGCGCGCCCGGTCGATTCCAGCGTGTCGTCATTGCCGATGACGTCCTGCGGCGCGCCCTTCATGAACTCGATCTCCTCGCCATAGTACAGGCAAGGGATGCCGCGCACCGTCCACAGCAGATTGTAGGCCGCCGCCGCCATCCACTGGTCGCCCTTGAAGCGGAAGCGGAAATCATTGTCCGGCCCGACATCATGGTTCTGCAGGAAGGTCACCAGTTCGGTGGCGTTGCCGTAGATCCAGTCCATGTTGAGCACGGTGCCGACGCCGCCGAAGCTGCCGCGGCTGAGATTGTCGCGGAAGGTCGAGAACAGGCCGAAATCGAGCTGCGGGAAGCCGGAATCGCCGCCGGAATTGGGATCCTGCGGGTCGTGGCCGAGCCGTGTGTACCACCAGGGCCGGATGGGCGAGGGGCCGTTGTCGCCGCCGCCCAGATCGCCCCAGCCATAGCCCTTGACCAGGTTCTCGCCGAAGACGAACAGGCCCGGCTTGTGCGCCTTCCAGGCATTGACGTATTCGAGCAGGTTGTCGCGCTCGACATGCTTGACCGTATCGATGCGCAGGGCATCGACGCCCATGTCGAGATAGCGGTTGATCGAGCCGATGATGTAGTCCTTGACGTTCTGACGCCGGGTGGCGAGGTCGATGCAGTCGCCGGCCAAATGCTTGTGCTGCAGCGGGTGCTGGCTTTCCCAGTCGCCGCCGGAGATGAAGCCCTCCTGATGGTACCATTCCGGGTCCAGCTCATTGGCGTCGACGCCGAAGAAGCGGCCGGGATTGTAGCCCTCCTTCGGCACGGTCTCGCCGGTCTTGGGGTCGACCAGCGGCTCCTTGCCCTCCGGATCGCGGTTGTGCCGCTCCTTGTACCAGTCGGGCGCCACGGGGTTGTCGATATCGTCGCGATTGGGCCAGGCGTAGTTGCCGAGATTGCCCTGATAGGGGCCGTGATTGACCTGCCCCTGCTGCGAGCCCTGCGGCACGAAGTACTTGATCGGCAGATGGTCGATCCAGACCTTGCCGCGGATGCCGTATTGGCACGAATGGTTCACCACCACATCCTGAATGATCTTGATGCCCTTTTCGTGGGCGGCGTCGATCAGGTCCTGATAGGTGGCGTCGGGGCTTTCCAGCCGCGGGTCGATGCGGGTCCAGTCATAGGCGTGATAGCCGTGGTAATCGAGGCCGCTGCGGTTCTCCACCGGCGGGGTGATCCAGATCGCCGTGAAGCCGAGATCGCGGATATAGTCGAGCCGCTCGATCAGGCCCTTGAAGTCGCCGCGCCAGTGCGGGTCGATGGCCTTGCCCGACCCATCGAAGCGCATCCGGTCGCGGCAGAAGAAATTGTTGGACGGGTCGCCGTCATACCAGCGCGCGGTGAGCATGAAATAGATCGTTTCGGCCCGGAAATCTTTCCGCGCCTCGACCGGACCGATGGTCTCCTCGATCGAGGGCGTTCGGCCGGGACCGGATGACGGACCGGCGCGGTGCGGCGGCGGCGGCGCCTTGATATCCGGCTTCTCGTCGAACCAGCGCCCGTCGGCGGTGAGCCAGCCGGAGCCGCGGCGCGCCAGGTCGCTCGTCTGATGGCCGTGCGCATCGTTGATCACCAGCCGCGCCGATTCGATCCCAGGCAGCGTGATGGCGTACCAGCCGTCCTCTTCCGCCGTCATTTTCCACCCGGGCCAGGCGGTGAATTCATGGCGCGGCGCCGTATCCCAGAGATGGATGTGGATGGTCTCGGCCCAGTCGCCGGGCTTGAGGAAATGGATGGTAAGATCGGACATGGGGCGGGCTCCCAGGGGGCGGGGAGGGAAGGGCGGTCGGACGCGGAAGGCCGTGGGCGGGCATCGCCGTGAAGCGCCGCGAGACGGTTTCGCCGGCGACTATACAGACCGCCGGCTGCTCTTCCCACCCCGCAAGCGCGCAAAAAGAAACGGGGCCGCAGAGGCCCCGTCTCGTCGTCGGTTCGGCCGGTCCGGCTATTCCGCGGCGGCGGAGCGGCGGGCGCGGTCGCGGTCGGCGCGTTCTTCCTTCAGCCGCTCGGCGATCAGGAAGGCCAGCTCCAGCGCCTGGCTGGCATTGAGGCGCGGGTCGCAGGCGGTGTGATAGCGCAGGCTGAGCGCCGAGTCGGTGATCGCCTGGGCGCCGCCGGTGCACTCGGTGACATCCTGGCCGGTCAGCTCGAAATGCACGCCGCCGGGATGGGTGCCTTCCGCCTGGTGGATGTCGAAGAAGCGGCTGACCTCGTCCAGAATGCGGTCGACCGGCCGGGTCTTGTAGCCGGTCGAGGACTTGACGGTATTGCCGTGCATCGGGTCGCAGGCCCAGACGACGGTGCGCCCCTCGCCCTTCACCCGGCGGATCATCGCCGGCAGGTGCCGCTCGATTTTGTCGGCGCCATAGCGCGGGATCAGCACCAGCCGGCCCGGCTCGTCCTTCGGATTGAGGATGTCGATCAGCCGCATCAGCTCGTCCGACTCCAGCGAGGGGCCGCATTTGATGCCGATCGGGTTGTTGACTCCGCGCAGGAACTCGACATGCGCGCCGTCCGGCTGGCGGGTGCGGTCGCCGATCCACAGGAAATGGCCGGAGACGTCGTACCAGTCGCCCGTCGTGCTGTCGACGCGGGTCATTGCCTCCTCGTACTGCAGCAGCAGCGCCTCGTGCGCGGTGAAGAAATCCGTCTCGCGGATCGAGGGCGAGGTCTCGGCGGTGATGCCGCAGGCGTTCATGAACTGCACCGCTTCGTCGATGCGGTCGGCCATGCCCTGATAGCGCTCGCCCTGCGGGCTGCGGGCGCAGAAGCCGAGGTTCCAGCGGTGCACCTGGTGCAGGTCGGCATAGCCGCCCTGGGCGAAGGCGCGCAGCAGGTTGAGCGAGGCGGCGGCCTGGTTATAGGCCTGGATCATCCGCTGCGGGTCGGGGCGGCGCGCTTCTTCGGTGAAATCGAAGCCGTTGATGATGTCGCCGCGGTAGGAGGGCAGCTCGATGCCGTCAATGGTCTCGGTGTCGGCCGAGCGCGGCTTGGCGAACTGGCCGGCCATGCGTCCGACCTTGACCACCGGCGTGCCGCTGCCGAAGGTCAGCACAACCGCCATCTGCAGCAGCGCCCGGAAGGTGTCGCGGATCTTGTCCGGATCGAATTCGGCAAAGCTCTCGGCGCAATCGCCGCCCTGCAGCAGAAAGCCTTCGCCGGCCGCGACCCGCGCCAGTTTCTGTTTCAAAGCCCGGGCCTCCCCGGCAAAGACCAGCGGCGGATAATGGCTCAGCGTTTGCGCGACGGACTCCACGGCCTGGGGATCGGTATAGGTCGGCATCTGTTTCGCCGGCTTGGCGCGCCAACTGTCGGGGGCCCAACGCTCCGTCATGATCTCAAATCCTGTCTGTCCTGCGAGCCGATATCAAACATCCGAGCCTCATACGCAATCCGCACAAAATTTTCCAGTGTTTTGGACGGGTATTTCGCAGCTGCGTCGCGGTCGCAACGCCGGATCTTAGATGAGAACCGGGCGGCCCCGCCTTTTCCTTTGTCCGCGTCGGGAGAATGACTTCCCAAACCGCTCCGGCCGGGCAAGTCCCATTTCGACAAAGTCGAAATATTTCAGTCGGGTACGATGCACTAATTTGAAAAACGACTTAGAGATTCCCAAGGAAAGCGTCGCCTCTCCAGTCTTTCACATCGATGTGATAAAGATTTCATCGAGAGAGCATTTACGCCGGGGCGGTTGCTTGCTATATGCGGGTCAGTCCTCGAACGGGAGGGCGAACCAAGAAAGCGGGAGACACCGATCATGATCGATACCAAGCTGAACAGCCTGACCATCGCCGCCGCCCTGGCCGGCGCCGTGTCCATGGCCGCCTTTGCCGCCCCCACCACGGTCCATGCCGAGGACGAGGTGCAGTGCTATGGCGTCGCCGCCGCCGGCGAGAACGACTGCGCCAATGCCGCCGGCACGCATTCCTGCGCCGGCCAGTCGAGCGTCGACTATCATGGCGGCGACTGGAAGCTGGTTCCGGCCGGCAGCTGCGAGGAGATGGGCGGTTCGCTCGAGCCCTTCGAGGGCGTGAACCCGAACCCGCCGGCGTAATCGCGCGCCGTCACGGCCACGGTCCGAACAAGCAAAGGGTGCTGGCATGATTCCAAGCCCCTTTGCCGTGGACCCGATCCCCGCCCGGGCGGGGGTCGGTTTGCGGCATACCCATGTGCATGATTTTCTCAACGCCGCCCAGCCGGTGGGCTGGATCGAGGTTCACAGCGAGAACTATCTCGGCCGCGGCGGTCCGCGGAACCGGGCGCTGGAGGCGATCCGCCGGGATTATCCCCTGAGCTGCCACGGTGTGGGCCTGTCGCTCGGCTCGGCCGAAGGCCTCGACCGGGACCATCTCGCCCGGCTGAAGGAACTGATGGACTTCTTCCAGCCCGGCCTGGTGTCGGAGCACGTGTCGTGGAGCGTCGCCGACGGCGTCTATCTCAACGACCTGCTGCCGCTGCCCTACACCGAAGAGGCGCTGGCGGTCATCTGCCGCAATGTCGAGCATGCCCAGGAGGTTCTGGGCCGGCAGATGCTGGTCGAGAACCCGTCCTCCTATCTGCGCTTCGCCGAGTCGACCATGCCGGAATGGGAGTTCATGGCCGAGATCGCCCGGCGCACCGGCTGCGGCCTGCTGCTCGACGTCAACAACATCCACGTCAGCGCCTTCAACCACCGGTTCGAGGCGGAGCCCTATCTCGACGCCATTCCGCTCGACGCGGTGCAGGAGATCCACATCGCCGGCCATTGCGTCCGGCAGTTCGACGACGAGACCATCCTTATCGACGATCACGGCTCGCCGGTGATCGAGCCCGTCTGGACCCTGTTCCGCGCGGCGCTCGACCGGCTGGGGCCGATGCCGACGCTGATGGAGTGGGACACCAACCTGCCGGCGCTGCCGGTGCTGCTCGACGAGGCGCGCAAGGCCGACGTGCTGCTCGACGCCGTGCGGGAGAAAAAGGGCCTGCGCCATGTTGCGTGAGCTGCAGCAGGCCTTCCGGCGTGGCGTTCTGAGCGGGGAGGACGACCCGGCCGCCCTGGCCGTGATCGCCCCCGACCATATCCCGCCGGCCCAGCGCTTCGGCATCTACCGCAACAACACCACCGGATCGCTGGTCGGCGTGCTGATGGCGGCCTTTCCGGTCGTCACGCGGCTGGTCGGCGAGCCGTTCTTCCGGCAGATGGCGCGCACCTATGTCCAGGCGCGGCCGCCGCGGGTGCCGCAGCTGCTCGCCTATGGCAGCGACTTCCCGGACTTTCTGAGCGAATTCGCGCCGGCCCGCAAGCTTCCCTACCTGCCGGACGTGGCGCGGCTGGAATGGGCGCGGCAGGAGGCGTATTTCGCCGCCGATGCGGTGCCGCTGGCACCGCAGTCCCTGCAGGCGGTACCGGCCGAGGCCTATGCCGGGCTGCGCTTTGCGCCGCATCCTTCCGCCCGGCTGGTCGACTCGCGCTTTCCGGTCCAGGCGATCTGGGAGGCCAATCAGCCGCAAAACGAGACGGTGGCGCGCGTCGATCTCGGGCAGGGCGGAGAGCGGGTCCTGATTCTGCGCCCGGCCCGCCTTGTCCTGGTCTACACGCTGTCACCGGGGAATTTCGCGCTGGTCACCGCCATGGCCGGCGGGGCATCCCTGGCAGAGGCTGCCGGTGCCGCTCTGGCCTCTGAGCCGGCCTTCGATCTGCAGGCCGCCCTGGCCGGGCATTTGCAGCGCGGAACCTTTACCAGCTTCCGGCCCGGGGCCGGCGAAGAGAAAGAAGAGGCGCAAGAGCGATGAGAAACTCCACCCTGGATCTCGACGAGGACTGGGACAAGCCGGGCTCCGGCTTCTGGGCCTGGGTGTTCGGCGAGGACGAGCGGCTGAGCGAGGCCTGGACCTGGTTCGGCGCGCTGGTGTTCCTGCTGCCGCGGATCTGGCTCGCCATCCCGTTCTTCAATGCCGGCTGGACCCGCATCAACAACTGGGGCAGCCAGGAATGGCTGTTCAACAATATCCACCCGGTGCCGGGCCTGCCCGGTTCGATCGCCGCACCGATCACCACCGCCGGCGAGCTGATCCTGCCGGTGCTGTTGGTGCTGGGGCTGCTGGGGCGTTTTGCCGGCCTCGGCCTCGCCGCCATGGCCTTCGTGATTTACTTCATCGTCGGTTCGACAGAGGCGGCCCAGCAGAACAACATCCCGAATGCCCTGGAGCAGGTGCCCTGGATGATCGTCGGTGTCATGCTGTTCATCACCGGGCCGGGGCGGCTGTCGGTCGACTACGCCGTCCGCAAGCTGATGCTGCGCGGCTGACCCCATTCTCCGCCGCAACGATCGAAGGGCGGTGGCTGCGGCTACCGCCCTTTTTCGTCGCCGCCGCGTCAATCGGCGGCCGGTCCTCCCGGCGGCGGGGCTCGTCGCCGGGCGGTACGCGCGGCGACGCGGTCGCGCAGGCGGGCGGCGACGCGCCATGGCGCCTCGGTCAGTCCGCCGATGCGGCCATAGCGGTGGACGGCCCGGCCGGCCTGGTCGAGGCGCGCCACCCGGCGGGCGACGAAATCCCGTGTCTCCGCATCGTCGGGCGACTGATCGTTGATCCAGTAGAGCGTCGCGCTGCTGAGGATGCCGGCCAGGGCCGCCCGCTTGGTATAGAAGTTGAAGTCGGTGGCGCTGTCGCCGGCCAGCCGCCAGATCGTATCGACCGTGTCGTACAGCAGACGGGGGCCGAGCGGCGCATAGGTCGGCAGGGCGAAGACGGCGAGGCTGCGGCGCACCGCTTCCTTGTGCGGCTCCAGCACCTCGAAGCGGCGCTGCAGAGCGTGGGTGACCTTGTCACCCGTACGCCGGCGGTGGAACTCATCCCCTTCGCCCTCGACCATGTCCGCCATCTGCCGGTCGGCCCAGGCACTGAAATGCGACAGGATATCCGCCATGCCGTTCGGGAAGGCGCGGTCGGCCACCGCCCGGTCATAGCCGGTCATCGCCAGGCTTTCCTTCAGGGACCGCTCGGTCCAGCCGTCGAAGACGACATTGTCGAGCATGGCCTGGAGGATCTCGTCGCGCGCAGTGTCGATATCCATGGTCGCGTCTTTCGGTAAAGAGGCGCCAGCCGGGCCCGCGGGCCCGCCGGCTCAGGCGCTCTCGTCGAGAAGATGGTGGAGCTCGCTTTCGAAGGCCAGCGAGCGCAGATCGGTCATGCGGTCGAGGAAGAGGACGCCGTCGAGATGGTCGATTTCGTGCTGGACGACGCGCGCGTGAAAGCCGGTCGCTTCGCGTTCGACCGGCGTGCCGTCGAGCGCCAAGCCGCGATAGCGGATATGGCGGAAGCGGGGCACGATGCCGCGCAGGCCGGGGATGGACAGGCAGCCCTCCAGCCCATGGGCAAGCTCCGCCGACATGGGTTCGAACACCGGATTGACCAGAGCCGTCGGGACCTCTTCCGCCGCCTCTTCGCCCGGCTCGAGTCGCGCCCCCGGCAGCAAAAAGACGATGAGCCGCAGACCCTGATGCACCTGCGGGGCGGCCAGTCCGACCCCCTCATTGGCGGCCATGGTGTCCAGCATATCCGCCGCAAGGCGGCGCGTTTCGTCGGTGATGGGCGTTTCGATCGGCCTGGCGTCTTTACGCAGGATCGGATGCCCCATATATGCAAGGTCGAGCAGGGCCATGAGGGCCGCACCTCCGGATCTCGTCGATCTGGAAGATGTGGTCCGGGCGCGATCGGGGCAAGCGGCCCTGGTCAATCGCGGTCCGTCATGCTATGACCATGTCATCAGCCGGGTGCCATCACTGCGGCCCCTTTTCTATTGACTGAAGGGAGTGAGAGAGGAACGTGCAGGTCTCAGTCCGCGATAACAATATCGATCAGGCCCTTCGTGCTCTCAAAAAGAAAATGCAGCGCGAGGGCATCTTCCGCGAAATGAAGCTCCGCCGGAACTACGAGAAGCCGTCTGAAAAGAAGGCGCGTGAAAAGGCGGAAGCCATCCGGCGGACCCGTAAATTGCTCCGCAAGCGCATGGAACGCGAAGGCTATTGATCGGCACGTCGCGACAGCGCCGTTTCTCGTCGTGCCGCCTGCATCTGCCATAAGTCGCGGGCTCGGGCGGCGCTGGGGTGTCTTTGAATTGGCGGGGGGCGTGATTGCCGTGCTCTGCCAGGCCGCGCTCTGCCGGAGCGGTGGTTTCAACTAATCCTTCAGTTTGGTCTGGTCTATGCCTGTCTGGCGTCGCTTGCTTACGGCGTCTGACGTTCGGCGTCGGCATTTGCAGGGACGGCCGATGGCGCGCCCAATTCTTCAGGCACGCTTGGTCTCATCGCCGTCTCAAGCTTTCTGCCGTTCCTGGCCTATGCCGGTGACAGCGGAAAGATGGTGGATCGCTATCCAGGAGGCCCGATCGTTGCCTGGCAGGCGATTGGGGGCCTCGCGGGCCTGACCGCCGCCCTTGACGCGCGGCGGCGCCTCGCCCCTCTACGCGGTCATTCCGCCGCCGTCAGCTGTTGCAGGGCTTCGGCCTCCTTTTCGGCCGCCTTGGCGGCCTCGATCTCGGCGGCCTTGGCTTCGACCATCTCGACGAGATGGTCGACGATCGCGCCATCCTGCAACCGGTGATGCGGCAGCCCGTTGACGTAGACCTGGTGCGTGCCCTTGCCGCCGCCGGTGAAGCCGATATCGGTCATGGTCGCCTCGCCGGGCCCGTTGACGACGCAGCCGATGACCGAGACGGTCAAGGGCGTGGTGATATGGGCGAGGCGCTCTTCCAGCACCCTGACGGTCTCGATCACTTCGAACTGCTGGCGGGCGCAGGACGGACAGGAAATGACGGTGACGCCGCGATGGCGCAGGCCCAGCGTCTTCAGCATCTCGTAGCCGACCTTGATCTCCTCGACCGGGTCGGCGGAGAGCGAGACGCGGACGGTATCGCCGATGCCCGACCAGAGCAGCATGCCCAGGCCGATCGAGCTTTTCACCGTGCCCGACAGCATGCCCCCGGCTTCGGTGATGCCGATATGCAGCGGATAATCGCACGCCTCGGCCAGCTGCTGATAGGCGGCGACCGCCAGAAAGACGTCCGAGGCCTTGCAGCTGATCTTGGTCTCGAAAAAGTCGTGATCTTCCAGAACGCGGATATGGTTCAGCGCGCTCTCGACCATCGCCTCCGGGCAGGGCTCCCCATAGCGCTCCAGCAGGTCGCGCTCCAGGCTGCCGGCATTGACCCCGATGCGGATCGAGCAGCCATGGTCCTTGGCGGCCTTCACGACCTCCCGCACACGCTGGTGCGAGCCGATATTGCCCGGATTGATGCGCAGGCAGGCGGCCCCGTTCTCGGCCGCCTCGATTGCCCGCTTATAATGGAAGTGGATGTCGGCGACGATCGGGACGGTGACTTCCGGCACGATGTGCTTCAGGGCCGCGCTGCTTTCCTCGTCGGGGCACGACACGCGGACGATATCGGCGCCGGCGATCTCCAGGCGTCGGATCTGCGCGATCGTCGCCTCGACGTCCGTCGTCAGCGTATTGGTCATCGACTGGACGGAGATCGGCGAATCGCCGCCGACCGGAACCTTGCCGACATGGATCTGTCGGGAGGGCCGGCGATCGATCTGCCGGTAGGGGCGGACGGTCATGACATCCTCGTTCGCAATTCATCGGTACGGGGAGGCAGGGCGCCGCCCGAGCCGGCCCGCCGGGCCGGCATCCGCGTGCGAACCGCCGCCGGCCTTAATTTGGCGTGGCCGTGCCGTTCTGCAACCGCTGCGCATCGAGCGGCACATCGCGCAAGACCGCCCCCGAGGCGCCGAGCGCCGGGACCTGCCGACCGTCAACAAGGATCTCCAGCCCGCCGGCATTGCCGGTCACCAGACGCAGGCCTTCGCTTTCCGGCACCTCATAGCGGTCGCCGGGCCGCAGGGTGCGCGTCATCACCAGCGAGCCGTCGCTGTCATTCACCTGGACCCAGCTGTCGGCAACGGCGCGGATGACGATCCGCGGCTCGGTCCCGCGGTCGGCGGTCGCCTGCGCGCCGCTTGCCGGCTCGCCATCGGCCGCCGCCGGCGGCAGCGGCAGGTCATCGAAAGCCGAGAAGCTGGCCACGGTGGCACGCACCCGCCCGTCGTCGGGACGCTGCAAGCCGCCATCCGGCCCCGACCGTGCGGGATCCGGCCGGTCGCCGTAAACCGGGGCCCGTGCCGGTTCACTCGGAGTCGCTGCTTCGGCCGTCGTCGCATCATGACTCCGACGCGGCTCCTCGAATCGCTCGGGCGTCACCCGATCGGGCCGGGTCGGACCGGGATCGGACTCGGAGAGCGAGCCCGGAAGATCAATGTCGTTCGCTCCGCGCCCGGGACGTCCACCGGACGCCACAGCGTCGGCCGGGCCGGGCACTCTCTCCGTTTCGCCAACATCCCGCTCTGCAGGGCCGCGCGGCATTGCCGGCCCCTCACCGGCCGTGGGTGCGGCAAGGCCAGCCGATTCGTGCGCGGGTTCCGGGACGCTGCCGATTGTGCCGGCCAGATCGCCGGGTTCCCGGTCGGTCCGGTCGCCATCGCCGGTTGCCCGGCCGGAGTCGGCGGTCGGCCCCGCGCCTTCCTCTGCGCTATCGCTGTCGATCATGGCGATGAAGCGGTCGGGCAGGGCCGGCATCAGGTCGGCGAGATCGCGATTCGGGGAGGCCACGTAGTACCAGCCGGCATAGGCCACAACCGCCAGCACGATGGCGAGCATCAGCAAGGCCCCGCCGGGAACGCCGCTGTCGGGAAGCGGCGAGGGAAAGATCAGTTCCGGAGGGTCCTTTTCCACGGCGATCTCATCGCGGAACATCTCCACGACGCGATCCGAATCGAGGCCAAGGAAATCGGCGTAGGATCGAACGAAGCCGATGGCATAGACAGTGCCCGGCAGCTCGTCAAAGCGCCCTTCCTCGATGGCTCGCAATTGCACAAGCCGGATACGCAGGACATCCGCGACATCGAAAAGGCTCAGGCCGAGGCTCTCGCGCGCGCGCTTGAGTACGCTGCTGACCGTCCAGAAATGTTCCTCGCCGTGATTGACTGACGCGTCATCGATCATTGGCTGCCCGCCGGGACTGACGTGATCAAACCTATCCAAGTGTCCTTGGTCCATGGCGTGCGCCGCTACCGTTCGTTTCGTCACGGTGACAGTTCAGTACTGCGCCATCATAAAAGCTTGATGACAGAATTGCCGCAGCCGGGCTTCAGCAATCCTCCCGAAGCTTTTAACAAACTTCGTATCGGCAGCAAACCGGTATTCACCTTTGCGCGTCCCTTATCCCCAAACTTCGCCATACTAAACCTTAACGAAGCGTTATAAGTGCTTAAAAGATGGGCCGGATCGGGTCACACCGGGATGCGATGGTCCCGGGCAAAGGCAGCCAGGTGCTGGCGGAGGCTCCGCCGCGGCGGGTTGCGCAGATTGTGCATATATTCGGCCAGTTGAACAACCGGAAGATGGCGAATCATGGATTTTACCGGCCCGACATTCGCCGGCGGCATGGACAGATTCCGGAAACCGAGCCCGACCAGCGCCATGGCGTCGAGCGGCCGGGCAGCGATCTCGCCGCAGACCGACAGGGGCTTTCCGGCGGCGTTGCAGGCGGCCAGGAGCTGATCGAAGACAGCGAAAGCCGCCGGCGAGAGGGCATCGAAGCGGTGCGCGACGGCCGGATCGCAGCGGTCCGCCGCGAACAGGTACTGCATCAGGTCGTTCGAGCCGACGGCGACGAAATCCGTGCGCGCCAGGAGGGCGGGAAGCTGCCAGAGCAGCGCCGGAACCTCCAGCATGACGCCGACCCGCAGGCCGTCCGGCGCATAGCCCTCGGCCTCTGCGCGCGCCACCTCGCGATCGAGCAGCGCCCGCGCATCGTCGAATTCGGTGACGTCGGCCACCAACGGAAACATCACCGACAGGGTCCGCCCGGCCGCGGCCCGCAACAGGGCGCGGATCTGCTGGCGCAGCATGGCCGGGCGATCCAGGCCGATGCGGATGGCCCGCCAGCCCAAGGCGGGGTTCTCCCCCTGCTCCTTGCCGAAATAGGGCAGCAGCTTGTCGCCGCCGATGTCGAGGGT
Organism: Alphaproteobacteria bacterium; assembly: GCA_009909005.1. GTDB lineage: Bacteria > Pseudomonadota > Alphaproteobacteria > DSM-16000 > Inquilinaceae > JAAAOG01. The sequence goes on along the minus strand of JAAAOG010000027.1, from coordinate 592 downwards.
CCGGAACTGCACCGGCTTGTCTCCGGCGAGGTCGAGGACCCGCTGATAGAGGGCCGTCTGCTCTTCGACATCCGGGTAGGATGGCCGCACCATGAAGGGGATTTCGGTGCGGTACAGGCCGATGCCTTCCGCCCCGGTGTCCGCCAGATGCGGGACGTCGACCAGCAGTCCGGCATTGAGGTTCAAGGAGACGCGGACGCCGTCGAGGCTCACCGCCGGCAGCGGCGCCAGTTCGGCATAAGCGCGGCGGCGCTGGGTGCGCAGTACCATGTTCTCACGGAAGGCGGCCTGCACGTCCTCGGCCGGCCGGATGAAGACATGGGCGTTGTCGCCGTCGATGATCACCCGGTCGAAGGGTTCGATCAGCGACATGGCCTCCAGGCAGCGGCCGACGATCGGGATCTCCAGGGCCTTGGCGATAATAGCGACATGGCTGGTGGTCGAGCCGTCCTCCAGCACGATACCGCACAGCTGCTCGCGGTCATAGTCGAGCAGCTCGGCCGGTCCCATGGAGCGGGCGACCAGGATGGTCCGATCCGGGATGGTGCCGGCCGAGGCCAGCGAACTGCGGCCGGACAGGTGCACCAGCAGG
>JAAAOG010000115.1 GCA_009909005.1 Alphaproteobacteria bacterium | reverse complement strand
GATGTAACCGACATAGGCCACCATGGCGGCAAAGCTCAGCAGCACGATGGCCGGCAGCACCTTGAGCACGAGGAAACTGCCCGCGCCGCCCTCGAACTGCAGCCAGAGGGCATTGAGCACCCCGATCTGGGCCTGGTCGGTCGGGCGGGCCACGTAGATAAGGCGGAAGATCACCGAGGCCCCGACGAAAGAGATCGCCATGGGCATGAAGATCAGCGACTTGGCGATCGCGCCCCACTTGATCCGGTCGGTCAGCTGCGCGGCCAGCAGGCCGAAGGCGGTCGAGGCCGCGGGCACGACGAACAGCCACAGCATGTTGTTGCGCATGGCTTCCCAGAACTTTTCCTCGCCGAACATGTTCTGGTAATTGGTCAGCCCGACGAAGGCTCCGCCCTCATCGCGGTCGGTCAGCGAGAGGCGCAGCGTCTCGACCACCGGGTAGAGCAGGTAGAGGCTGAGAAACAGCATCGCGGGCAACAGGAACAGCCAGGGGCGCACCTGGTTGGCCCGGTTGATGTTGCGGCCCGCGTTCGGCCCCTTGCCCGGGAAGATGACCTTGTCGAGCAACTGATTGGAAAAATAGAAGTATCCCAGGCATCCACCGACCCCGATCAGGATCGTGATAAGTCCCTGTAGTGCTGGTGACATGAGCCCCTCCCTGACGCGGCCATCACGGTGTTCCGGTCTTGCCGGGGGCGGCCCGGCGCGGGGCCGGGCCGTCCGATCTTTCTGTGCCGACGGACCCGCTTACTTCAGCGAATCCCAGCTGTCCTGGATGTCCGAGGCGACAGCCTCGGCCTCGGCGCCGCCGGCGTAGTCGACCATGCCGGTCCAGAAGGACCCGGCCCCGACACCGCCCGGCATCAGGTCGGAGGCGTCGAAGCGGAAGGTCGTCGCATCCAGCAGGATGTCGTTCATCTTGGCCAGCGTGTCATCGGCGAACTTCGAGGTATCGACGCCGGTGTGCGGTGTCAGGAAACCGCCCAGCCCCATCCAGATCTCGTGCGCCTCGGGCTGCTGCAGGAACGCCATCAGCTCGTGGGCGGCCTCGTTTTCGTTGGTGATGGCCCACATCGTGCCCGCACCCAGCACGGGCTTGCCCAGGTCCTTGTCCTCGTAGGCGGGGAAGTAGAAGAAATCGGCGTCGAGCCCGACCTCGGTGCCCTCGGGGAAGAAGGCGGGGATGAAGGACGCCTGACGGTGCATCATGCACTGCGGCGGCGCGTCGAACAGGCCCTTGGGGCTGTCGCGGAAGTCGGTCGAGGCCACGGCGTCGGACCCGCCGGCGACATAGTCGTCGTTGCGCGCGAACCAGCCGAATTCCTCGATCGCGTTCACCACCGGCTCGGCGTCGAAGGGCATCTCGTTGGACACCCATTCGTCATAGACAGCCGGGGGCTGGGTGCGCAGCATCATGTCCTCGACCCAGTCGGTGGCCGGCCAGCCGGTGGCCCCGCCGGAGCCCAGGCCGATGCACCACGGGGTCAGCCCGTCGGCGACCATCTGCTCGGTCAGCGCCTTGAGCTCTTCCATGGACTCGGGAATGTCGTAGCCGGCATCCTCGAAGTTCTCGGGCACATACCAGACAAGCGACTTGACATCGACCTTGTAGAACATGCCGTAAAGGTTTTCCTCGCCGCTGGCGTTTTCGAAGGTGCCGAGATCGACCCAGGACTGGCCGGCGGCGTAGTTCTCGCGCAGCCAGTCGGCGGTGCCGTCGCGCAGCGGGGTCAGGAACCCGCTCGCGGCCATGTCCGAGGCCAGACCCGGCTGCGGGAACACGGCGACGTTCGGGGCCGAGCCGGCCTCGGCATCAACCATGATCTGTTGTTCGAAGCTGTCCGAGCCGACGTAGCTGACGTCATAGCCCGACTGCTCCTCGAAGGCGGCGAGCACGGTTTCGACCATCTCCTGGTCCGGTCCCAGCCAGGGGCCGAAGACGGTCAGGTCCTGGGCCGAGGCCGTGCCGGCGGTCAGGGCGACGGCCGCGGCACCGGTAAGCAGTGTCTTTTTCATGAGTATCCTCCCAATTGCGCGATCTACGCGCATGACTGCAGTCTGCGTTGGGCGCGGGGCCGGTCCTCCGACTCAGCCCAAAGCGCTTTGAGTGCATAACAGGTGAAGCATTCTGCCCAGCCTGTCAACGCTGCAAGTGCAGCAACTTTCACGCTGCAGCTGCACGGTATGTGACGGAATTTGCATTGATTTTTTTCGCGGGACAAGAAAGGATGCAGGCCAGTCCGCGTTCCAAAGCGGTTTCAAATCCCGGCCCGAAGCACCGCCCATGAACCTCAAGGAACTCTCCGCCAAGCTGAACCTCTCGCCAACGACGGTGAGCCGGGCGCTCAACGGCTACCCGGAGGTCAAGGAGGAAACCCGCCGGCGCGTGCTGGCCGCGGCCAGCCGCTATGACTACTCGCCCAACGCCCGGGCGCAGGGGCTGGCGACGGGGCGGTCGCAGGCGATCGGCCATGTCATCCCGCTGTCGACGAAACATGAAATGGTCAACCCCATTTTCGGCGACTTCATCGCCGGGGCGGGCGAGACCTATTCCAGCCACGGTTACGAGATGCTGATCTCGGTGGTCGAGGACGACCGCGCCGAGGACGCCTATCGCTCGCTCAAGCGGCGCGGCGTGGTCGACGGGATCATCCTGCACGGCCCCCGCATGGAGGATCCGCGCATCCCGCTGCTGCAGGACCTGGGCCTGCCCTTCGTGGTGCACGGGCGCGCCTCGGGCCTGCCGCAGGACTATTCCTGGCTCGACGTGAACAACCGGCGGGCCTTTCAGCGGGCCACGGATTTCCTGCTGGATCTCGGTCATCGCCGCATCGCGCTCATCAACGGGCTGGAGACGATGGATTTCGCCGCCCGCCGCCGCGCGGGCTTCGAGACGGCGCTGACGGCGCGCGGGTTCAACGCCGACCCGGCGCTGCAGCTCAGCGGCGAGATGACCGAGGCCATGGGGCATACCAGCGCGCTGGAGCTGCTGGACCGGCCCATGCCGCCGACCGCCTTTCTCGTCTCCTCGATGGTCAGTGCCATGGGCGTGCGCCGCGCGCTCGAGGATCGCGGCCTGCGCATGGGCGTGGATGTGTCCGTCATCACCCACGACGACGCCCTGTCCTATTTCACCGGAGGGGACGATGTGCCGCTGTTCACCGCGACCCGGTCGTCGGTGCGCGAGGCGGGTCGACAAGTGGCGCAAATGCTGATCGACAGGATCGACACTCCCGATGCCCCGCCCCGGCAGGTGCTGATGGAAGCGGAACTGACCGTGGGCCGCTCGACCGGCCCGGCCCCGACAGAATGAGGACAGAAATGGATTTCAAACGCTCCGACTTTCGCGAGGATTTCCTGTTCGGCGCCGCGACGGCGGCCTACCAGATCGAGGGGTCGGCCCACGGCGGCGCCGGCTCCTGCCACTGGGACAGCTTCGCGCGGGTGCCCGGCAACGTGATCGGGGCCGAGGACGGCCGCCGTGCCTGCGACCATTACCTGCACTGGGCGGCCGACCTCGACCTGCTGCGCGCGGCCGGCATGGACGCCTATCGTTTCTCGACCTCCTGGGCGCGGGTCCTGCCCGAGGGGCGCGGGCCGGTGAACACCGAGGCACTGGATTTCTACGACCGGCTG
>JAAAOG010000124.1 GCA_009909005.1 Alphaproteobacteria bacterium | reverse complement strand
ACGAAGGCATCAGCCGAATGACACACGCCGCCCGCGCATCCCTTCTCACATAACCACAATGTCCAACAAGCGCCGCCGGACCTCCGGCGAAAAGCCCTGCTTCTTGCCCATGGGGCAAGCATCAGGCAGACTCATTTAATTAATGCGGCGATCCCAACCTTCAAGCCTTGTCCAGCGGACAGGTCCGGCTCGGGACCGCGTCGGCGACTGCCGGACCTGCTGTCCGGCGACCGAGCGCTCTATATAAAACGGCGCCGCAGGTCCGTCAAGCCCGCTGTCACCGATGTGTCGCTGTCGCCGATGTGCGCGCCTTTATCAGGCGCCGGACCGTGGGCGGCCGCGCGGCGGCGGAGCCGAGCGGCCGACGTCAACGACCATGTCGGCCGGCGGCGGCGGCGCGTTGTTCTGGACCAGCGTGCCCTGGCCGCCGGTCGATTTGGCGCCGCCCCAGGCGGCCTTGACGAGCACCGGGACGAAGACCTCAAGGCCCACCGCGGCGACCGCCCGGACCAGCGCCTCGGCCGCACCTTCCAGGTTCTTTTCGGTGCGGGCGAAGCGGGTCAGCAGCACCGCCTTTTGAATCGCCTCCAGGGCGTCGAAGATGCGCCAGCCGCCGAGCGTGAAGCCGACGGAGACGGTCAGGGCGTCATTGCCGAAGCCGCCGGTCGTCTCGTCGACGCTGCCCAGGATCATCAGCACCGAGACGGCGCCGACCAGCGCCTCGCCCTCCAGCATCTCCCCGAATCGCTTCTGCAGGGCGAAGGGCAGGCGCGGATGGACCCGCCGCAGGACATCGGCGAAGCGCTCCTCCAGCGGCATGGCGTCGACCGGCTTCGGCCGCGCCGCCTTCTCGCCCTGCTGTCCGCCCAGCGCCCCGAGCCGGCCGCCAAGCCCGGTCGAACGCCCGAGCCCGGCCATGCCGCCCATCTGCTTGGTCACCGACTGCCGGGTCATCTGGCGGGCGCCCTGGGCGTGCTGCAGTTCCACCGCCGTCAGCCGGCCATGCGCGGCGTTCAGGGCCACGCCCTGCACCACTTCATGCGCCGAAGCCTGACGGCTGACAAAGGGGCTGGAGGTCATCTGTCCGTAGAGATAGCGCAGCCGCATGGCGTAGATGGGATCACGCATCACCGGCCGCAGCAGCGCCTCGATGCGCCTTGTATCCCGCAAGGCGAGCAGGCGCAGGGGACGGGGAAAGCCATAGCTCTCGCCGAGCAGGAACACCCCGCCGGCCGTTTCCCAGCGCAGCAGACCATGCGGCACCAGCCGCGTCGCCGTCGCCTTGGACGCCTCGCTATATCCCGTGCTCATGCCTGTCCGACTGCCATATCCTGCGGTTTCGGTGCCATGATAGGCGCCTTTGCGACATTTCAACAAGATGCCGCAGGACTTCGGCAGGAAGAGGGCCGGAGAGCGGCGATTTATGGCAAGGCGGCGGCCCAGTCGCGGATCGGCGCAGCGGCCATCTGCCAGCCGGGCTCCAGCATCATGGCATGCGCCATGTCCGGCACCATCACCGGCTCGGTGCGATAGGCCCGGCCGGTCGCCTGCACGGCGGCGGCGGAGACCATGCCGTCCTTCGCGGCGCCCATCACCAGCAGCGGCGGCGTCCGCTCGGGCGGCGGCGCCAGCGCGCGCCAGCCCATGAGGTCATAGCCGATCCGGCGCGAATCGGGATCGGCGGTGGCGAAGAAGCGCTCTTCCAGATCGCCCGGCAGCCGCGTCGAGAACAGCGCCCGCTTGACCGCCCGGGCCGGCACCGTGCCCGGCCCGAAGGCCGTCGCCATCATCATCTCGTAATAGAGAAGGGGATTGGTCGCCGCCATCATCAGCGAGGAGGCGAGGATGCCGTGCGGCGGCACCGAGGCCATCAGCACGGCCCCCGGCGCCGTTTCCTGCCGCAGATAGTTCTGGACGATCGCCCCGCCCATGGAATGGCCGACGAGGATCGGCGCCTCGCCGATCAGGCCGACGGCCGAGCCCACATCCTCGGTGTAGTCGTCGAGGCTGGCGAGCGCGACGCGCTCCCGCCCCTCGCTGGCGCCATGGCCGCGCAGGCTGAGCGCATAGGCCGGAAAGCCATGCGCGGCGAACCAGGGCAGGAAGTACTCGTCCCACACCCAGGCCGCCCCGAAGACGCCGTGGATGAAGAGCAGGGGCGGCCCCTTGGCCTCGCCCTCGGGCAGACGCGAGATGATCTCGAGCTTCATGAGGTTCAAACCAGACAGGCATGATGCAGTGCGGAAACAGGAATTAGCGTGAATCATCCCGGTCTTCCAGCCGTCAGGCGGTGTCCGGTCCGCAAAGTTCCCGGAAAGCCCGCCGGAAGCGGTGGCCGGGCCTGCCGCCGGAGCGGCAGGACGGCCGACAGGCCCGCTGCGGTGATTTCCGGTGGCCGCCCATGAGGGCCGGGCCCCTGGTCTTGGATCGTCGCCTGTGCGATAGTCCGAGATGCCTTGACCGGTTGGAACCGCCATGGGAGCCCGATGCCATGCCGAACAGCCGCACGCTCACCGTGACCGCCGCCGACGGCAACAGCTGTGCCGCCTATCTCGCCGAGCCCGACGTCGCACCGCGCGGCGCCCTGGTGATCGTGCAGGAGGTCTTCGGCGTCAACCACCATGTCCGTGCCGTCGCCGATGATTTCGCCGCCCGCGGCTATGTCGCCATCTCGCCCTCGCTGTTCGACCGGGCGCAGAAAGGCGTCGAGATGGGCTATAGCGAGGACGAGCTGGCCCGGGGCCGCGAGCTGCGCCAGGCGATCGGCTGGGACGGGCCGGTCGCCGACGTCAAGGCGGCCATGGACGCGGTCGCGCAGCACGGCAAGGTCGCGGTGATCGGCTATTGCTGGGGCGGCTCGGTCGCCTTCCTGGCCGCGACCCGGCTCAACCCCGCCTGCGCGGTCTGCTATTACGGCGGTCAGATCGTCCAGTTCAAGGACGAGGTGCCGACCTGCCCGGTGATGATGCATTTCGGCGAGCACGACCACATCATCACCAGAGAGGACCGCGAGGCCATCCTCGCCGCCCGGCCGGAGGCCGAGGCCTATGTCTATCCGGCCGGCCACGGCTTCAACTGCACCGAGCGCGCCGATTTCGACCCGGAAAGCGCGAAACTGGCGCTGGAGCGCACCCTGGCGTTTCTGGGAAAGCACGTGGGGTAGGTGAGTCGGGGCTCGGGCGCTAAGGATGCCCGGAGCGGCGGCATCCGGCCGCCGCGGTCGGCGGGACGCCGACCCTCCATAGGCGCATAAGACGCCCACCAGGAGCGGCGGCATCCCTGCCGCCGTCGGTCGGCGGGACGCCGACCCTCCATAGGCGCGCAAGACGCCCACCAGGGAGCGGCGGCATCCCTGCCGCCGTCGGTCGGCGGGACGCCGACCCTCCATAGGCGCGCAACACGCCCACCAGGGAGCGGCGGCATCCCTGCCGCCGTCGGTCGGCGGGACGCCGACCCTCCATAGGCGCACAACACGCCCGCCAGGGAGCGGCGGCATCCCTGCCGCCGTCGGTCGGCGGGACGCCGACCCTCCATAGGCGCGCAACACGCCCGCCAGGGAGCGGCGGCATCCCTGCCGCCGTCGGTCGGCGGGACGCCGACCCTCCATAGGCGCGCAAGACGCCTACCACGGAGCGGCGGCATCCTTGCCGCCGCCG
>JAAAOG010000164.1 GCA_009909005.1 Alphaproteobacteria bacterium | reverse complement strand
TGGAGCAGCGCCAGGAGCCGGAAACCCTGGTGCCGCTGATCGACGCGGTCATCGACTGGTTCCGCAGCCATCCCGGCTATGAGGAGTTGAAGCGGCTTTTCACGGAACTGGTCAGGGATGCGATCGACGCGGCGGGCGTGCGGCTCGCCGTTCCCGGCGATCTGAGGGAGACGAGGGCAATGCTTTCGACGCAAATCAAGCGGTGGCGCGAGGAATGGACAGCCGAAGGCATGGCCAAGGGCGAAGCCGAAGGCATGGCCAAGGGAATGGCCAAGGGCGAAGCCGAAGGCATGGCCAAGGGGGTGGCCGAAGGCATGAATGCGGGCGAGCACCGGGCTCAGGTGCGGACATTGCTCCGCCTATTGGAGCGCCGTTTCGGCCCGGTGCCCGGGGATATCCGGGACCGCATCGAAGCGGCTGACCGGCAAACGCTTGACCTTTGGCTCGACCGCATCCTCGACGCACCGACCCGCGACGCCGTGTTCGGCTCCTGACACGACATATCGCCGACGCCCCGCGCGCGGCTCATGCCGCGGGATGGCGCCCTTGCCGCGCCGACTCAGCTGGCGAGGCGCTGTTCCAGGGCCGCGTTGCGGATTGCCTTTTGCAGCTTTTCGAAGGCGCGGACCTCGATCTGCCGCACCCGCTCGCGGCTGATGCCGTATTCCTGGCTGAGATCTTCCAGCGTCGTGGGAGTGTCGCGCAGGCGCCGTTCGGTGAGGATATGACGTTCCCGATCGTTCAGGTGCTTCATGGCCCCGTCCAGCAGCTTGCGCCGCTTGCCGAGTTCCTCCTGGTCGGCCAGCCGGGTCTCCTGGTTGTCGGTCTCGTCGACCAGCCAGTCCTGCCATTCGCCCTCGCTGTCGGCCCGCAAGGGGGCATTGAGGGAATGGTCCGGGCTGCCCAGCCGCCGGTTCATGTTGATGACGTCCTGTTCCGGGACATCGAGTTCGGTGGCGATGCGGTTGACGGTCTCGGGCGGCAGGTCGCCGTCCTCGATCGCCTGCATCTGCCCCTTCAGCTTGCGCAGATTGAAAAACAGCTTCTTCTGCGCCGCGGTGGTGCCCATCTTCACCAGCGACCAGCTGTGCAGGATGTATTCCTGGATCGCCGCGCGGATCCACCACATCGCATAGGTGGCAAGGCGGAAGCCGCGATCCGGGTCGAAGCGCTTGACCGCCTGCATCATGCCGACATTGCCTTCGGAGATCAGTTCCGACAGCGGCAGGCCATAGCCGCGGTAGCCCATGGCGATCTTCGCCACCAGCCGCAAATGGCTGGTCACCAGCCGGTGCGCCGAGTCGACATCCTCATGCTCCCGCCAGGACTTGGCGAGCATGTATTCCTCCTCGGCCTCCAGCATCGGGAACTTCCGAATCTCCTGGAGATACCGGGCGAGATTGTTCTCCGAACTGACGACTGGCGGGCTGGGAACCTGTGCCATCATCTAATCCCCGTTCACGCACTGCGCCCCTGGCCACAGCAATCTTTCTGAATTACAAGGATGTTTTTGGCTGCGCCGCGCATGACACACTGCAACATCCTAAATCTTTTTTACCGACCCGAACAGGGGTTTTCGGACCGGGCCAGATCGCCGCGCAATCGGGCCATATCGGCGGGCAGGTCGCTGTCGAAGGTGACCGGCTCGCCGGTCCGCGGGTGGCGAAAGCGCAATTGCCGGGCATGCAGCGCCTGTCGCGGAAAGTCCCGCATCACCGCACCGGCCGCATCGCGCCGGCGCACCGGCCGGCCGTAGACCGGATCGCCGATCACCGGATGCCCCAGCCGGGCGAGGTGGACGCGGATCTGGTGGGTCCGCCCGGTCGCCAGCGTGCAGTCCAACAGGGCCGCCGCGTCGCCGAAGCACTGCAGTCGCCGGTATCGCGTCAGCGCCGGCTTGCCGCCGCGCGCCAGGGCCGCCATGCGTTTGCGATCACCCGGATCGCGGCCGATCGGCCAGCTCAATTCCCCCTCGGCCGGACGCGGGATACCCTGCACAAGAGCGTGGTAGGCGCGGCTCAGGGAGCGATCGGCAAATTGGCGTGACAGCGCCATATGCGCCTCGTCGGTCTTGGCCACGACCATCAGCCCGCTGGTGTCCTTGTCGAGGCGGTGGACGATCCCGGGCCGCAGAACGCCGCCGATCCCGGAGAGCCGGTCGCCACAATGGAACAGCAGGGCATTGACGAGAGTTCCGTCGGGCTGCCCGGCCCCCGGATGCACCACCAGCCCGGCCGGCTTGTCGACGACCAGAACGGCCTCGTCCTCGAAAAGGATGGGAAGGTCGATATCCTGCGGTTCGACTGACAGAGAAACAGGCTCGGGGACGATAATGTCGAAACTTTGACCCGGTTTGACCCTGGCGCCCGGGTCCCCTATTCTCCGGTCGCCGTGCCAGACATGCCCGGCCTGGATCAGCGCCTTGAGCCGGGACCGGGAGATATCGGGCAGCGCCGCAGACAGCGCCCGGTCGAGCCGGTCGGTCCCCGCCCCGGCAATCACCACATGGCGGCGATCTCCCGCCATTGGGGTATCTTCGTCAATCTCGTCGTCGCCGTCCTCTCCCGGACTGAAGGGCTCCGCCATGGCCGGATCGGCAAAAATCCGTCTGTTGAAAGGTTCCGTGGTCATTATGGGCGTGCTGATCGTCCTCCTCGCCGCGGTTCTGGTTGGCGAATTGCTGCGCCGCGCCTTTTTTTCTGAGCCTGAGGGGCCGCGTTCGGCCCTCCCGCAGCTGCGGGCGGTCGACGCCGGCCTGCCGCCCGGTGCCCGGATCGCCGAGCTGGCCGCCACGCAGAATTACGTCGTGATTCATGCCGTCATGCCGGACGGCGAAACGCGGCTCTACGTCCTCGATCCGCAGGCGGGTTCGCTGGAGACGGCCGGGCCGCAGATCGTGCCGCCGGAAGAGGCGGACGCGCCTCTGGCGCGTTAGCCGGCCGCCGGGCTCTGACCTTCCCGTCAGAACATAGGAGGTTCAGGCCGACAGGTCGAGCGAATCGCCGCGCCGCTGCTGCCGGCGCGAGTCGAAACCCGTCACCTTCTCGCTCTTCTCCGGCGCATCCACGGCTCTGGGCGTCAGGGTCTTCACCGCGTGCGGGCTACGTGCCTGTTTCAGGATCGGTGCCGGCGCCACGACCGTGGTGGTCGGCAGTGGCGGGGGAATCGGCGTTGCCACGGCCATGATCGATCTCCCGATCGCCCGCCGGGCCGTGTCCCGGTCCGGCAGGGTGTTTTTGTGCGTCATCCAGGGTGACAGCCGGATATTAAGGCCCTCTTAACGCACCCGCCCCTTTTCCGCGCCTTCAGTCTTCAAGACCGGGTGCGGTCACCCGGCCGTCCGGGGCGATGGTCACCGTGATCTCCGGAAAGTCTTCGGCGGTCAGCCGGGCAATGACGGCGGCCGATTCGTTGGTGGGGTCGAGGAAGGGGATGCCGCGGTCGCGCTGGCGGGTCGAGTGAATCTGCGCCGCCAGCAGCCGGCCGTCCGGCGCCAGGACGAGCGCCGCGACCGGTCCCAGTCCGCCCAGGCCGCGGATATTCATGCGCGCATAGGTCCAGAAATTGCCGAGGCTGTAGGCGATGAAGCGGTCGCGATAGACCTCCACCGCCCGCGGCACATGCGGCCCGTGGCCGATCACTACATCGGCACCGGCATCGATCATCGCCCGCGAGAAGGCGAACACGTCGCCGCGGTTCTCGCCGAGAAAGATCTCCGTGCGCCGGGGCACGCGAAAGGCGCCGCTGCCCTCCGCCCCGCCATGGAACGAGACGAGCACGATATCGTGGTCGGCTGCCAGTTCGGTCACGAGGGTCGCCGCCGCCGGAATGTCGTTGATCGGCAGGGTGCCGGGATTGGGCGCGAAGGCGGCGATTCCGACCCGCAGGCCATCGTCGACGACGACGGTCGCGGTGCGATGGCCGGGCGAATCATGTCCGGCATAGGCGATTCCCGCCCGCGTCAGGGCATGGCGCGTCGCCGCCCGGCCGGCATCCAGGAAGTCGCCGCTGTGGTTGTTGGCCAGCGAGACGGCATCGAACCCGGCATCGGCGAGAATTTCAGCATAGAACTCCGGGCTGCGGAAAACATAGCAGTTGGCCGGGTTCCCACAGGTCTTGTGGGCGCCGGACCCGTCGAACAGCGTGCCTTCGAAATTGCCGAAGGCGATGTCCGCGCCGCGCAGCAGGTCGAGCAGTCCGGGCTCCAGAACGGCATCGGCACTGCTGCCCGGCTGCAGCGCCGGATGCAGGAAATTCTGGGGAAAATCGGTACCCATCATGATGTCCCCGACGGCCACCAGCGTCACGGTCCCGGCAGGCCCTGCCGCCGGTCGCTCGGGCGCCGGCGACGGGGTCGGCACGTTCTCGGCACCGGCAGGGCGGGCCGTTTCAAGCGGGGCCGGCTCGACGCAGCCGGCGGCCAGCGGCGCTGTCATCACCACACTCACGAGCAAAGCGCGAAAGAGGCGGGTCACGGTCGAACGGTCCTTCTTTGGATCAGCCGCTGGTCGGCAACCAGGAGCCCGGGGTTAACGAAGCGTTCATCGGTCTTGATGACACTTTAACGACAAATCATGTTGCCGGCCGATCTCTGGTATAGAAGTCACGCTACTTGCCCTGACAAAGGCCGGCCACCCTGCGGCATTCGACCGAAGCAACGCCGCCGCGCCGGCGAAGACCCAACGCGGCATTGGGCAATATTGGCCGGCTCCCGAGCCAGACGAATCCCTTGAGGAAGTTTGACCTATCGCAAAGGGGGCTGTCGAGGGCGAAATTTCCGTTGCAATCCCGTTTTCGTTCCTGCAGACAGGTCTTGGTCTTAAGAAATCCCTATCCAGGCTTGGGTTCTGCCTGAGCTTCCGGCTAGACACAAAACAAGCTGGTGGAGGCCATGACACTCGCACGTCGGGACTTCCTGACCTACTCCCTGACCACCGCCGCCGCACTGACGGCACTTCCCCGGTCCGGGTTGGCCATCCCTTCGACGCGCAGACAGCTCTCGCTTTACGATCCGCGCTCGCTTGCCAGCCTCGACGTCGAATACTGGGTCGACGGCTGGTACAATCCGGATGGGCTCGCACGAATCAGTTATTTCATGCGCGACAGCCGGAACGATCATGTCATCGACATGGACCCCGGCCTTGTCGATATCCTCTATGCGCTGTGGCAGCGGACCGGCGCATCCGATCCGCTGCATATCATCAGCGGGTATCGCTCGCCTCAAACCAACGCCCATCTTGCCGCCACGCGACGCGGTGTTGCCCGGAACAGCTATCACATGTACGGCCGGGCGGCCGATGTGACCCTGCCGCATTATTCGATCTACGGATTGCGGGAGGCCGCCCTCTCGCTGCAGGCCGGCGGTGTCGGCTATTATCCGCGCGCCGAATTCGTGCATGTCGACAACGGGCCGGTGCGCGACTGGTAGTCGACCCGGGTGCGAGCGCCGGTCGAAAGGGGACCGGCCGGCCGGTGGGAAAAAACGGTGGGGACGGAAAGGAAAAGGGCCCGGATCGCTCCCGGGCCCTTTCTTGCTCTTGACGGCCCTTCTCTTCCTTCAGCTGGCTCTTAGTTCAGCTGGCTGTAGTTGCCGTCTTCCCACTCGTAGAAGACATAGGCCGGCTGCTCGATATCGCCATTGTCGTCGAAGGTCAGGTCTCCGATGACCGTCTCGAAGGAGTTGTCGCGGAGCGCCGCAATCACGGCATCCAGATCGGTGCTGCCGGCTGCTTCGACGGCCTGCGTATAGGCCTGGATCGCCGCGTAGGTGTAGAGCGTGTAGCCTTCCGGCTCGATACCCTGGGCGCGGAAGCGCTCGACCACTTCGGAGGCGGCCGGGAACTCGCGCGGGTCCGGGCCAAAGGTCATCAGCGTGCCTTCGCCGGCATCGCCGGTGATCGCCCAGAACTCTTCGGTCACCAGCGCGTCGCCGGAGATCAGCTGCGTCTCCATGCCCTGTTCGCGCATCTGGCGGGCCATCAGCCCGGCCTCCGTGTGGTAGCCGCCGACATAAAGAACGTCGATCGCCTCGCGATTCAGGCGGGTAACCAGGGCCGAGTAGTCGCTCTCACCGGCGGTATAGGCCTGATACACCGTCTCTTCCACGCCCAGCGCGTTCAGCGCGTCGCGCATCGCGTCGGCCAGGCCCTTGCCATAGGCGGTGCGGTCGTGAACGATGGCAATATTCGCGTCCGGGAAGACCTCGGCAATATAGGCCGCCGCGATCGAGCCCTGCTGGTCGTCGCGCCCGCAGACCCGGAAGACATTGTCGCCGCCCTCGTCGGTCAGCGCCGGGTTGGTCGAGGCCGGGGAGATCTGCAGAATCGCCTCCTCGGTATAGACCTGGCTGGCCGGGATGGAGGAGCCGGAGCAGAAATGGCCCGCCACGAAGACCACGCCGTCATTGACGAACTCGTTGGCCACCGAAACGGCCTGACGCGGGTCGCAGGCATCGTCACCGATCCGGAGTTCCACCTCCTCGCCGAGGAGGCCGCCGGCCGCATTGAGGTCGGCCACGGCGAGTTCGGCGCCGTTGCGCATCTGTTCGCCGAAGGTGGCGTATTGGCCGGTCATCGGTCCGGCGGTGGCGATGATCGTCTGGGCATCGGCAGCCGACGACCCGAAGGCCGCCGCCATGGCGATGGCAGCCACGCCACCCAGCAGGCTCCGCTTGACACTCCGCATATCCCTTGCACTCCCTGTTTGCTCGCTTGATGTACAGCACCGGCCGTCTTTGAGCCGGCAACGGCAAGCCGTAGCCTGTCGGGAATTTTGATAAATTTCAATATCCTTGCGAGGGGGCCGTGCGCCGCTCCCTTTGCGGGCAGGTCAACGCGCGTGATGACGGTCGCGCCAACCGAACAGGCCGTCGCGTTCGTAGATCCAGGGGTATTGCGAAACCATCTTCCGGGCCTTGGTCAGCCGATAGCCGGTCAGCGCGAGGGCCAGGATCACCACAAAATCGACAGCATAGCCGCTGAGCGACAGCAGCTCGCCGTCGAACAGACCATAGACGAGAAAGCGGTCGCCGCAGGTCAGGAGCAGGCAATAAGGCACCAGTTTCCAGCCCGTCTGCCAGCCATTGGCCAGGGCCTGGCCGGTCAGGAACCCGGCGCCGCCGAACAGCACCAGGGTCAGGCCGATGAAAACCGGAATGGTCGTCCCGATGATTGCTTCCATGCCCGCCCTTCTCCGTCCTCAGACGCCCACGGTCGTCTTCTGCTGCCCGCCTTCCAGATAGGCGGCGCGCACCTCCTCATTGGCGAGCAGTTCGGCACCCGTGCCGGTCATGGTGATCTGGCCGTTGACCATGACATAGCCGCGGTTCGCCAGCTTCAGGGCATGATAGGCGTTCTGCTCGACCAGGAAAACCGTAACCCCCTGCTGCTGGTTGATCTCCCGGATAACGCTGAAGATCTGCTTGACGATCATCGGCGCCAGGCCGAGCGACGGCTCGTCGAGCAGCAGCAGCCGCGGCCGGCTCATCAGCGCCCGGCCGATGGACAGCATCTGCTGCTCGCCGCCCGACAGGGTGCCGCCGCGCTGGTGATGGCGCTCTTTCAGCCGCGGAAACAGGGCGAAGACGCGCTCGCAATCCTCCTCGAAATGGGCGGGATCGGTGGTCAAGGCGCCCATCTGCAGGTTTTCCATGACCGTCATCCGCGGAAAGATCCGGCGTCCTTCCGGCGACTGGGCAATGCCCATGCGGATGATCTCGAAAGTCGGCTTGCGGGTGATGTCCTTGCCGGCCAGCCGGATGGAGCCATGCCGCGCCCGCGGGTTGCCGCAGATCGTCATCAGCAGGGTGGTCTTCCCGGCCCCGTTGGCACCGATCAGCGTGACGATCTCCCCTTGCGCGACCGCCAGGTCGACGCCCTTGAGCGCCTGGATGGCGCCGTAATAGGTCTGGAGACCACTGACGCTCAGCATGTCTCTCCCTCACCCGCCGGCCGCATGGTCGACGATATCGCCGGCAACCTCGCTCGGCAGCTCCTCATCCTCCTCCTCGCCCAGATAGGCACGAATCACCGCCGGGTCGCGGCGGACCGCTTCCGGGTCGCCGTCGGCAATCTTTCGCCCATAATCGAGCACGACCACGTGTTCGGAGATGCGCATGACCACGCTCATGTCGTGCTCGATGAGCAGCACGCCGACGCGATGCTCGTCCCGGATCATCTGGATGAGCCCGTTGAGCTCTCCGGTTTCGCGCGGATTGAGGCCGGCGGCCGGCTCGTCGAGGCACAGGAGCGACGGCCGCGAGCACATTGCCCGGGCGATTTCCAGGCGCCGCTGGTCGCCATAGGCCAGGTGCCCGGCCTCCAGATCGGCGCGGGACAGCAGCCCCACCTGGTCGAGCCAATAGGCACCAAGATCGATGGCCTCGGCCTCGGCCTTGCGGTAGGAGGGCGCGCTGATCAGGCCGAGAATCGACATCCCCGACGCCTTCATCAGGGCATTGTGCTGGGCGACCAGCAGGTTCTCCAGCACGCTCATGCGCTGGAAGAGCCGGACATTCTGAAAGGTCCGGGCAATGCCGGCATGGTGGGCGATGTCGTGCCCCTCCATCCGCTCCAGCAGATAGTCCTTCCCGCCCCGGCGCAGCCGCAGCATGCCCTCGGTCGGCTTGTAGAAGCCGGTCAGGCAGTTGAAGATGGTCGTCTTCCCGGCGCCGTTCGGCCCGATGATCGCCGTGATGGCGCGATCGGCCGCCGAGAACGAAACATCGTCGATGGCCACCAGACCGCCGAAGCGCATGGTCAGGTGTTCGACCTCAAGCAGCGGCGGATCGCCGGCCCCTTGCATCCCGTCCGTCATGGCGCCGTCCCCACGCCGGTCGTCGCCGGCCGCGTGGCTGCCGGGCTCTCGCCGGCCGCTGCAGCCCCTGCCGGCGCCTCGCCCTTGGCGGCTGTTGCCCCGCGTCTTCGCTGTCGTTTGGGATCGAAGAAACGCACGCTCGGATCCCGATGCGACAGAAGTCCGCGCGGCCGCCAGCGCATGATCGCCACCATGGCGGCGCCGAACAGCAGCATGCGGTACTGCTCCAGCTCCCGGAAGAACTCCGGCAGGCCGATGACCAGCAGCGCCGCCAGCACGCAGCCGGCAAGGCTGCCCAGGCCGCCCAGGACGACGATCATCAGGATGATCGCCGATTCGAGGAAGGTGAAGCTTTCCGGGCTGATGAAGCCCTGGCGGGTCGCGAAGAAGGAGCCGGCGAAGCCGCCGAACATGGCGCTGATGGTGAAGGCGGCCAGCTTGGCATTGCGCCGGTTCATGCCCAGCGCCTGGCAGGCGGTATCATCCTCCCGCAACGCTTCCCAGGCACGGCCGAGAGGCAGATTGCGCAGGCGGATGCTGACCAGGCACACGAGCAGGGCGAGCGCCAGGATCAGGTAATAAAGAAAGATGATCCGGTGCAGGCTGTCATATTCCAGCCCGAACAGGGTGTGGAACGCGAGCTCGCCCTCATCCGGCCGGCGGGTAAAATCGGCAATGCCGAAGAAGGAGGGACGCGGAATGCCGATAATCCCGTCCGGGCCGCCGGTGAACGTGTACCAGTTCAGCAGGATGATCCGGATAATCTCGCCAAAGCCGAGCGTCACGATGGCGAAATAGTCGCCGCGCAGCCTGAGCACCGGAAAGCCGAGGATCAGCCCGGCGAGCGCCGCGAACGCCCCGGCGAGCGGCAGGCAGGCCCAGAAGCTCAGATCGAAATTGACGGCGAGAAGGGCGTACGAGTACGCGCCGACGGCGTAAAACGCGACGAAGCCGAGGTCGAGCAGGCCGGCAAGGCCGACCACGATGTTCAGCCCCCAGGCCAGCATGATGTAGGTCAGGACCAGCGTCGCCAGGTCGACCGAAGACCGGTCGTTGAAGATGAAGGGCAGAAGAATCGCAAAGGCCAGCCCGCCGAAGGCGATATAGCGCGTGGTCTCCTGAACCTTCAGACTCGCCTGGTCCATGGCCGTCGCCGCATCCGGCATATCGCTGACGGCGATGAGATTGCGGAAGCGATAGGCGATGACGACGGCGATCACCACGAAGACGTAGAACAGAACGAACAGCCCGACCGTGTTGCTGTCGATGAACCAGAGCTCGGCCAGTGCGACGCTGTACGCGTCTCCGTCCGGCGTCTCGATCCGGGCCGTACGTACGCCTTCCGGCGGACGCTGGAACGCGTACAGCTCGGTCGTCCCGCCACCGGCCAGGGGGACGTCGACATATTGCCCGACCGCGTCGGCGGTCGGCTCCATCGGCAGGACGGCCATCGGCCCGTCGCGGGTTTCGATGACCACCGGCTCGCGGTCCGTCGCCAGCTGCGACACGACAATGGCCAGGGCGACGGCGCCGGCGGCAAGGACGGCGGGGATCCAGAGCGGCATGCCGAAGAGGCTGGGCCCGCGCTCCGCCAGGGCCGGTCGGCTCACCAGACTGACACCCAGGGTCAGGCCGCCATACCAGATCAGCACGATGTCGAGCACGCCGCTGACATCGGTCAGCAGATTCAGGGCCAGCGCGAGGATCAGCGCCCCACCCACCAGGCCGAAAAGGATGGTTGGCGGAACCCGGGTCCTGAAGGCCGCATAGAGCGCCAGCAGGATCGCGCCGATCAGACAGGCGATCTTCAGGACAAGGCTTGGAAAGGGCACGACAATGCCGATCGCCGCGATCAGCCCGCCGCCCACCATCACCGGCAAGGGATAGCCGGCGGCGATCAGGGCGCCGCCGAGCCGGCCCAGCATCACCAGCGCCACGGCCACGGCGACGTCGGCGAAGCGGAATTCGATGATCAGCCGGCCGGCCGACTCGACCGTCTGAATGCCGACCACCGTGATGAACAGACCGAAGGCCAACAGGCCGGCCAGCAATACCTCCCGCGCGATTGCGCGGAACAGGCCTGTGCCGGCCGGCGGCGCGGGCCCGGCCGGACCTTCGGCGGCACCGGCAGCCGCGCCGGATGCCGGGCCGGTGGAGCTTGCAGGGACGTTCATCGGCTCAGACCTTCTCGATCTCGGGTTTCCCGAGCAGGCCGGTGGGCCGGAAAATCAGGACCAGCACCAGGATGGAGAACGCGGCCACGTCCTTGTACTCAACGGAGAAATAGCCGGACCAGAAGGCCTCGATAAAGCCGATGAGCAGGCCGCCCAGCATGGCGCCGGGCAGCGAGCCGATGCCGCCAAGGACGGCAGCGGTGAAGGCCTTAATACCGATAAGGAAACCGATGTAGAAGTGAATGACGCCATAGTACATGACGTGCATAAGGCCGGCGACGGCCGCCAGCGCAGCCCCGGTGACAAAGGTAATGGAAATCGTCCGGTCGACATCGACGCCGACCAGTGCCGCCATCAGCTTGTCCTGTTCGCAGGCTCGCTGCTGGCGGCCAAGCGAGGTCTTGGCGATCAGCAGCGTAAAGGCAGTCATCAGGACCACCGTCATCACGATGATGATGATCTGCAAATAGCTGATGGTCACCGCAAAGCCGCCATCGATCGGCGTCGTCAGGTTCAGGCCGCCCTGCACCACCGGCGGCAGCGGTTTCACGCGGGCACCCTGCAGCAGCTGGATATAGTTCTGCAGGAAAATCGACATGCCGATGGCCGAAATCAGCGGCGCCAGGCGGAACGAGCCGCGCAACGGCCGATAGGCCAGCCGCTCCACCGTCCAGCCATAGACGCTGGTAAACAGCATCGCGAAGGCCAGAACCAGAAGGATGGCGATCGGAATTGAGAGATAGGCGACGTCGCTGAAGCCGAGAAGCAGGAACCCCATCAGCGCAATAAAAGCGCCGACCATGTAGATATCGCCATGAGCAAAGTTGATCATGCCGATAATGCCATAGACCATCGTATAGCCGATGGCGATCAGACCGTAGATTGCTCCAAGAGTCAGACCATTGATCAGCTGCTGAAGAAAGTATTCCATCCTCGCCTTATCCTTGCTGGCTGGCCCACCAGCCCGGGACGACTCTTCCCTATGATCAAGTTTTCTTGGAGCTCTCTGACCAGCGTCTCGTGCCGGCCGGCATGCACCACAGGCGCATCGCCCATGGCGGCGCTACGATAATTGCGTGATCGTCAGCCGACAAGTGTTTCGGTTTCCCGCCCGGGCAAATCAGTGCCGCACCCGGCCGGACAAGGCATTCCGTCCGACGGGAGCGGCGCGCTCGGTCTCGTCTGTCCCGGCGTGCGGTCGCGGCACCTGCCTTATGGCAGATCGGCGAAACTCGGCTGCAGCGCGCGGAACAGCTTCCGGAAACTCTCCCGCTTGGCGGTGTAGCGGCCGGCCAGCGAGGATACCGGCTGCGCCGTGAAATCGGCCGCCGGCCGGGTGCAGACCTGTTGCGCCGACTCCTGCGTCAGAGCCAGCCGCGCCAGCCGCGCCGCACCGAACGCCGCGGCATAGCTGCTGCCGTCCTTGTGGAAGATCAGCGGCGTACCAAGGGCCGAGGCGAGGATCCGGCCCCAGAAGGGCGAACGGACATCGCTGCCGGTGACCGACAGTTCGCCGATGGCATGACCGGCCGCCGCCAGAGCCTCCTTGCCTTCGGCATAGGCCATGGCCATCCCTTCCAGCACGGCCCGCGTCAGGTCGGCCCGACGGGTCGTCTCGACCAGCCCATAAAGGACGCCCTTGGCGTTGGGATCGTGAAAGGGATCGGCAGCACCGGATCGGAAGGGCAGGAACAGCAGCGATCCGGTATCGCGATCGACCTGTCCGGCTTCCGCCAGCAGCGCCTGCTCGTTCGAGGCACCGGTCAGTCCGGCCAGCCAGGCCAGGCAACCGGCAGCATCGAGGATCGGCGCACTATCCAGCCACACGCCTTCAAGGGCATGGCACGACCGCACGATCCCGGGCCCCGACCCTTCCGCCGGCGAATCGCCGCGGGTCGCAACCAGTCCGCCCGCCTCGCCCAGCGCAGCGAAGCCGGCCCCACCCTCGATCGCCCCGACGCTCAGAGCCCGGGCGGCATCGCCGCCGCAGCCGAGCGTGACCATGGCACCCGCGGGCAGACCAAGGTCCCGGGCCGCATCCGGATCAATCGGACCGACGACGCTGCGTGCCGGGGCCATCTCCGGCAACCTGTCGACCGGCATGCCGGAAGCGGTCAGGGCTTCCTCGCACCAGCCGCGCGCCGCGGGGTCAACCCAGAGCGTCCACGACGAATCGGACGGGTCGGCCACGGCCCGTCCGGTCAGCTGGAGCAAGAGATAGTCCTTCGGCTGCAGGACCCTCGCCGCGGCGGCCCAGGCCTTGCGCTCATGCACGACAAGCCAGCGGACGACAGCGGCTGCATGGCCCGGCCCCGGAATGTGGCCGGTCCGGGCGGCGATCGCCGGAAAATCCCCGGCAAGGGCCTCGCTTTCCTCGCTCGCACGGCGATCCTCGTCCAGGATGGCGGGGGAGACCGGCCGGTCTTCCGCGTCGACCAGGATCGTGCCGTGAAGGTCGGAGCCGATCCCCATACCCTTCACGGCGTCGAAGGCCTGCGGCTGTGCCTTGCGGAGCTTGCCGAGAGCGGTTCGTAATGCCTCCCACAGGTCGTCGGGATCGAGTTCCACCCGATCCGGCTTCGGCCGGCTGACGGAAAAGGGGGCGGCGGACCGCGCCAGACCGTTCTGCGCGTCATCGACGAGAAGCGCCTTGACGGCTCGGCGCGCCAACTCAACACCAAGGTACATGGGACGGCTTTCACTCCTGACTCATCGGCTCCTGCGTGCCGATTTTTGTTGATTGAGTTGAAACGTCGAGTACTCTCGCGTCCGTGCGTGTCCGGCACTCAACAATGTGACAATAGCACGCCAAATGAAGAGACACAGCATAAGATGTCACTGATCTCGTTGCAAAAGCTACCTTTTCGGCTCGTCCTCGATGCAGCCAACGGGGGCTCTATTAGAGCTTTCGAATTACATTCTACCGAAGATACGCCGACTCCGTTAATGCGACCGACTCCGACCAATTCTGTCAACCCCTTAGATATGGCATGTTTTCCGCTGGTGCCATTCTCCAATCGTATCGGATACGCACAATTCGTCTTTGCCGGTCAGTTGCACACGTTACCCTGCAATTTTCCGCCGGAACCCCATGTGATTCATGGCCATGGCTGGCGCGGCAACTGGTCGGTGACCGACCGGCACGGCGACGCGGTCACCCTGTCCTTTCGCCATGACGCCGCCGACTGGCCCTGGTGCTACACCGCCTCCGAGACCTTCTGGCTGCGCGATGACGGGCTGGAGGCGATGATTTCGGTGACCAATGATTCGACCTTTCTCATGGCGGCGGGCCTGGGCCTGCATCCCTTCTTCCCCAAACCCTCCGGAACGGTGCTGACGGCCGGCCTCGGCCATGTCTGGGAGAACGACGAATGGAAACTGCCCAGCCGACCCATTGCCCTCCCCGATGCCTGGAATTTCTCTGCGGGGCGGGTGATCAACGACATCGTCGTCGACAATTGCTTCGGCGGCTGGACGGGCGAGGCGCGAATCGACTGGCCGTCAGGGCTGTCGCTGGCGATCGAGGCCGATCGCGTCTTCGGCAATCTGGTGATCTACAACCCGCCGCACGAAGATTTCTTCTGTGTGGAGCCGGCCAGCCATGCCAATGACGCGGTCAATCTGCGCGCCCGCGGGTTCACCAATACCGGGCTCCGGGTGCTGTTCCCGGGCGAGCGCATGGCCGGCCGCGTCCGCTTCCGGGTCATTAATTCCTGAATTTTTATTTTAATCCTGCAAGGGACTAGCCTCAAGCACTCTGCGTTGCCATCCACGAAAATCACTTTCAATTCTACTTATCCTATCATAAGCTCCATCAACCCTTTCACGAAGATAATTTGCCATGCCGCTTATCTGCCTAAGATCATTGTCAAAACTACTGAGGGTCGCTTGCTGATTACGGCTCGCACCCTCTATCAACCTTCTTAGGTCTTCTCGCGCTTCCTGCGCCTCCAAAAGCTGAGCTGAAATTGCATTTATATCAGACTTCGTTGCATAGTCTGGCGAATGATAGATAGTCATAATGTGACGGGCTGCTTCCGATGCCAGCCCCACTATCACAATCACTACAGAAAATATCATGTAGGCTCTTATACTCTTTATAATAGAATCGTCCAAATAAGGAGCCTCTTGCGCTTTATCCAGCAATCGATAGGCGAGGAAGGCTAAAAGGAAACCTAATCCCACCACACCAAGACTTAGGATAGCCACCCAATTGAAAGCCGGCATTTCGATCAACTCCCAGAAAGGCTTATACTATCGCAAAATAGTATTAAACCCCCTTCCAAGTCAATATGGCCATAAAATTAGACAAGAAAGCGATGATTACCATAGAATGACCGGCATAGATTTTTTCTTACAACAAATTCAGGCTCTTGAAGCTGGTGTGGCCCTTGCGGCCGACGATCAGGTGGTCGTGCAGCACGACATTGACCGCCGCGAGCGCCTTGGACACCTGGCGGGTGATCTCGACATCGGCCTTTGAGGGGGCGGGATCGCCGGAGGGGTGGTTGTGGACCATGATCAGGGCGCTGGCGTGCAGCTCCAGGGCCCGCTTGACCACTTCACGCGGATAGACGGGCGCGTGGTCGACCGTGCCGCGCTGCTGGACCTCGTCGGCGAGCAGCTGGTTCTTGCGGTCGAGGAACAGCAGCCGGAACTGCTCCGCCTTTTCGTATTTCATCGCCAGGGTCAGATAGTCGATCAGCTGCGCCCAGGAGCTGAGCACCGGCTTTTCGGCGACCTGTTCCTTCAGCATCCGCGTGGCGATGGCCGCGACCACCTTGACCGCCGCGACCGAGGACGGCCCGAGCCCCGCCCGGCGCTCCAGCTGGATCGCGTCGGCCGCCACCACGCCGCCCAGCGAGCCGAACTGCTCCAACAGCTGCTTGGCCAGCGGCTTGACGTCGCGCCGGGGAATCGCCCCGAACAGCAGCAGCTCCAGCAGTTCGTAATCGGCGAGGCTGTCGGGTCCGGCCTGCAGGAAGCGCTGCCGCAGCCGGTCGCGATGGCCGCGATAATGCGGCACCTCCTCCTCGCCGCGCTCCTCCCCGGCCAGCAGCGACGCCTGGCGTTCCGAGGTCCCGGGGGAGGGCGGCGCGCGGCTCACCGGACTAGGCCGCTTTCACATAAGGGGGTTTGGTAAAGCCCGCCGGCGACAGGGTGAATATCTCGACGCCGTCTGCCGTCACCCCGACCGAGTGCTCGAACTGGGCGGACAGGCTCTTGTCGCGGGTGACCGCGGTCCACCCGTCGGACAGGACCTTGGCCTCGCAGCGCCCGGCATTGATCATCGGCTCGACCGTGAAGAACATGCCCTCCGACAGGATCGGCCCTTCGCCCGGCGAGCCGAAATGCAGGATGCTGGGCGGCGCGTGAAACACCTGCCCCAGCCCGTGGCCGCAGAAATCGCGCACCACGGAAAAGCGCTGCGATTCGGCGTAGGTCTGAATGGCATGGCCGATATCGCCGACCGACGCGCCGGGACGGATGGCGGCAATGCCGCGCATCATGGCGTCATAGGTGACGTCGACCAGCTTGCGGGCCCGCACGCTGGTCTTGTCGCCGGCCAGGAACATCCGGCTGGTGTCGCCATGCCAGCCGTCGAGGATGACCGTCACGTCGATATTCAGGATATCGCCGTCGCGCAGACGCCGGTCGCCGGGGATGCCGTGGCAGATGACATGGTTGAGCGAGATGCAGGTGGCCTTCGGATAGCCGCGATAATTCAGCGGCGCCGGCACCGCCCCATTGTCGCGGATGAAGGATTCGCACAGCCGGTCGAGCGCCGCCGTGCTGGTCCCCGGAACCACATGCGGCGTGATGAAGTCGAGCGTCCGCGCCGCCAGCCGGCCGGCACGGCGCATGCCCTCGAATGCCTGGGTTCCGTGGATCTTGATTTTGCCGCTGACGGCGGGGTTCTCGGCCGTTTGGGTCAGGGTCATGAGGCGAGGCACAAAGCAACGGGAGCGGGGAAATTACCATCGGAGGGGGCAGGCAGACCAGCCGCGCCGGAAACGCCACGGCCCTTTTCTAGGTGGTGGGCCCGGCAAGGCCGGACAATCCGGCGGTCGATACCAAGGGCCGCATGTCTTTCCGACTTCCCTGTGACAGGATAAGGTTGATTGCGTGTTCATCGACCACTGACCCGCGCTCATGGCTGCCTCCCACTCCCCGCGTGCCGGCTTCGTCATCATCGGCAACGAGATCCTGTCCGGCCGTACCCAGGACGCCAACCTGCCCTATCTGGCGCAGCGGCTGGGCCGCGCCGGCATTGCCATGGTCGAGGTGCGCATCGTCAGCGACGAGCGGGACGCCATCATCGAAGCCGTGAACACATTGCGGGCGCGGCTCGACCATGTCTTCACTTCCGGCGGCATCGGACCGACCCATGACGACATCACCGCCGCCAGCATTGCCGCGGCCTTCGATCTGCCGCTGGACCGCGATCCGGAGGCGGTGCGCCGGCTGGAACGGCACTATCCGCCGGACAAGCTGAACGCCGCGCGGCTGACCATGGCGGATGTCCCGCGCGGCGCCGGGCTGATCGACAATCCGGTCAGCGCCGCACCCGGCTTCCGGGTGGAGAATGTCTATGTGCTGGCCGGGGTGCCGGCGATCTTCCGGGCCATGGTCGACATGGTAGTCCCGCATCTGGCGGCGGGCCCGCCGATCCTGTCGCGCACCCTGTCCTCCCACCTGACGGAAGGCCTGGTCGCCGCGCCGCTCGGCCGCCTCCAGGAGGAATTTCCGGATGTCGCGATCGGCAGCTATCCTTTCTATCGCAACGACCGGCTGGGCGTCAGCCTGGTCCTGCGCTCGCCCGACCCGGATCGGCTGGAGGCGGCGACGGCGGCGGTGGCGCTGATGATCCGCGCGCTTGGCGAGGAGCCGCTGGCCGAGCCCGACGCGACGGCGGAGGCTCAGCCCCCGGTCCACTGATAGAGAATGGCCAGGACCAGGGCGATGCCGAGCCAGAGGGCGATGTAGAGGGGCGCCCGGCCGCGCCGGATGATGAACCAGGCCGCCGGGGCCACGAGGATGAAGGCACCGAGCAGATAGATCAGCGACGTCCAGTCCATTCTGTACGCTCCCCGCGGCTCAATCCGCCTCTTCCGGCCTGATCCCGGCCGGGCAAAGCCGAGTTTGTGATGCAGGACGACGGTGCAAGACAAGCCGTGATCGCCACGGCGCTGGAAATGAACCGGCTGGGGCTGAACCAGGGCACCTCCGGCAATGTCAGCTGCCGGGCCGCCGCAGGAGGGCTGCTGATCACCCCCTCCGGCCGGCCCTATGAGACGCTGGAGCCGGCCGACCTCCTGCGCATCGGCTTCGACGGCACGGTTCTCGAGGGCAAGGGCAGGCCCTCGACGGAATGGCGGATTCACGCCGATATCCTGGCGGCCCGACCGGAGGCGGGAGCGGTCGTCCACTGCCACGCCATGTTCTGCACGACCCTGAGCTGCCTGCGCCGGCCGATCCCGGCCGTCCATTACATGATCGCGGTCGCGGGGGGCGACAGCATCCGCTGCGCCGACTATGCCACGTTCGGCACGCCGGAGCTCTCCCAGGCCGCGCTGGCAGCCCTGGCCGACCGCAAGGCCTGCCTGCTGGCCAATCACGGCATGATCGCGATCGGCACGGAATTGCGAAAGGCGCTGGCCCTGGCGGTGGAGGTCGAGACGCTGGCGGCGCAGTACTGGCGGGCCGTGCAAGTCGGCGAGCCCGTGATCCTGCCAGCCGACGAGATGACCCGCGTGCTTGAGAAATTCCGCGACTACGGCGCGTGAGGCCGGGTTGCCGCTGCGATCAACCGCTGCGGACCCGGGGGGCCGGAAGCGGTGCGGTTTCCGCCACCACCCGGGACGCCGGAAAACGCGCCCGGACGACCGTGCCTGCGCCCCTGGCGCTGCGGATGGTCAGGGTGCCGCCGTGCTTCTCGATAATCCGCTTGCTGAGCGGCAAGCCGAGACCGGTGCCCTCCTGGGTGCGGCAATAACCGCTGCTGACCTGGCCGAAAGGCGTCACGGCAATCTCGATCTCGTCGGGGTTCATGCCGATCCCCTGGTCCGCAACCTGGAGTGTCACGCTGCCATCGACATCGCGCGCGGCGGAAAGTTCGACCGTGCCGCCGCGATGGCTGGCCTTGACGGCATTGGACATGAGGTTTGTGACCGCCTGCTCGATCAGCCGGGCATCGCCGCGCACCACCGGCAGGTCGGCGGGGATGCAGCAGCGCAGGTAGACACCCCCCTTCGCCGCCATCCCGGCCAGCATGCGCTGCGGCAGGCGCGCCAGATCGGCCAGCGAGATGAGATCCTCGTTGAGTTCGATCTGGTCCGAATCGATCTTCGACAGATCGAGGATCATGTTGATATTGCCGAGCAGCCGCTCTCCGGAGGCCTTGATGTCCTGGGCATAATGCATGTACCGCGCATCGCCGAGCGGGCCGTAAAGCTCCTCGGCGATCATATCCGAAAAGCCGATGATCGCGTTGAGCGGCGTCCGGAGCTCATGGCTCATCATTGCCAGGAATTCGGACTTGGCCCGGTTTGCGGCTTCGGCATCGTCGCGCGCCCGGATCAGGCGCTCGGCCGCCGCCTTCCTCTCGGTGATATCGGTGCAGGACCCGGCCATGCGCTGCGGCGCCTCCGCCTCATTGCGGACGGCGAGGCCGCGGGCCAGGAACCAGATCCAGCTGCCGTCGGCATGGCGGACGCGGTGCTCGCTTTCGAAATGGGCGGTTTCGCCGTCCAGGTGCGCGCGGATGCCGGCCTCCACCGCGCCCCGATCCTCCGGGTGAATGCGGCCGAGCCAGGCCGCCGGCGCGCCGGGGCCGCCAGCCTCCTCCAGGCCCAGCATCTGGAACCAGCGCGGCGACAGATAGAGGGTGTCGGTTTCCAGGTCCCAGTCCCAGAGACCGTCATTGGCGCCGCGCATCGCCAGGCTGTAGCGTTCCTCGCTGATAACAAGCGCGTCGGCCGCGGCGCGGCGCTCGGCCACCGCCTGCATGAAGGCGTTGAAACCCCCGGCAAGGTCGGCGATTTCGTCGTCGCCGCGGACCGGCAGCGCTTCCACCGGCCGGTCCGGCATGGCGCGGGCGGCCCGGAACCGCTCCGTCACCGCCTTGATCGGGTCGACCACCCGGCGCGCGTAGAGCGTCGCGGCGCCGGCGACAACGACAAGGCAGAGGAACAGGCTGGCCACCGTTGCACCGCCGATCACGGTGGTCGGCGCCGACAGTGTGTGCTGCGGAATGGCCGCCACCAGGCGCCATTCGGTGCGCTCGATGCGGACGCTGAACACGGCCATGTCGATGCCGCCGAGGGTGACCGAGCCGCTTTCGCCCTCCGCCGCCAGGGCGGCGATCAGCGACTCCGACACGCGGCGGCCGACGCGCCCGTCCTCGGGGTGAAAGAGAAGGCGGCCCTGCGCATCAATGACCATGAGCGCCGAATCGCTGCCGAGGTCCACGCCGCTCAACTGGTTGCGTAGCGTGTCGAGGCTGTAGTTCACGACAACGACGGCGATGGGATAGCGGCTGACCGTTTGCCGGTCGACGCCCCAGACGATCTTCGCCGCGGAGATGACCTGGCGATGGCTGGAATTGGCGTTGAGACTGTCGACGACGCCGAACCAGTGCACCGGCCGGTCGCTGGCCGCCGCCCGGTCGAAGACCTGCGCCGCGCGGGCCCCGTCGCCGATCTCGACATCCAGCGTCTCGCCGACGTGAAAATGCCGGCCGTCGGCAGCCAGAATATCGATCGACACGAGCCCCTCAATATTCAGATACCCGTTGAGAATATAGCCGATACGGGCCTGGGTCGCGAGCCGTGTATAGGTATCGGCGGCCGCGGATGTTTCCCGCAGAGCGGACACGATGCCTTCGACACCGGAAATATTGGCAACCAGGCTTTCGATCTGCCGGGCCTGCAATTCCAGGAGGTCGCGTCGCCCGGCCAGCACCTCGGCAACGAAGCGGTCGGAAAGCTTCTCGACTGTTTGGCGTGAAAAGTAGTAAGAAACACCGCCCAGAAGAGCAAGAGGAATCACACTCAATGCCATCAAATAGATAATAAAGCGTCTAAACAGGGTCAGATTGCGTCGTTTCATGGAGCACGCTGCTCTCAGGCAGGCCCAGAAAGTCTTCCAGTAGGTTATTGCAGGGCAGTCGGCATGGAAAGGGATAACCCCAGGACATCTTTCGCCGGTCGGCGCTCAGCGTGACGCCGGCCCGCGAAAGACACCTGCGCTCATGGCGCGCCAGCCAGCGACTCCCGGGTGACGAGTTGGACATCCACCATGGTCTCGTCCGGCATCTCCTCGCCATTCAGCATGCGGACCGCATAGTCGATGCCCAGATAGCCCTGGGTCGCGGCACGCTGGTCGATGGTTGCCGAGAGGGTTCCGTCGCGAACGGCATCCAGCGCTTCATCGAGCGCGTCGAACGCGGCGACCCGGACGTCGCCCGTCAGGCCCGCTTCGTGCAGGTACTGGATGGCGCCCAGCCCCATCATGTCGTTGGCGGCGAAGATGAGGTCGACATCGGGATGCGCGGTGAGCAGCTGGCGCGCGACGGCATAGCCCTCATCGATCTTCCAATTGGCCGTTTCGCGTGCCACCACCGTGACCTCCGGCGATTCGGCAAAGGCCCGCTCGGCCCCGCGCCGCCGCGCCTGGGCATTGTCGGCATCGCGGATGCCCTCGATGATCACGGCTTCGGCCGGCCCGTCGACCTGGTCGACGATGTGCCGCGCGGCAAGATAGGCCCCCTCTTCATTGTCCACGCTGATGAAGGGCACGCCGGTCAGCCCGGCCTCGGCCATGAACTGCGGGTCCAGCCGGTTGTCGATATTGACGACAACGACCCCGGCCTCCTGGGCCTGGCGCAGGACCGGGATCAGGCGGACGGAATCGCCGGGCGCGATCACGATCGCATCGATGTCCGAGCGGATAAGGTCGTCGACGATGGCAATCTGTTGCTCGATCGACGTTTCCTGGGCCGCGGTCCGGACGACCAGCGTGATGCCGAAATCCTCTTCGGCCTCGCGGGCCCCCCGTTCCATCTCGACGAAGAAGGGATTGGTCAAAGTCTTCATGACCAGCGCGACGGTGTGCGGGTCATCCTGACCGTCGCCGGTTGTCCCGACCCCGTCGGATGCGGCGCTTGCCGCCGGCTCTTCATCGCCGGCCGCCGTGCTCTCGGTCGTTTCGGCCGGCGGTTCGTCGCAACCGGACATCGCGACGAGGAGAAGACAGGCGAAAGCGAGAGCAAGGAGCTGAACGCGTGACCGGTCGGTCCCCTGGGACTGCGACACCCTTGCGAGCCCGGCCTTGACCATGGATTGAATTCCCTTTCCGCTTTGATTCCGGATGGGAGTCTCATCCAGCTTTGTTTCAAATCCCTGAAGATCGCAGAACAATGCCCTATGAAAGGCGAGCGTTGACGTGCCGGTCACAGGGAAGACCGCAATCATCCCATCTCGCCAAGCGAAACATGCGCCACATCGATTCCGTCCGGGCCGATGCGGATGCGATTGGCGCCCCGGCCGGAGCGGCGCAGGCGCGTCGACAGGGCCGTGCCCGCGCCGACGAAGCTGACGCTGCGGCGCTCGCCCTGCTGCGAGGCGATATCATGGACGTGATGAAAGGCCTCATGGAGATGGCCGGACAGGACGACATCGATCCGCCAGGCCGGCAGACGATCGAGAAGCCGGCCGATATTCTCAACGCGGCTCTTCACCGTCGATTCTGCCGGCGGTATCGGCGGATGATGGATGACCAGTACCCGCGCCGCCTCGCCGCCCGGCTGGGCGAACAGCCGATCGAGTTCCACCAGCTGGCGGGTCGACACCCGTCCGTGCGCCCAGTTCCAGTGACGCACCACCGGCCGGGCGCTGTTGACGCCGACCAGGCGCACCCCGTCGATGTCCAGGCACGGCATCAGCTCATCGGCAATGGCGATGCGGTAGCGGCGATAGGGGCTGGTGAACCGCCCCCAGAGATTGCGCGCCGGCACATCGTGGTTGCCGGGCACGACCAGCACCGGCGCCGCCAGGGTCTGCAGAAAGGCCGCCGCCTCCTGGAACTCGTGCCGGCGGCCGGCCTGGCTGAGATCGCCGCTGATGACGATGACGTCAGGGTGATCGGCCGCAATATGTTCGGCCAGCAGGCCGACCGCATGCGGATCGATCCGGCCGAAATGCAGGTCGGACAGGTGCAGGATCGTCATGCCCTGGCCCTGGCGGGCCGCGGTTTCAGTCATACGCCGGATCCTCGTCGGACGCAGCCGGCAGCGGCGCGATGCAGGCGAGCCGCCGCGGCTCCAGACGGAAGGAAAAAGGCATGGCCATGGCCATCGGTTCCCCGTCCAGGCTGACAAGCCCTTCCTCCATCCCGGCCAGCCGCAGCGAAAAGCCCGCGTCGTCGATCCGCGTCACGCAGGGGTCGGTCACCCAGCTGCCGCGAATGATCCGCGCGATCAGCCGAAGAAGGTCGCCTCCGGTCTCCGGCGCGATGACATAGGCGGAGAGCATGCCGGCATCCAGCCGGTCGCGGCGCATGGGCTGTCCGAAGACCGGCGTCTCGGCAAAGCGATTGTTGACGATCGTCACGGCCAGCGCCTCGACCGCGCGGGGCGGACTCTGAAGCGGGGTCAGCACGAAGTGCCGCGGCTCGAAGCCGGTCCCGCTGGTTTCCCGCAGTTGCGCGAGAAGCGAGCGCATGGCGCCGAGCGGGCTGTCGGCTGCCCGGCCGGCTTCCCGCAGTTCGGCCAGCTCGGGAACGACGCCGGCAATCGCCGCGCAGAGAAAGACCTGGTCGTTGGCCCGGGCGAGATCGATGAACCGGATCTCGCCGTCGAGCAGTGCATCGATGGCGGCGACAGGATCGTCCGGCACCCCGAGATCGCGGGCCAGCAGGTTCATCGTCCCGAGAGGCAGGATGCCGAGCGGCGGACCCCCGACCGCCAGCCTTTCGGCGGCCGCACGGATGGTGCCGTCGCCGCCGCCGATCAGGACCGGGCCGCCGTCCGGGTCGAGCCGGGCCAGGCGCCGCGACATCTCCTGTGGTTCCAGCGCCTCGACACGGATGCCGCGCTGCGCACCGCAGGCGCTGTCCAGGGCGTCCTGAAGCGCGGCCAGCCCGGGCTCGGATGCGCTGCCGCTGCGCGCATTGACGAAAACGGCCTGCGGGATGCGCGACGCTTTCAGGGTGCCTCCAGCCTGCGGCTAGACGATCATCAGCCGCAGACTGTAAGTCACCGCTGCCATGGTCAACAACCCTGCAACATAGAGGCCGACGAACCAGGCGAGCCGCCGCCACGTCCCCTGCCGCTCGCTGTCGCCGGCCGGATGGCCCTGATCCTCCGCCATCAGTGATAGCCCTCCTCCGCCAGGTCCTCGGCGACTTTGCCGCGGAACACCCAATAGGTGTAGGCGGTGTAGCCGAGGATGATCGGGATGACGACGATGAAGCCGACCAGTGCGAACATCTGCGAGGAGCTGTGGGCCGCGGCTTCCCAGATCGTCACGTCGGGCGGCACCAGATAGGGGAAGAGGCTGATCGCCAGGCCAAGATAGCCGAGCAGAAACAGCACGATGGTGAGCGCGAAGGGCGTCCCCGTCCTGCCGGTCCGCAGGGTCCGGAACAGCGCCAGGGCGACCACCGCCGTCAGCGCCGGCACCGGCAGCAGCATGACGATATTGGGGAAGGAGAACCAGCGGTCGGCGATCTCCGGGGAAAGGAAGGGCACCCAGAGGCTGACGGCGGCCATGCCGACGATCACGGCCACCAGGAACCGTTGCGCCCAGTGCCGCGCCCAGGCCTCCAGCGCGCCCTCCGTCTTCATCACCAGCCAGCAGGCGCCGAGCAGCCCATAGCCGGCCACCAGGCAGGCGCCGGTGAGGATGCTGAACGGCGTCAGCCAGTCGAACATGCCGCCGGCAAAGGAGCGGCCCTCGACGGCGAAGCCCTGGACGAAGGCGCCCAGCACCATGCCCTGGGCGAAGGTCGCCACCAGCGAGCCGTAATGGAAGGAGCGGTTCCAGACGCCCTTGTGCTTGACCGCCTTGAACCGGAACTCGAAGGCGACGCCCCGGAAGACCAGGGCGATCAGCATGACGATCAGCGGCAGGTAGAGCGCCGGCAGCAGCAGCGCATAGGCCAGCGGAAAGACCGCCAGCAGACCGCCGCCGCCCAGCACAAGCCAGGTCTCGTTGCCGTCCCAGATCGGCGCGACCGAGAGCATCATCTTGTCGCGCCAGGCTTCCTCCTGCGGCGCATCGAAGAGAATGCCGACGCCGAGGTCGAAGCCGTCCATGATCACATACATGGCGACGGCAAAAGCGATCAGCGCCGACCAGATCAGCGGCAGCCAGAACGTCAGGCCTTCATAGCCGGCAGCCATTTCCACCATTTTCGCCCTCCTCTCAGGCAGGCCGTATCACTCGGCGGGGCCCGGCTCTTCCAGCCGGTCTTCGGAACGGGACAGGGGCCGCTTCGGCCGGCGGGTTTCGAAGGGGGGCGAGCCCTCGTCCGGCCCCGTGTCTTCGGGACCCTGCGCCAGCAGCTTGAACAGGTAATAGGTGCCGGCACCGAAGATGATGGCGTAGACCACGACGAACAGCGCCAGGGAGAAGGCAACGCCCTCGCCCGATACCGGCGACACCGCCTCCGACGTCCGCATCAGGCCGTAGACCACCCAGGGCTGGCGGCCGACCTCGGCCGTGATCCACCCCGTCAGCACGGCGACGAAGCCGGAGGGCAGCATGGCGAAAGTGGCGTACAGAAAGGTCCGCGAGCGGTAGAGCCGTTTGCGCCAGCGCAGATAAAGGCTCCAGAGGCCGAGGCCGAGCATCAGGAAACCGATCAGCACCATGATCCGGAACGACCAGAAGACGATGGCGACCGGCGGCCGGTTCTCCTCGGGAAATTCCGTCAGGGCCGGGAACTGGCCGTCCCAGCTGTGGGTGATGATGACGCTGGACAGGTTCGGAATTTCCACCGACCAGAGATTGCGCTCGGCCTCCTCGTCCGGCCAGCCGAACAGCACCAGCGGCACGCCCTCGCCCGGCTCGTTCTGCCAATGGCCCTCCATGGCAGCCAGTTTGACCGGCTGGTAGTCGCGCACATTCAGGCCCTGCAGATCGCCGAGCAGGATCTGCACCGGCGAGAAGATCACCGCGAACCACAGCGCCATGGACAGGCTGGTGCGGGCGCCGCGATTGGCCGGGTCGCGCAGCAGCATCCAGGCCGACATGCCGGCCACGGCAAAGGCCGTGGTCAGATAGGCGGCCATCACCATGTGGGCGAAGCGATAGGGGAAGGACGGGTTGAAGATCGCCGCCAGCCAGTCGGTCGGCACGGCGCGGCCGTCGACCATCTCGAAGGTTGACGGCGTCTGCATCCAGCTATTGGCCGAAAGGATCCAGAAGGCCGAGATCAAGGTGCCGAGCGCCACCATGCTGGTGGCAAGGAAGTGCAGCCGGTTGCCGACCTTCTTCCAGCCGAACAGCATGATGCCGAGGAACGACGCCTCAAGGAAAAAGGCGGTCAGCACCTCGTAGCCCATCAGCGGACCGACGATATTGCCCGCCATGTCGGAGAAGGCCGACCAGTTGGTGCCGAACTGGTAGCTCATCACCACGCCCGACACGACGCCGAGCCCGAAGGACACGGCAAACACCTTGACCCAGAAGCGGTAGAGTGTCCGGAACCGTTCGCGCTTGGAGAACAGCCAGCGCGCCTCCAGCACCACCAGCCAGCTGGCCAGGCCGATGGTGAAGGCCGGAAAGAGGATATGGAACGCCACCGTGAACCCGAACTGGATCCGTGACAGCAACAGCGGATCAAAGTCCATGACGTCGCACCCTTTGGTGACAGGGACCGTGCGGCGGCAGACCCGTGCACGGCTGTCTGGAACACGTCCAAGATGGATCCGGGCCCGCAGCCGAAGCACCGGTTTGCGACGAAACGCCCGCCCGCCCGCATGCCGCAGCGGGAACCGCGGCGTGCATCGATTGTTCCGGATTGACTTGCCGGCGCCCCGGCCGCCCCGGCCGGCATCGGCGCCGTCCCGGCAACCGACGGCGGGCTCATGTTCGGCAGCAACTTCACCCTGTTCCGGATCTTCGGCTTTCAGGTCCGCGCGAACGTCACCTGGCTTTTCCTCGCCATTCTGGTGACGTGGTCGCTCGCCTCCGGCTTCTTTCCGGCCTTCTTTCCCGACCTGCCGCCGGGGACGTATTGGGCGCTGGGCGTGGCGGGGATGATCGGGCTGTTCTTCTCGCTGCTGTTCCACGAGTTCTCGCATGCGCTGGTGGCGCGCGCGCACGGCCTGCCGATGGGGGGCATCACCCTCTTCCTGTTCGGCGGCGTGGCCGAGATGGAGATGGAGCCGCCCAACCCGAAGACCGAGTTCTGGATGGCGATCGCCGGCCCGATCGCCAGCGTCGTCCTCGGCGCCGTGTTCTACGCGGTCGCCGCCGGCATGCTGACCGCCGGCGTGCCGGAGCACATCGCCGCGGTGCCCAACTATCTCGGGCTGATCAATCTGCTGCTGGCCGCCTTCAACATGCTGCCGGGCTTCCCGCTCGACGGCGGCCGGGTGCTGCGGGCGGCCTTATGGTGGTGGCGCGACAATCTGCGCTGGGCGACGAAGGTGGCCTCGCGCATCGGCCAGGGCATCGGCATCGCCCTGATGGCGTTGGGCGCCCTCAACGCGGTCGGCGGCAATGTCGTCGGCGGCATGTGGTGGGTGCTGATCGGCCTTTTCCTGCAGGGCGCCGCCAGTGCCGGCTATCAGCGCCTCCTGCAGCAGGAGGACCTGAAGGGCGAGACCGTGTCCCGCTTCATGTCGCGCGACCCGGTGACGGCATCCGGCGACATCACCGTCCGGTCCTTCGTCGACGATTATCTGTACGAATACGGCCATGACCTGGTGCCGATCGTCCGCGACGGCCGGCTGGTCGGCTGCGCCACCATCAAGGACGTCAAGCAGGTGCCGCGGGAGGACTGGGGCACGCGGCGGATCGCGGAGGTCGTCGACCGCTGTTCCGACGCCAACACGATACGCCCGGACACGCCCGCCGACGCCGCCCTGCAGCGCATGCAGGAAGGCCAGCGCGGCCGGCTGATGGTGGTCGAGGACGGCAACCGCCTGGCCGGCGTGCTGACGCTGAAGGATCTGCTGCGCCGCCTCTCCCTGAAATCGCAGCTGGAGCCCTCCGGCTGATTGCCGTTGCCATTGCCAGTGCCAGTGCCAGGCGTTGCGTGCGTCACTCTCGCGGGCCGGGCTGTGGCTGCCAGGTGCGGACCGGCACGGCAAACCAGAAGCGGCTGCCGCCGGCGTCGCGGTTCTCGACGCCGATCTCCCCGCCCATCGCCGCGACCAGCCGGCCGGCAATCGCCAGGCCCAGGCCGGGGCCGCGATCACCGGAGCGCGCCGCGGCATCCAGGCGCGTGAAGGGGGCGAATATATAGGCCTGACGGTCGGCCGGGATGCCAAGCCCGGTATCATCAACCGAAAAGACCAGGCTCTGTCCGGCCGCCGCCGTCGGCGGGCCTTGACCCGCGTGTGATCCGCTGACGGAGCACAGAACGACGATGCCGCCTTCGCGCGTGAAGCGCAGGGCATTTTCAAGCAGCCGGGCAAGCACCTGGCGGACCCTGATCTCGTCGGCAATCACCAGCGCCGGGACCTCCGCCGCCACCCGCACGTCGAGCGTCAGCCCTTTGGCGGCAACGTCCATCCGCAGCCCTGCCACCACGGCTTCGATGGCGACGCGCGGGTCCATCGGTCCCGGCCGGAGGGTTGCCGTGCCGAGATCGAGTGCCGAGAGGTCCAGCAGGTCGTCGATCAGCCGCCGCAGCTGCCGGCCGCAGCGTTCGATGTCCTCAAGCTCCCCGGCCCCGGCACCGGCCGTATCGCCGATGCCGGCCCGGGCGCGGGCCACCGCAGCCAGAAGCTCGGCCAGCGGGCCCTGCGTCTCCTGGTTGACCACGGTGAGGAATTCGGTCTTGGCGCGGTCTGCGGCTTCCGCCTCCGCCTTGGCCCGGGCCAGCGCCAGTTCCTGGTCCTTGCGGGCGGTGATGTCATGGGTGACGGAGAGAATGCCGCGCGGCCGGCCGTCGGCATCGACGAGCGGCAGCTTGCTGCTGAGCAGCGTGCGCTCGGCGCCGTCGATGCCGCTGACATACTCCTCCTGGTCTGCCAGGCTCTGCCCATTCGCCAGCACCTGTTCGTCGCGGCTCTCGACATGGCTGCTGTGATCGTCGAAGGTCCCGGCAACGATCCGGCCGGGCGTCAGGCTCTCGAACCGCTTGCCCAGCACCTGCCCTCGGTCGACGCCATAGAACCGCTCCCAGCTGCGATTGACGAAGACATAGCGGCGTTCGGCATCCTTGATGCTGATGGTCACCGGCACGGCATCGACAATGTCCTGCAACAGGTCGACGCCTTCGATGGGCGAGGCGTCGAGCCCGGCAGGCAGAGGCATTTCGCCGATCGTCAGGCGGCGCGCCCCATCCGCGGTGGCTTCGGCGAACAGGGTCAGCAATCGCACGCCGTCGTCCCGCGTGATCGTCGTCGCGTCGCAAACCGCGTCCCCGGCCAGAATGGCGGCGATCAGCGGCTCCGCCGCGGCGCGGCGCATCCATTCGCAGGCATCGCCGCCGACCGCCGTATCGATCAGCGCGCGGACAAGCGTCCGCCCATCGGCCGCTCCCGCAGCAGACCGGGCTGCCGCCGCGGCCAGCGGCCCGGCAGCCTGCAGGAGCGTACCCTCGGGGCGGAAATGCACCTGCAGGCGGGCATGAGACGGGGAAGCGGGCATGGGTCGCGCTTGCAGTCGGGGGGCCGGCAGCGGTGCGCAGTCTGCGTCATTCGACGGGATGCAACAATCGGGATCTTTGATCCAGTCCCGCATCCCCGGCCTTTTCGGTCGCCACGCGAAGCCCTTTATTGCGGGACAGGGGCGGCCCTGCCCGCTTTCTCCCAGGCCTTCCGTTTCGAGGCTCCGTGCCGATGCCCATGGTCCCGCGCCTGCTGATCGCCGATGACTGGAGCGACTACGCCCTGCTCGACAGCGGCAACCGGCGCAAGCTGGAACGGGCCGGTCCCTACCGCATCATCCGGCCCGAGCCGCAGGCGCTCTGGCCGCCCGGGCTTTCCGAAAACGACTGGCGGGCCGATGCCGTGTTCGAAGCCGGCGAGGGCGAGGAGCGCGGAACCTGGCAGCACGGCCCCGCCCTGCCGGACAGCTGGGTGCTGCACTATGGCGATCTCGCCTTTGTGGCGCGCTGTACGCCTTTCCGGCATCTCGGCTTTTTCCCCGAGCATGCCGTGCATTGGCGCCGCATCGCCGCGGCCCTGTCCGCCCGCCGGGCCGAGACCGATCAGCCCCCGGCGGTGCTCAACCTGTTCGGCTATTCCGGGCTCGCCTCGTTGATCGCCGCCCGGGCCGGTGCCCGGGTCACCCATGTCGACGCCTCGAAAAAGGCGATCGGCTATGCGGTGGAGAACCAGAGGCAGGCCGGCCTGGAAGACCGGCCGATCCGCTGGCTGGTCGACGATGCGGTCCGCTTCGCCGAACGTGAAGTGCGGCGCGGCCGGCATTATGAAGGTATCATCCTCGACCCGCCGAAATACGGCCGCGGGCCGAAGGGCGAGGTCTGGCGCTTCCATGAGGACCTGCCGCGCCTGCTCGCCGCCTGCCGGCAGCTTCTCGGTACCGATCCGCTTTTTGTCATTCTCACCGCCTATGCGGTGCAGCTGTCCTTCCTCGCTCTCCACCATGCGCTGTCGCACCACCTGGACGGGCTGGACGGGGCGGTGGAGAGCGGCGAGATGGTGCTGCCGGAAGAGAGTATCGGCCGGCTTTTGCCAACGGCGATCTTTGCTGCGTGGCACAAGAAAGCCGAGCCCGATGAAGCTTGACACAGATCATGGCAGCGGCACGGTCCAGGTTCTCGTAATTGCCCGCATTATTGGCCCACGGCACAAAGGGTTGACGAGGCACCGTGCCGTCCGGACCATTGCCGAATTCCGGCCCGGATCTTGGAGCCGGAAAGACTTCACTCTGGGAAAGGAAAACGAAGATGGGGCGCTACGCCGAAGTGCACAGCCAATCGATCAACGACCCGGAAGGCTTCTGGGGCAAGGCCGCCGAAGAGATCGACTGGTACAAGAAGTGGGACAAGGTCCTGGATGGCAGCAATGCACCGTTTTATCGCTGGTTCGTGGGCGGCGAACTGAACACCTGCTATAACGCCGTCGACCGTCATGTCGAACGCGGCCGCGCCGACCAGCCGGCGATCATCTACGACAGCCCGGTGACCAACACCGTCCGCAAGATCACCTATGGGGAATTCCAGGACCTGACGGCGAAATTCGGCGGCGCCTTGCGCTCGCTGGGCGTCGAAAAGGGCGACCGGGTGATCATCTACATGCCGATGGTGCCCGAGGCGCTGGTGGCGATGCTGGGCTGCGCCCGCATCGGCGCCATCCATTCGGTCGTGTTCGGCGGCTTCGCACCAAATGAGTTGGCGACGCGGATCAACGACGCCAAGCCGAAGGTGATCGTCAGCGCCTCCTGCGGCATCGAGGGGGCGAAGGTGATCCCCTACAAGCCGATGCTCGACGGCGCCATCGACCAAGCCGAGCACAAGGTGGACGGGACGATCGTCATGCAACGTCCGCAGGCCGAGGCCCCACTGAAACCCGGCTTCGACCATGACTGGACGGAGATCACCGGCAAGGCCGAGCCGGCCGACTGCGTGCCGGTCGCCGCGACCGATCCGCTGTACATTCTGTATACCTCCGGCACCACGGGTAACCCGAAGGGCATCGTGCGCGACAATGGCGGCCACGCCGTCGCCATGAAGTACACGATGAAGAACTTCTACAACTGCGACCCGGGCGAGGTGTTCTGGGCCGCTTCGGATGTCGGCTGGGTGGTCGGACACTCCTATATCGTCTATGCCCCGCTGCTGCACGGTGCGACGACGGTGGTCTTCGAAGGCAAGCCGGTCGGCACGCCGGATGCGGGCACCTTCTGGCGGGTGATCAGCCAGCACAAGATCCCGACCATGTTCACGGCGCCGACGGCCTTTCGCGCCATCAAGCGCGAAGACCCGAATGCCGAGCTGATGAAGAGTTACGACCTCTCGCACTTCCGGGCGCTGTTCCTGGCCGGCGAGCGGTCGGACCCCGACACGATCAAATGGGCCGAGAACAACCTGAAGGTGCCGGTCATCGACCATTGGTGGCAGACGGAAACCGCCTGGGTGATCGCCGGCAATCCGCTGGGCACCGAGCTGTTCCCGGTCAAGTACGGCTCGGCCTGCAAGCCGGGTTTCGGCTGGGACATCCACGCCGTCGGTCCGGACGGCCATGACGTGCCGGCCGGCGATGTCGGCTCGCTGGTGGCCAAGCTGCCCATGCCGCCGGGGACCCTCATGACCCTGTGGCAGGCCGACGATCGCTGCCGCAAGGCCTATTTCGACGAGTTCCCGGGCTTCTACATGACCGGCGACGCCGGCTTCGTTGACGAGGACGGCTATGTCCACGTCATGACCCGGGTCGACGACGTGATCAACGTCGCCGGCCACCGCCTGTCGACCGGCGGCATGGAGGAAATCCTCTCCGCCCACCCCGACGTCGCCGAGGCGGCGGTCATCGGTGCCGCCGACGAACTGAAGGGCCAGATGCCGGTGGGCTTCATCGTCCTGAAGTCCGGGGTCAGCAAGTCCCACAGCGACGTCTGCGCCGAATGCGTCAAGATGGTGCGCGAGCAAATCGGCGCCGTCGCCGCCTTCAAGACCTGCACCGTTGTGGATCGCCTGCCCAAGACCCGCTCGGGCAAGGTGCTGCGCGGCACCATGAAGAAGATCGCCGACAGTGAAGAGTTCAAGATGCCGGCGACCATCGACGATCCGGTCATCCTGGACGAAATCCGCGAGGCCCTGCAGAAGGTCGGCTATGCCGGCGTGAAGGCCGCCTGACCGCCCGCCCCCAGCAGGCGAACGGCCTTTCGCGCCGACGATACCGGCCGCCCGCTGTCTCCGGCAGCGGGCGGTGGCCGACCGATTTGCGAAAGTAAGCAAATTCGGTCGATCTTTACCGGTTCTTCAGCGATCCGGGCACAGGATGGGGTTATCGGCAGAACGGCACGTGCCGGTCCCCGCCGATTTCTCTTAGATGCCTCCCTTAAGAAACTGGAAGGGCCGCCCCGCAGGCGGCCTTTTTTTCGTGCCCGGCGGCACGCTTCTCAGGGTGACAGTACCGGCTGGCTTTACGGTTCGATCTTGTAGAATTATCTGCATGGGCCGGAACGAAACCTGTTGCAGACCTCCGTCCCGCAGGGCCGTTCCTCAGGAAATAGGACTCCCACGCCACGCGACACGCGCGAAGGGGCGGTGTCAATGCCGCCCCCTCGATGCCGAAAACCGGCTCAGGCTGCGGTTTTCTGCTCGTCCTCTTCAAAGGAATCCCCGACCATGCGGGTGAGTTGATAGAGCTGTGCGCGGACCTGCGGATCCTGGATCGCCATATAGGCGCGGACCAGTTCCATGGTTTCGCGCTTGAGCATCGAGTTCATCGAAACGCCGTCGGTCTCCCGGCTTTCCTCGCCGCCGGCGTGCGGCAGCCCTTCAAAGAAATACGAAATATCCGTGTTCAGGATTTTCGTGAGGAGGAAAAGCCGGCTGGCGCTGATCCGGTTTGCGCCACACTCGTACTTTTGGACTTGCTGAAACGACATGTCGAGATGCTTGGCCAGCGTTTCCTGGCTCATTCCGATCAATGTCCGGCGCTGCCGCAACCGCAGACCGACATGCACGTCGATAGGATTGGGTCCGGGCTCTTTCTTCCGGGGACCGGGCTTCCTGCCTACCTTCATCGTTCTCTCCTCAACCGTGGCCGCGCCGGCAAGCGGGGCCTGAACGGACTAACGCGATAAGCGTCTTATAACACGGCTATATGATAATTCCTATACCTTTAGCGGGAGCTTGGCCGGCGGCCACTCCCCACCTCGTCCAACCGCCGGCGATTCGCGGAACAGGACATTACGGGGGCATATCCGAGTCATATAAAATAATATTGTTTTCTTGTTTCCAAATTTGTCAGATATTCTTTTTGATATCGACCGGACTCTATAAATAAATCTGGGATAACCAGTCACATTGTTTAAGATTTCCCGCCATTTTTAGGAGATATCGCACACGCCCATTCAAGAACCGTGAAAAAGTGCTGGATTGTATTTTATAAACTCTACGACACATGAGAATTCATGATGAACCAGTAAAATCTTATTTATGTAGTAAGAAAAAACTGTAAAAAATTTGGCGTCGCAAATGGCCTTGTAATCGATTTCAACGACTCTGCGCCCGCGCACAAAATAGAAATATCTTTGATGACCCCTTTATTATTTCACAAGCCAAGCCAAGAACCGGACATCGTGCAGGCTGCGGCATACTGTCGCAGGTGCATGCCCGGGCATGGAATCGCGAGCCCCGCGCGGGATGCCACGACCGCCGAAAACGCCTGCCCACTATCGGACGCTGCTGCGTGCATAGGAAAATTGTTCCCAGCCGCCGACACCGCGTCGGCGTGCAACCAAGAGGGAGATTCCTATGCACAATCGTATTCCGCTCCTCCTCGTCCCGGGTCTGTCGAGCACCCGCCTGCTCTGGCAAAAGCAGATCGACGCTCTTGAAGACGTCGCCGATTGCTGGGTCTCGCCCCTGCCCGCGCATGAGGACCTGGGCGCTATCGCCGACGAAATCCTGGCCGATGCGCCGCCATTCTTCGCGCTGGCGGGGTATTCCATGGGTGGCTACATCTGCTTTGAGATGTATCGACGCGCCCCGCACCGCATTCTGCGGCTCGGGCTTTTTGCAACAACACCGTATCCCGAGCGGCCCGCCATGGCCCGACGGCGGCACATGATGATCAAGAAGTCGGAAACCGGCTATCTGGCGATGTGGCGGGAGGTTCTTCCGCGCTTCGTCGCACCGAGCCGCAGCGGCGATACAGTGTTTCTGGAGCGCATGGCCCGCATGGCCTATGAAGGCGGTGCGACGACGTTCCGCGCCCATCAGAAAGCGGCGGCCAAGCGCCGGTCGCACGAAGACCTGCTGCCGCGGATCACCTGCCCGACCCTGGTCATGGTCGGCGCCAACGACGCCCTCACCTCGGTCGATGAGCACCGGGACTTCGCCGCCCGGATTCCGGACGCCGAGATGACGGTCATCCCGGATGCCGGGCACCTGGCCCCGCTGGAACAGCCCGACGCGACCACCGCGGCCATGCGGCAATGGCTGACCCGCGAGCCCATGGCCCTCGCTGCGTAGGGTGAACACGATAGTACCGCCACACTCATCGGCGAATACCTATCGGTTGAAGTAATAAGATTCCTCTTCCTGGGCGCGAGGCCGCGGACAACCGGCCTCGCGCC
Organism: Alphaproteobacteria bacterium; assembly: GCA_009909005.1. Taxonomy (GTDB): domain Bacteria; phylum Pseudomonadota; class Alphaproteobacteria; order DSM-16000; family Inquilinaceae; genus JAAAOG01. The sequence continues at coordinate 23,770 of JAAAOG010000164.1, read as the reverse complement.
GGCCTTCCTGGCCTGGTCCTTGCTTCAAAACACCGGCCGGCCTGCGGCCGCGTCAACCGCCCGCCTCGACTCCACCGCCCGGGACGCGCTATCCCCTGGGCATGAGCATCTGCCGTCCAGCGACCAGAGGACTGCCGTGACCGACCGTCCGCCCGGCGCCGCGAGTGCGGGCCCGCCGGCCCGCCTTTCGCTGCCGAAAGGCAACATCCGCATCCTGCTCCTGGAGGGCGTGCACAAGAGCGCCATCGAGCGGCTGAAAGCCGCCGGCTACAGCAATGTCGAGGCCCTGTCCGAGGCACTCGACGAGGCGGCACTGACGGAGAGGATCGCCCAGGCGCATGTCGTCGGCATCCGCTCTCGCACGCAGCTGACCGGCAGCGTCCTGGCGGCGGCCCGGCGACTGTTCTGCATCGGCTGCTTCTGCATCGGCACCAATCAGGTCGACCTCACAACGGCCCGGGCCGCCGGCATTCCCGTCTTCAACGCTCCCTATTCCAACACCCGTTCGGTTGCCGAAATGGTGATCGGCGAAATCGTCATGCTGCTGCGCGGCATAACCCGGAAATCCGCCCTGGCCCATGCCGGCCGCTGGGACAAGACGGCGAAGAACGCCTTCGAGCTCCGCGGCAAGGTGCTGGGGATCGTCGGCTATGGCCATATCGGCTCGCAGCTGTCGGTCCTGGCGGAGGCCATGGGCATGCAGGTGCGTTATTTCGATATCGAACCGAAAATGGCGCTGGGCAATGCCATGCCCTGCACCAGCCTGGGCGAGCTGCTGTCCGCCGCCCAGATCGTCACCCTGCACGTGCCGGAAACGCCGGCGACGCGGGGGATGATCGGTCCTGCCGAAATCCGCGCCATGCCGGAAGGCAGCTATCTCATCAATGCCTCGCGCGGCACTGTGGTCGACATCGATGCGCTGGCCGCGGCCTTGCGCGACCGGCATCTCGCCGGTGCGGCGATCGACGTCTTCCCGCGAGAGCCTGCGACGAACGACGACCCGTTCGAAAGCCCGCTGCAGGGGCTGGACAACACGATCCTGACGCCGCATGTCGGCGGCAGCACGCAGGAGGCGCAGCTGAATATCGGCCTGGAAGTCGCGGAAAAAATGATCAAGTACTCTGACAACGGCTCGACAGTCGGCGCGGTGAATTTCCCGGAAGTCTCGCTGCCGGTCAAGGACCGCGGCGTGCGGTTTCTCCACATCCACCGGAATGTACCCGGCGTTCTCTTGCAGATGAACGATGTCTTTTCGTCACGAGGCCTGAACATCGCCGCCCAATACCTGCAGACCGATGGCGATATCGGCTATGTCGTCGTCGATGCCGAGGGTGCCATGGACCCGCCGGCCATCCTCGAGGCCCTGCGCCACATCGCCGGGACGATCCGTGCCCGCCATCTCTACTGAACGGCGCCGAGCCGATGTCCCAATCCGACCCCTGGCTCCCGCTCGAGTCGCCGCGGCTGTTGCTGCGTGACTGGCGGGACGAGGACCTGCCGGCCTTCGCCGCCCTGAACGCCGATCCGCGGGTGATGGCGTTCCTGCCGGCGCGGCTCGACCGGGCGCAGAGCGATGCCCTCGCTGCCCGCATCCGCGCCCAAATCCGGGAGCGCGGATTCGGCTGGTGGGCGCTGGAGGTCGCGGGCGTCGCGCCTTTCGTCGGCTTTGTCGGCCTGTCCGTGCCGCAGTTCCAGGCGCATTTCACGCCCTGTGTGGAGATAAGCTGGCGCCTGGCCGCCGAACACTGGGGCCGCGGCTATGCGACCGAAGCCGCCCGGCTGGCGCTCACCTATGGGTTCGACCGGCTGGGCCTTTCGGAAATCGTCTCCTTCACCACCCGCGCCAATCAGCGATCGCGGGCGGTCATGGCGCGCCTCGGCCTGCGCCACGACCCGGCGGACGATTTCGACCACCCGTCCCTGCCGCCCGGCCACCCCCTGCGGCCGCATGTGCTCTACCGTGCTTCGCCCCGGGACCGGCCAGCTCGGTAGAGTCAATCAGAAGCTTTCGGCGGTGAAGCGCCAGGCCCTGGTGTCGGGTGACCAGGCGTCGTCCCGTAGCCCGGCCTTCGCCTTGAGGTGCCGGAGGAACTGCCGGGGATCGGGGATCAGGCTCCACACCTTGGGCAGGAACAGCGCCCGTCGGCCGCCGTCTTCCAGGATCACCCCGTCAATGCCGGGCCGCAGTTCCGCGAGCAGCGCCGTTTCGTCGGCACAGGCGATCGGCCGCGGGGTGCTGAGGATCGAAATGCTCGCGGAGACGTGCGGCAGTTCGTCGGCGGTGAGCGCATTGAAGCGCGGATCGGCCGTCGCCGCCTTCACGGCGTTCCGCATGACGTCGTCATGCAGGCCGCGCTGCGGGGTCGGGCTGCCGACGCAGCCGCGCAGGCTTCCGTCGAGCTCCAGCGTCACGAACGTGTTGCGGCGGGCCCGCAAGGCCTGCGGCAGGTCCGCAGCCTCTGTCTCGGACGCCGCGCCATGGCCGTCGACGACGCCCCGGAGCGCCCTGGCCACCGCGTCGAGCAGGTACCGACGCAGGTCCTCCGGCAAGCAGGCCCCCTCCGCTTCCTCGAAGGCAAAGGCGCCGTAGCCGACCACGCGGTCACGCGGCCCGGCCGTGTCGCCGGAACTGCGCAGGTCGAGCGCCGTCGCCCGCAGATCGCGCGCCCGGGCACAGGCGAGCAGCCCGTTGATGGCACGATGGCCGCAGGCCTGCCGGCCGTTCAGGTCCTCGGGGCTCAGGGTTTCGATCAGCCCGGCCGTCCCGGCATCGCGGCGGCGGGCCTCGTCATAGCCGTGGAAATGGCTGAGGTCGGAGCTGACGACGATCAGCGTCTCCGGACCGCCCCAGAGGCGGTCGAGCACCGCGCGCATCAACGCCGTCGACGCCCCGCCGGCCAGCAGCGGCACGACCGCCGCCTGCGGAAACTGCACCCGCAGGAATGGCAGCAGCACCTCCAGCGCGTGTTCGCCGTCGAAGGCCTCGTCCAGCAGGCCAACCCCGGGCAGACCGTCGAGCAGCGACAAGGCGGCACGGTCCACCGTGACCGCCCCAAGCGGCGTCTCCAGACTGTCGGCCGCCGGAAAGGCGACGCCCGGCACCGGGAACCGGTGGGCCGGACCGACCAGAACCACGCGGCGCACAATGGTCTCGTGCCGGCGAAGCGCGGAGAAGGCGGTCCCGGCCACCGGGCCGGAAAAGGGGTAGCCGGCATGGGGGGCGATGACCGCCTTGGCCGGCATCGGCCAGCCGCGGCCCGAAGCGACGAACCCGTCGACGGCCGCGCGCAACACGGCCTCGGTCGCCGGATAGAACTGCCCGGCCACGCCGGGCCTGCGCACCGAGAGCGGCATTGCCGTCAAACCCTCGTCAGCAGTAACCAACGCGCCTCTCACGCTAACAAAGCGCCGCTGCGCCGTCGCGACGCAAAGCGCCGCACGCCCCCGTTACCCCGACGCGATCGAACTCAAAGGCGCGACCCGCGGCTTATGGATCGATTGCCGGAGGATCGGGTGGGCCGGGTCCGTGTCGAGGAAAGACCAGAACCAGGCTTCGTGGACAAAATTGACCTGGGTGTAAATGATGTTATCGGTCTCGTTTTCCTCGAGATCGGTCACCAGCCCCATCGGCACCGCCGCAAGCGACTGCTCGCTTTGCACCACGGTGCAGCTGCCGCCGCTTCCCGAAACACTGGCCTGCCAGTCGCGGACAACCGTCACGGCACCGCCGCCCTGCCCTTCGATGGTGATCGACGAGACGGAAATTGAATCGGTTCCTTGGAGAACGAACGGGCGCAGCGCAAAATTCGCCGCCGCCAATGACGAGCAAATCCCGGTTTCGGTGTTCTCCGACGGCTCGGCACGCGACACCAGGTCGCCGATCGTGTTGGCCGTCACCTGGGTCTTCTGATAGGCGAGAATCAATCGGCCGAGGTCCATGCAGGACAGCATGATCAGAAGGAGTACCGGCGTGACGAAGGCGAACTCGATGACCATCGCCCCGTTCCGATCGCGATGGAGGTACCGCTTTGCCTGATCACACAGACGCGCCGCGCAATCCCGGGCCCGCCCGGACCAATGTCCGCGCCAATGTCGGACTGCCCCCCCCGCATGCATCGGCCTACCACTCCCCTGGCTCGTTGCGAAAGGCGAAGCTCGCCTCAAGCGTGAGGCTGTCGTCGTTATTGAGGAAACCTGGAAATACCGGCGTCAGCATCTCATACTTCCCGAACGCCCTGTACAAGACGACCTGATCGGCGCCGTCGGCGTTTTCGATGGTCTGGACCGTATCGCCATCGCCGTTCACTTGTTCCTGGACTGTCACCTGGGTAGCCGACCCAAGGTCGGCCATGTCAATGGAGCCAAAACCGTCCGGGAAAGTGTAGATCTCGAAGTTCAGGTCGGTCACCAAGCCGGCGGTACGGTGACGGACCAGCCGCTCGATTTCGTTGTAGCGAACCGCCGGCTGGTCGGCCTGCTGACCGGTCAGCCCGTAGCGCGCCGCATCGCGGACCCCGGCATCCAGCATCAAGTTTGCGAAGGTCAGCATTGACAGCTCAATGATGCCCAGCAAAACCACCAGCAGGATCGGCAAGGTGAGGGCGAACTCGACCGCCGCCGAGCCCTCCTCGTTACGACCGACCGCCCGACGCCGGGGCGAAATTTTCGCAACGGCAGCGGAAGTAATGCTAACTCTTGTGGTCATCATCGTTTAGAATCGGCTAAAAGTTGGAAGGAACGCTGCGGAATCACTGCCGGCATGGACCTGTGGATCACATGATTGGACCACTTCTGCCCAAGACAGCAATTATCGCCTGCCTGCTCGGCCTGGGGCTGGCAGGCTGCACCCAGACGCCGGACGGCACCGCCTCGCCCTCCGGTCCCGGACGAACCGGAGAGTCCAGCGTCGACGCCGGGGCTGATCGGGTCGAAACGCTGATGCGGCTCGGCGATTACACGCTCGCCGGCGGCGATACGGCCACGGCCATCAGCCTCTATCGCCGCGCCCATCTGCTCGAACCGAACGCCGTGGCGCCGCTGCTGCGCCTGGGCGCGTCGCTCTCCCGCCTCGGCTCCTACGAACAGGCAGCGGGCGCCTATCGCACGGCCCTGGAAATCAATCCGGGGAACCCGGAGGTCAGGCGCGGCCTCGGCAATGCGCTCATTGCCCTTGGCCGGCCCCGGGAGGCCCTGGACTACCTGGACGCGGCGGCACAGAGCGGCGGCGCCGACCCGCGGCTGCTCAACAGCATGGGCGTCGCGCACGACATGCTGGGACAGCACGACCAGGCCCAGCGGTTCTATACGCGCGGCCTGTCGCAGCGACCGACGGATCTGACCCTCAAATCCAACCTGGCCCTGTCGAGGTCGCTGGAGGGGGACCACGGGGACGCGATCCGCCTGGCCCGCGAATCGGCCGCCCACCCGCAGGCCACGGCGCGTCATCGCCGGACCCTGGCGATGATCCTGACCTTCGCCGACCGGGAAGGCGAAGCCGCTGATGTGCTGAGAACCGTCGAAGAGGAAGGTGACATCCCCCGTCAGCTCGCCTATTTTGAACGGCTGAAGCGGATTCCGGCTTCCGGAGACCGGGCGGCCGCGATCGGCGGTGCGGGGGCCCCGGCGATCGCCAACTAGGGAAGAGCGTAATGGCGGACCTTCTGACCCGCCGGATCCGCTCAGCAAAGCCTGGTGGAAACGAATGGATGCCGGCCGGTGCCCGTTCGAAGCCGGGCCGGACTCGCTGTTCTTGGCCGCTCGGGTTCCCGCAGCCATCACCATCACCCTTCGTTTCCAATCCGATGGAGGCCGGCTCAGCCGGCGCCCTGCCACCTCATCCGGACAAGCGCCTGTCGGACAGGGCGCCCCTTCCGGTCTCCGTCATGCCGCCCGTGCCGCCAACACGGGCTGCCTGACCTGTTCAGAAGCCGCTCAGGGAGTCGATCAGGCTCAGGACGGCCGGCCCGATCAGGACCACGAACAGCGGGGGTAAAATGAAGATAATCATGGGCACGGTCAGCGTCGCCGGCAGGCGCGCCGCCTTTTCCTCGGCCCTCAGCATGCGCTCGTTCCGCAGTTCGGCGGCCAGCACGCGCAGCGACTGGGCCAACGGCGTGCCGTATTTTTCCGTCTGAATGAGCGTGTTGACGAGGCCGCGAACGCCGTTCAGGAAGCACCGATTGCTGAGGTTCTCCAGCGCCTGATGCCGATCGGGCATGAAGCCGATTTCGATAGCGGTCAGACTGAGTTCGTCCGCCATCTCAGGCCAGGTCCGGGCGATCTCCCGTGAGACACGCTGCAGAGACGACTCGAGGCTCAGTCCCGCCTCGGCACAAATCACCATCAAATCGAGTGAATCCGGCAAGGCCTTCAGCAACTGCTTGCGCCGCTTGTTCGCCAGATTTCGGATGTAGATGCCGGGAATCAGAGCCCCAATGCAGCCCGCCCCGACAACGACCAGCATCTTCATGGTGGAAGACAGATCGCCCATCCCGGCGACGAACACGAAGAATGCCGCCGTCGCCGCGGCGCCGACCGGCAACGCCGCCTTCGCAAAGAGGTACCCGATCATGGCTTCGTTGGAGCGAAGTCCGGCGCGCGCCAGACTCAACGTCCACTCATCCATGTGGTGACTGCTCAGCATCTGGAGCCGCGACACCACAGCCCGCATGAAATTCAGGGCCTGGATTGACTGGGTTCGCTTTCTCGGTCCCAAGGCCTCATCGAGCAGGGCTTGTCGTCGCTGGATCAGTGTCTTGCCACGATCCCCCATCGTTTCGCGGGGCAGAAGTGCCGACCAGACGGCAACCACCGTCAGGACAGCAGTCATGCCCGCCATGGCAAGAATGATATTCTCAAGGGTCAGGTCCATTGCCGCAGTCCCCGATCAAATTTCGAACCGGACCATCTTGGCCATAATCACAAACCCGAGCGTCAGCCACAGAAGCCCGACACCGAGCATGATTTGTCCAACGAGTTCCGTGAACAGAGGCTGCAGATACTCAGGATTGACCAGGTAGATCAGGCCAAACATGACAAAGGGCAGCGCACCGATAATCATGGCACTGGCCCGCGCCTCGGAGGAAAGCGCTCGGATTTTCAGCTTCGTCTGCCGCCGTCGCCGCAGAATATCGGCCAGGTTGTCCAGCGTTTCCGCCAGATTGCCGCCGGTCTCCCGCTGCACCGACATGCTGACGACGAAGAACCGGAATTCCTGAGCCTCGACCCTGTCCGCCGCGTCCCACATGGCATCTTCCAGCGTCTTGCCCAGAGCCAGGCTGTCGACGATCCGCCGGAACTCGCCACCTACGGGATTGGAAATCTCGTTCATGACGGTATGCAGCGATTCCGTGACCGGCAAACCGGATCGCAGCCCCCGGACGATCAGGTCGATCGCTTCCGGGAACAACGCAATGAACCGCTCGCTACGACGCTTGACCATCATGCCGACCGCCATATGCGGCAGGCCGACGCCGAGAATCACACCGATCAGACCGGCCAACGCCATGGGCAGACCGACCAGAACGACAGCCAGGAAGGCGCTTGAAAGCCCTGTGATCAGGCAGGCCAGAACATAGTGACCGATCCCGGCGTTCAGTCCGGTGCGTATCAATCGTTTTTCAAGGAGACGCGGCCGCGGCAGGAGCTTGATCAGCCGGTCGAGGATCCCGATGCCGGTGGTCTGCTCGCGATGACGCAGATTTGTCTCGACAGTCGCGGATTTCGGCCGCGCCCGATCGACGACTGTCGACACTCGCTCGTCGATCCGGTGCTGGGCGCTGTTCGCTGCGGTGACCGCGAAACCGATGAGCAGGATAACCCCGCCCATCCCCAGACCCAGGATGACGATGATGAGGGGCACCCCGAGTATTTCGCTGCCGGGACTCATGAGACCGTCTCCAGGAGAGCCTGCCCAAGGCCGAAATAGTCGGCGCGCGGGAAGAAATGCGGACGGACGCCGGAGGGGCGGAAGGAGCCGCGCAATTTCCCGCGCTCATCCTCGCCCTGGAACTCGAAAGTGAAGAGATCCTGCGTGATCACCACATCGCCCTCCATGCCGACAACTTCCGTCACGGAATTGACGCGCCGGACGCCGTCGCGCATGCGGGCAACCTGGACGATGATATCGACCGCGCTGGCGATCTGCGTGCGCACGGCCTTGCTGGGCAGGTTGACCCCGGCCATGTTGACCATGTTCTCCAGACGGGTCAGCGCATCCCTCGGCTTGTTGGCGTGAACCGTCGCCATCGACCCGTCATGGCCAGTGTTCATCGCCTGCAGCATGTCGAGGGCCTCGGGGCCGCGCACCTCGCCGACGATGATGCGATCCGGCCGCATGCGCAGAGCGTTCTTGACGAGCCCGCGCATGGTCACCTCGCCCCGGCCTTCCAGATTGGGCGGCCGCGTCTCCAGGCGGACGACATGCGGCTGCTGCAGCTGCAACTCCGCCGCATCCTCGATCGTGACGATCCGCTCGCCGTGATCGATCATCTGCGACATCGCGTTGAGCAGCGTCGTCTTACCGGACCCGGTGCCGCCGGAGATCAGGATGTTGAGGCGCGAGCGCGAGGCGATCTTCAGCAGCATCGCCATCTTTGCCGCCAGCGTGCCGTTCTTCGCCATCACATCGAGGGTGATGGTTTTCTTGGAGAATTTCCGGATCGAGATCGACGGGCCGTCGATCGCCAGCGGCGGGATGATGACGTTTACGCGGCTGCCGTCGGCCAGACGGGCGTCGCAGATCGGCGAGGATTCGTCCACACGCCGTCCGACGCGCGTGACGATCCGCGTGGCGACATTGAGGACGTGCGCATTGTCCTGGAACTTGATATCCGTCAGCTCCAGCTTGCCGCTGCGTTCGATGTAAATCTGGCTCGGACCGTTGACCATGATATCGGTGACCGAGCCATCCGAGAGCAACGCTTCCAGCGGTCCCAGGCCGATCATGTCGTCGACGAGTGCCGTCACCAGCTCGTTCTGCTCGTGCTGGGTCAGGTGGATCCGCAGCTCCTCGCGGATTTCCGAAACGACGCTGCGCAGTTCCCGAACGAGCGAAGCATGATCCAGGTTGGACGCCGCACCGACGTCGATCCGTTCGAGCACCAGGGGCTTCACCCGGCGCTTGGCTTCCTCAAGCGAGGGCTTTCCCCCCGCGCCGCTGCCACGCGGACGTTCCAGAGCCGACTGGTCATCGCGCCCCGCCGCCGCACCATTCGCCTCGCCGGACAGGACGTGGTCGACCGAAAGCGCCACAAGGCGGCGCTGGTCGCTCAGGCTCGGCGGCTCCTGCTCTTCGTCCAGGATATCGATAATCAGGTCGCTGACCTGCCCGATCAGTTCCTTTCGCGACAGCTTCCGCGCGTCCGATTGCGAAATCCGCTGAGACAGAACCGGCTTGAGACGGTCGAAGAGACCGGACAACCGCGGACTCAGCTGTGCGGACGAGTCGGCACTTGGATCGACCGGCGTCGCACCGTTCCCGCGCGGGTCGTCAAGGGAGACGGGCCGGAGCATATTGGAGCTGGCGCTCTGCTGACGGGACTCGAACATGGATCAGGACTTCCGAAGGGGGAGCCAGGCCCACCGATTCCGGGCCTGTGCTTCGATGGCGGCCGTGCGGCGAGCCAGATCACGCAGTGCGTTGCTCGCCTTTGCGTTCTTGAGGCCGGAAGCCAGCGGCTTGCCCGCCAGGGTGACCTTGGCGGCCTTGGTATCTTCCGGCAGCATGAAGTCGATCGTGGCGTCCAGGCCCCGCTTGAAGTCGGCCACCGGCAATTCGTAGCCCTTCTCCAGGCCTACACGGCTGGCCGCGACCATCACTTCCGCATCGGGCGCGATCTTGGACAGGCTTGTCTTGATGCGGGTGGCATCCCTGAGCCCGGACAAGGAGAGATCGCTGACCAATGTGATGGCGTTCATCGTCGACAGGCTCATGGCCGACGCCGGAATCATGTGACGGGGCAAATCGACGATGACCACGTCGAAAATCCGCCGAAGCTCCGCCATAAGCAGGTCCAGGGCTTCCGGCCTGACCTCGAAATTCTCATCGAGCGGTTCCTCGCCGCCGAGGACGAACAGGGTGTCGCTGACATTGACCAATGCGCTGGCGACGAAAAGAGAGTCGATGCGATCCGCATTCTCCAGGGCACTGCGCAGACCGTTGCCGGGCTCGATATCCAGCGCCAGCGGGATTGTTCCGAAGTACAGGTCGAGATCGACCAGCGCGACCTGCTTGCGGTACTCATGCGCCAGGATCCAGGCCGTGCTGACCGCCAGACTGCTGGCGCCGACGCCGCCGCGGACGCCGATCAACGCACTGAGCCGCCCGGCTTGGCGTTGTTCCTCCTGCGCGTCGACGCGCGTGGCGGCGAGGATCGTCCGGCGCAGATCCTGGCTGGTGACCGGTTTGACGAGATAGTCGGTCGCCCCGGCCCCGATGAGAGACCGGTAGACCCCGACATCGTTCTCGACCCCGATTGCCAGGAGGGTGGTATCCGGACCGCAGAACGAGCTGAGGGTCGAGACATCCGCGACAGCTTTGGTCGAGTCGGATATGTCGACGATCAGGAGCTCCGGCTGGGCGCCCTGCTGGACGGCGGAGATTGCGGCATTCGTCCCGCCTTCGCGGACCTCGACGCCCCGCCGGCCGCCGGGGACGACGCGGGCGATGGCATCCAGCGTGTCTTCATCGCAGGCAAAAGCGAGGATCGGTTCTGACGGTCCCCGGCCAGCCGCTTTCGCAGATGACATCTTGGTAAGCGAGTTCATTCCCCCGACCCCTCAAGGCTTATGATTTCACCCCGCCGGTACGCCTCGACGGCGGCGACGGGCAGGCGGGCCGGCGACGGCGACGTCTCGCGCCCCTGCAGGAGATCGGACGGCTGAGCGATCATGCGGGCGAGATTATCGGCCGTTGCGCAGCCGGGGCTGGGCAGCCGCGTCCCACCGGCAGGTTCGCGAACGTCGGTCGACTGTTGGCATGCGGTCGCCTGATACAGCGTCCGCTCGACGGACAGGGTGACCCCGTCGCCCGCGCCGCGGACGGCAACCGTGCGATCGGGCGTGACCCCCCGGGTCTGCAGGGCCAGGGCGGTCGCCCGGGCCCGGGCTTCGCCGAGCGGACCATGGCCGATGACGGCGATCCGGTCATCGGCTGTTGGCGAGACCTGGGCCAGGAAGGCATCCAGCTGCGCTTCGTTGCCGGGGTCCAGGGCCACATCGCCGGGGAGGAAGGTCAAATCGCGGGCCATGCGAACCTGCTCGACCTGAAACTCGGTGACAGGCCGCGTCGTGCGGTCCAGCTCGGTCGGCACACAGGCGCCCAGGCCCAGCGGAGCGAGGCAGAGAATAGCGGCAACGGCCATGCGGGGCGCGATGGCGGAAGCGCTGGCTTTGCGGTCGAAAGCGTATCCGGAGGCGCGCATCATTCGAGAATAAACCCTGCCTGGGTGTCGATCCGGCCGCCGGCGAATGCCGGAAGCGCATCGGGGGTGGATCGGACGCTGGTTGACGGAGGATTACCCAAAATCCCTTGACCAATCGTTAGTTCTGTCGGCTGCGACAGGCGATCGGTCGGCAGGAGGACATCGTTGGGGCTATTCACGGGCTCGACGAGATAGGGCGTGACGGCAATCACCAGTTCCGTTTCGTTGCGCATGAACTCATCGGAACGAAACAGGTTTCCGATGATCGGAATATTGCCAAGAAACGGGACAACGTCTTCGCCGGATTGCGTCCGGCTGTCGAACAGTCCGGCAATCGCGAAACTCTCCCCCGAAGCGAGTTCGACTGTCGTTTCCGCCCGGCGCGTAATCAGGGACGGAATGGTAATCCCACCAATGTCGACGGCAAACTCGGTTGAGATCGTGCTGACCTCCGGCCGCACGCGGAGATTGATCCGTCCGTCGTTCAGCAGGGTTGGCAGGAAAGTGAGCGAGACCCCGAACTCCTTGAACTCCACGCTTATCGTGTCGTCCTCCTGTGCGACGGCAATCGGGAACTCGCCGCCCGCCAGGAATTCCGCTGTCTGCCCGGAAAGCGCTGTCAAATTGGGTTCCGCGAGGATTGTCGCGAGGTCGCTTTCCTGCAACGCCTGAATGACCGAGTTGATATTGGTACCGCCAGAGGAAAAGCTCTCGGCGAGCAGATTTCCCGCACCCGTCACGGACGGCAAACTCGTCAGACCGAGCGTCGTGAACTGCGTGATGAAGTTTCCTTCCTCGATCAACGCCGAGAACCGGATCCCCAGGTCCCGTGCCGTGTCCCGGGCCACTTCGGCCACCGTGACCCGCAGATTGATCTGTGTCGGCCCGACGATGGTCGAACGATTGATGACGTTCTCCGGCGGCACGAATGTGCCGGCCACCCGCTCCGCATCCGCGGCTTCCGACGGCGACCGGGCCTGCCCGGACAGCAGAAGTCCGTTCTCCCCAACCGGGGACACGCCCAGACGGCCCCCGGGCGAGACTTCGCCGAGCGCCCGGCTCACCTGCCGGACGCTTTGCGTCACCGTCAGCTCCAGTCGGGCCAGGACGTTGTCGTTCGGATCGACCACGAAGACATTGGTCTCGCCGGGAAGGATCCCGTAGACCCACAGGACGTTCGGCGAGACGGATGCGACATCGGCGATCGCCGGGTCCGCGATGAGGACCGAGGCGGCAGGCGCATCCAGGCGCACCAGCTGCCCATTGCCGGCTTCGAGCGCGAGCCGGGTCTGCTCGCTCCGAAGTATTTCCAGGGCCATGACCCTTGGCGCCGTCAGGACGGCCGCCCCCGCCAACAGGGCGGCGATACATATGCGTAAGACAAGGGTCATGGCATGGGTCCTCTTTGTCAGTTCGTCGCGGTTTGGGCCGCACTCCCCCGCATGATCGTCACCTCAGCCGGCTCGGCCGCCACTTCGACCTCGATCGGCTCGGGCATCGGCTCTTCGAAGAGGCTGAACGGCGCCAGAAGCTGCGAGACATCGCTGTCCACGGTAAAAGTCCGCCCCATCACCGGCTCCAGCTGGGCCGTTGCGCCGAAATAGGGGTCGGAACTCTCGTATTTCGGTGCCTCGCCGTCGCCACCGCTGGCCAGACGGGCCAGAACCTCCGGCTGCGAGGGGTCGGCAAGACTGCGCAGGCTGAGGGACAATGTCCCGATTTCCAGCATGACGTTGATCATCTCGGCCTGACGCGGCGTCACTTCGAGAGTGGCCATCGTGCCGATCTGCGGGCCGTCCTCGTGGTTGCTGACATTCTGGTCGATCGCCAGCACGCGCAGGTCGATCAGCACGGTTTCGCTGGCAAACCGATCGTCCTCGTCACAGACATTATGCGTGAGGATCAGATCGACCTTGTCGCCCGGGAAAATGAACCCGGCAATCCCGGAGCGCGGATTGATCGGGACTGTCGCCGCCCGCATGCCGGGCCCGAGCACGGCCGAGAGGAACCCGCGCTCGCCCGGCCGGACAATGCGGCTCTCGGTCAGCGGCTCGCCGCCGGTCAAGGGCTGGCGAACGACGGCGCCGACGAACTGCTGCGCCGGATCGGTGTCCTCATCATCCTGCATGATGTAGGCCGGAGACAGCGTCTCGTCGGGCCAGGCCTGCCAGCGCATGTCGCGCTCCTGCAGGAAATGGCCGACGGTCAGGTCCTCATCGGCAACCAGGACATAGACGACATTGGCCGGTTCGCGGATGACCTCCACTCTCGGCGCCTCGGGCGCCCGCCTTTGCGCGCGTTCGCTGGCCATCCAGCGCTGGGCGAGTTGAATGGTTCCGTAGCCGACCACAGCAGCCAGAACCAATAGCACGACAACGCGTTTCCACATTGCTCAAGTCTCCAAGCGATCGACTACACCATGACCAGGCGGTAAACGAGATGAACACCGCCAAGGCCAATCGCGATGCCGTAGGGAGTGGGTTCGCGTGCCATCGTCTGGCAATTGGCTAATGCGTGGCTCACAATAGTGAACTCACGATTCCTGACGGTCAAGTACGCAAGGACAATGATTGCCAATAATCCGCCAGCGACGGCCGTTGTCAGCAGAACCGCCCCCAAATGATGGGGACCGGCCCACAAACATATGGCGGAGAGGAACTTGGCGTCCCCGCCGCCGAAAATCTTCAGGCAGAAGAGTGCGAAGCTGACTGCCAGGACGCCAAGCCCGCAGGCCAGACCCAGCAGCGGATCGACGGCCGGCCACATTGCGAAAACCCATGCCGGATAGAGCGCAATAATGGCCACAGAAACGCGGTTGGGAATGGTTAACGTCAGCAGATCGCTGACGGCCCCCCATGCCAAGAGACCGACCAGCACGAGGAGGATCACTTGGCTCATGGTTGAGATCATGGCCCTGCCCTACAGCCTTTGTGATATTCGCCGTGGGCTGCCGCACCCGGGGTACGGGGGGAGCGACCCGGTCAAGCCGGTCCGGCCTTGCCCCCCGCCCGAAGCGGGACTGGGTGCCGTTGTCGCCAAGATGAAGTCTCTACAGTGTCGACCCTCTTGGCACGGCGCCGGCAGCCCTTGTCACCGAAAGTCCAGACAGCTCTTACGCAAACAGCGCAAAAGCGATTACCCAGTGAAGTTGCCCGCGGCCGTGTCGAGTTCAGTGGCAACGCCGTTGAAGATCGAGGTAAGCGAGCCGGACAGCGCCTCCAGGGCGGCAATGATGGCGACGGCGATCAGGGCAGCGATCAGGCCATATTCGATGGCGGTCGGGCCGCTTTCGTCATCCCAGAACTTACGAAGCATGCGTGTCATTGGTTGGTCCTCCATGCTAGGCCAATAAGTGATGGAGACACCCTGGCAATCAAACGCTAAAGAACAGTTAATCGGGAAGCCTTCGAATTCGCTTTCCCTGGCAGGACATGGCAAGAGGAATTTCAATAAAATGCCTTTTAAGATTTTGTAAAGGAAGGCTGCACTTGCATCCGGCGCAGACCGTGTCTTGCCTCTGGACCACGGACGGGAAAGCTGTCCGCTCAAGCCATTTTTCCGGGACGGCCGGGCGCAAATGCGCCAGAGTCCGCCCGGGGTGACCGTACCGGTCGCAACCCCATATTCCGAAGGTATTGCGCCTTACCTGCGGGTCCCGTCCGGGCCGGACGACACGGCAACGAGCCGGGACCCCGTGCCGACTGACAGAGATGGCTACCGTGGAAAGCGACAGATTCGAACGGTTTATCCGGGAACACCGTGTCACCGAGGTCGAATGCATGGTGCCCGACCTGAACGGCATTGCGCGCGGCAAGATCCTGCCCGACGACAAGTTCCTGCTCGGCCTGAAGACGCAGGGCATGCGCCTGCCCGAGGCGATCTTCGTTCAGACGGTCACCGGCGATTATCCGGCAAATGAAGACGTGACCGATCCGGCGACGATCGACGTCTATCTGGTCCCCGATCCCAAGACAATCCGCGTCGTTCCCTGGTATCAGGAGCCGACGGCACAGGTGATCTGCGACACGGTCTATGCCGACAATTCTCCGGTCCAGATTTCACCCCGTCACGTCCTGCGGCAGGTTCTGGCTCTCTACGAGGAGCGCGGCTGGCGCCCGATCGTCGCCCCGGAACTCGAATTCTTTCTCGTCAAGATCAACGAGGATCCCGACTACCCGCTGGAGCCGCCCATGGGCCGCTCCGGCCGGCCGGAAACCGGGCGACAGGCCTATGGCATCGACGCCGTCAACGAATTCGACCCGATCTTCGAGGAAGTCTACGATTTCTGCGATGCCATGGAGCTGGACGTCGATACGCTCTCGCACGAGGCCGGGGCGGCGCAGATCGAAATCAACTTCGACCATGGCGACGCGCTGGAGCTTGCCGACCAGGTCCTGCTCTTCAAGCGCACCGTGCGGGAAGCGGCGCTGCGCCACAAGGTCTACGCCACCTTCATGGCCAAGCCGATGCAGTTCGAGCCGGGCAGCGCCATGCACCTCCACCAGAGCGTGGTCGACCGGGAGACGGGCAAGAACCTCTTCGCCCATGAGGACGGCAGCGATACGCCGCTATTTCTTTCGTTTATCGCGGGACTGCAGAAATTCGTTCCGGCCGCCATGCCGCTCTTCGCGCCCAACGTCAATTCCTACCGCCGCCTCGATCCCAAGAGCGACGCCCCGATCAATGTCCATTGGGGCCGCGACAACCGCACCACCGGCTTTCGCGTGCCCGTTTCCCACCCCGAGGCCCGCCGGGTGGAGAACCGCATCGCCGGGGCCGACGCCAATCCCTATCTGATGATTGCCGGCTCGCTGGCCTGCGGCTATCTCGGCATGGTGCAGGGGCTGGAACCGTCCAGCCCGGTCACCGGCAGCGCCAAGCGCCTGGCCTTCACCCTGCCCCGCCATCTCTATGACAGCCTGAACAAGTTCAGCTCCTCGCGCCCGCTGCGCAGCGTCTTCGGCGAAAAGTTCATGGACGCGGTCTGGTTCGTCAAGCTGGCCGAATACGATGCCTATCAGCGGGTCATCAGCTCCTGGGAGCGGGAGAACCTCTTGCTCAATGTGTAGCGATGTGATGAAGACCGGGGCCGGGTCTTGCGATTGACAAGCCGGGCCCCCGATTGTTCATCTGCTCCCGCGCGGATGATGTCGGCGCTTTTTCAGGCCCAGCGCGCCGCGACGGGAGCGTTCGCGCAGCCTTTTCGTGATCCGGACCACAGCGAATCGCAGGAGAGACTGACGCCATGTTCCGTCGAGCCTTCGGACGCGCCTCGCGCCGCCAGTTCGTCAAGGGATCCCTTGCCGTCGCCGCCGCCGTCCCCCTGTGGCCACAGATCGGCCGCGCCCAGGAGCGGCAGGTCAATGTCTACAACTGGGACACCTATATCGGCCCGAACACGCTGGACGAGTTCTCGGCGGCGACCGGCATCGACGTCCGCTACGACCTCTATGCCGACAATGCCGAGATGTTCGCCCGCTTTCGCGAAGGGAATCCGGGCTATGACGTCATCGTGCCGACGAATGACTTCGCCCAGCGGATGATCCTGGCCGAGATGATCCAGCCGATCGACAAATCGCGCATCCCGAATTTCTCGAACATCGATCCGCGCTTCCAGGACACCGTCTTCGATCCCGACCGGCAGCACACCGTCCCCTATTTCTGGGGGACGATCGGCATCGGCTATCGCAAATCCGCCGTCTCGCCGCCGCCGCAGAGTTGGGGCGTCATCTTCGACCGGAGCGAGGCCTATGCCGATCGGATTTCCTGGCTCAGCGAACCGGCCGACCTGATCCATCCGGCGATGAAGTATCTCGGCCATTCGATCAATACCGACGACCCTGCCAAAATCAACGAGGCGGTCGAACTGCTGATCCGTGCCAAGGAGAATATCCGGACGATTGCGGGAGACAACGGCCAGGACCTGCTGCTGTCCGGCGAGGTCGATCTGGCGCTCGAATACAATGGTGACGTGCTGCAGGTCATGGAGGAAGACGACGACCTGAGCTATGCGACGCCGCAGGAAGGCACGATTCTCTGGGAAGACTCGATGGCGATCCCGACCGGGGCGCCGCACCCCGAGGCCGCGCACGATTTCATCAACTACATCCTGCAGGCAGACGTCCACGCCGCGATTGCAGAGTATGTCTACTACGCCCTGCCGAATGCTGCGGCACGGCAGCTGATGAGCCAGGATTACCTGTCGAACCCGGCCATCTTCCCGCCCGAGGCGGTGCTCGACCGCAGCGAGGTGGCGCTTTACCTGGGCGAAGAGGTCAATCGCCTGATGAACGAAGGGATGACCCGCGTGCGCGCGGCCTGACAGCCTTCCCCCTCTAGCCGTCCGCCGGGAGTCCGGGCGTGGAAAGCTGGAAGAGGAACCCCCTCATCTTCCTTCTCACCTCGCTCCCTGCGGCGTTCTGGCTGCTCGTCTTCTTCCTCATCCCCCTGGCGTTCGTCTGGGTCCTCAGTTTCGGCGAAGTCGCCGGCATCGTCGACATCGCCATCACCTGGACCCTGTCGAACTATGCCCGGGCCCTCGACCCGCTCTATCTCGGCATCCTCTGGCAGAGCCTGTGGATCGCGGCGCTGACCACGGTGATCTGCCTGGTCGTCGGTTTCCCCCTGGCCATGGGCATCAGTTTCGCCCCGAGTCGCTGGAAATCGCTGCTGCTGCTGCTGATCATCCTGCCCTTCTGGACCAATCTGCTGATCCGCACTTATGCGCTGATCGCGGTCCTGCGCCGCAACGGCTATGTCAACGATACTCTGGCCTGGTTCTGGAGCCTTGCCGACCGGGCCCTGGCCGCCATCGGGCTCGGCGGTGTGCTGCCGGACTTCGTGCCGCTCGACCTCCTCTACAATCACGGCGCCGTCATTTACGGGCTGGTCTATGTCCACCTGCCCTTCATGGTGCTGCCGCTCTACGCGGCGCTGGAGCGGATGGACAAGTCCTATGTCGAGGCCAGCCTCGACCTCGGTGCCGGGCAGTTGCGCACCCTGTTTTCCGTGACCGTGCCGCTGGCCATGCCGGGCATCGTCTCCGGCATCATCATCACCTTCATCCCGGCGCTCGGCACCTTTCTGACGCCGATCCTGCTCGGCGGTCCGGACAGCCAGATGATCGGCAACATCATCGAGCGGCAGTTCAAATCGGCCAATGACTGGCCCTTCGGCGCCGCCCTGTCCTTCCTTCTGATGTACGTGACCTTCGGGGCGCTGGCCCTGCGCGCCGCCTTCGTCAGCCGCCGCCGCGACGCCGAAGCGCTTTGAGGCGCCGATGCCGACCCTGGACACCATTCTGCTGTTCCTGGCCGCCGGTTTTCTTTTCCTGGCGAGCTTGGGATTGCTGGCGGCGCGGGCCAGATCCGTGCTTCTCCGCAATCCGGCCTTTGTCCGTTGGCAGGAAGGCCTGCTGGGCGCCGGACTGCTGGGCCTCGGCACCTGGCTGCTGGCCGACAGCCAGCCGCACAGTGCCGGTCAGTAAGTCATGGTTGGGCCGTCAGGCCCCGGAAGAACTGAACGATGATCGATCTGCGCAGCGACACCGTCACCCGTCCCACGCCGGACATGCGCCGGGCCATGGCCGAGGCGCCGCTCGGCGACGACGTCTATGGCGAGGACCCCACCGTCAACGCGCTGGAGCAGCGGACGGCCGAACTTCTCGGCAAACAGGCGGCCCTCTTCATGCCGAGCGGCACCATGACCAACCAGGTGGCGCTGCGCAGCCATACCGAGGGCGGCGACGCCATCCTCACCGACATCAACGCCCATATCTTCCGGCTCGAGTCGGGGGCGCCGGGCGGCATTTCCGGCCTGATGATCCGGCCGCTGATGGGCCGCAACGGCATTTTCGGCGCCGAGGACGTCGCCGCCGCGGCGCGCCGGCCGCACCGCTTCATGCCGGCCACCGTGGCGCCGCTGCCGAAGCTGGTCTGCCTGGAGAACACCCACAATATCGGCGGTGGAGCGATCTGGCCGCTGGAGTCGATCCGGGCGGTGGCGGACGTCGCCCGGGCCCACGACATGCCGATGCATCTCGACGGCGCCCGGCTCTGGCACGCCTGCGTCGCCACCGGCATTGCCGAGGCCGACTATGCCGCGCCGTTCGACAGCGTCAGCGTCTGCTTCTCCAAGGGCCTGGGGGCGCCGGTCGGCTCGGCCCTCGCCGGCAGCGCCGCCTTCATCGCCCGGGCCCGGCGCTTCCGCAACATGCTGGCCGGCGCCATGCGCCAGGCCGGAGTGATCGCCGCCGGCGCCCTCTACGCGCTGGAGCACCACCGCGCCCGGCTGGCCGAGGATCACGCCAAGGCCCGCCGGCTGGCCGCCGGCCTCGCCCGCCTCCCCGGGATCGCCATCGATCCGGAGGACGTGCCGACCAACATCGTGCGCTTTCGGGTCACCGCCATGGAGGCCGGCGACTTTGCCGAACGCTGCCATGCGGCGGGCGTGTTCATGCTGCCGGGCGGTCCCGACGTGTTGCGCGCCGTCACGCATCTCGACGTCAGCGAGAGGGACATCGACCAAGCGATTGGGACATTCTATCGCATATGCCTTAGTTGCGGTTTAAGCCGAGTGTGTATAAATTAAAGTGTTTTCGGTTACCCCACGATCCGCAGGGCGTCGTTGGGAATATCCTGTTTTAAATCAATTTTTTACGGGGGGCTTTTAATATCCCATTGACAGAGCTTGAGCTACCTCTTACCTTCACAGAAGTGTCAAGTATGGTAGCTTATGTGAGCGAAAGAGCTTCACAGCTCTCAAGAACGAAACCGCTGTTTACACAATCGAAGAATGATCGCCCAAAAACGATCGAAGGAGGTTCGCCATGCTTTTAAGCACACTTATCGTTGGCATTCTGATAATGATATTTGTATCGTCATTTATTATCGGCCTCCGGATTCTTTTTTCAGAAGATCATCACTATAACAGAAATAGGCTTCGAACAGACCATAGTAGTGCGCTCAGGGGCCAATTAAAGTTGCCGCCTGAGGAGGGCAGGGATGCTTGGGTAAAGCGCGGTTTGGCTTTTGATAAGAAGAAGAGACAGTGGGTGCCGCAAAGTGGTCTGTCGCAAGAGGCTGTCCTTTCTGTTATTGGTAAGAGAAATTAAATCTATATAATTGAGATGGGCGCAACGTATTCGCGCCCGTTTTGCTGGGATACAATGAATATGTCAAAATTTGTTTACAAAGCTTGGATTCCTACCGTCACGGGTAGGCTTTCTTTTGATTTAATTGGTCAAACGTCACACCCTACCCATGCTGAAAGCGCCAATATAAGTGATAGAGAATGCAGGAATATTTTCGTATTTCAAGATCGAGAAAGAGTAACGCGCGATGCGGTGTTGGCTTTACCCTTTCGACATTTTTTTAATTCAGAGGGGGTAAAATGGTTTGTTATGCTTGCGAAGGGTACGAGTGAGAATCAGAGGCCTATCGAATTCATAGAAGGCAAAGTATTTTTTATCGAGGACATAAGCAAACAGGTCAGCAATCCTTTGTATTGTACAGATAAGTCCTCAAAACTGAACATAAATTTCCATGCTAAAGAATATGATTCATTAAAAAATATATTTCGTTCATATCAGGCCTTATTGAATGGTTGGGTAACAAACAGGGAAATAAGAAGCTGCCAACTTTCCTTAGGTGAATTGTATGATGATGTTCTTAATGATCTCACTAGGAAACTTCAGGGACTCTGTTTGTGGGAGACTGATTTTCGCTTAGATAGAACAGGTGAGCTAAAATTAGAATTAGATTCAAACAAACGTGGAGCTTGTATAATACCGCTAGCAGAGCCATTTAACGAGAATATTATTTCATTGGCCTCTCAATCATTCTATTTTTTGAAGGACGTATCGCACACGCACCAACATCATCATGAGACTACAGATACATTGCTTGACGTTTATAGGGAGGGTGATGAAGAAAAAGAAATTTGGAAATATTTTACGCTTAGAGCTCTTTATCGCACTACTCTGCAACTAAAGCGGAATAAGGACGTTTGTGACTACGCTCGTGCAAGAGGTGTCCTTGCCTATGCAAGAGCATTTATTCAGACATTTGGTCAAGATTGTGAAGATAAACGGCTAGACCTTGATCCACAGTGGAAATATAATTATTCCAGATTGGTTGATGCCATCAAAGCCGATAATTTGATTGACTCTATCAACGCTGGCAGCTTTCTTGCAGGCTATAGAGCT
This sequence comes from Alphaproteobacteria bacterium, assembly GCA_009909005.1. GTDB lineage: Bacteria > Pseudomonadota > Alphaproteobacteria > DSM-16000 > Inquilinaceae > JAAAOG01. The sequence goes on along the minus strand of JAAAOG010000164.1, from coordinate 2,143 downwards.
AAACGGCTCAAGGATACACATTGGAGGGTCATTGGATTCTTCTTAGCGGTATTTAGCTTTCTAGTCGCGCTTATCGGATCTTTAAGATTAACTCCCAAATTTACTGCGCCTTTTGAACCAGATGAGCTTCTCATTCATGTTGGAAAGTTTTTATTATCAAACCCGTTATCTTTTTTGCTCATAGTTGGTGTTCTATTATATATTTATCTCATTGTATTTGTTTTCGATATCGGCAGAAACGGGTTCGTACAGAGAATTTATAAGCTGCTTTCATTCATGAGAAAATATGTACTTGCCTCCATATTTCTCGGAGTGTCCGTTGCTGCACTTGCAGCGATAGTCCTATTACAGTATTTTAATTTCATAACCTTGCCATAATATTTTTATCGACACTGCCACCGGTTTGTTGTTATCGATGGATTGAAGATAGGTTGAGGCATCGCTTTTCCACATATTCGACATGAGCACAGACCGCCCCTCCGCCCGGCCTTCCCGTGCGACCGTGCCCGCAATCCTCGCCCGCAAGGGCGGCGAGCCGGTCGTCTGCCTGACCGCCTATACCGCGCCGATGGCCGGGCTGCTCGACCCGCATGTCGACATCCTCCTGGTCGGCGATTCGCTCGGCATGGTGATCTACGGCTTCCCGACGACCCTGCCCGTCACGCTCGACATGATGATCGCGCATGGCGCCGCCGTGGTCCGCGGCAGCCGCACGGCGCTCGTCGTGGTCGACATGCCTTTCGGCAGCTATCAGGCCTGCCCGGCCGACGCCTATCGCGCGGCGGCCCGGGTGCTGGCCGAGACCGGTGCGGCGGCGGTCAAGCTGGAAGGCGGGCGGGAGATGGCCGAGACGGTGCGGTTCCTCGCCGCCCGCGGCATCCCGGTGATGGGCCATATCGGGCTGGAGCCGCAACAGGTGCACGCCGTCGGCGGCTACCGCTTCCAGGGGCGCGACGAGGCGGCGGCCCGCACCCTCACCGACGACGCGATCGCCATCGCCGAGGCCGGCGCCTTCAGCCTGGTGATCGAGGCGGTGGCCGAGCCGGTCGCCCGCACCATCACCGAGCGCCTGACAATCCCGACCATCGGCATCGGCGCGTCGCCCGCCTGCGACGGCCAGGTGCTGGTAGCCGAGGACATGCTGGGCCTGTTCCCGGATTTCGCGCCGCGCTTCGTCAAGCGCTTCGGCGCCGTGGCCGCCGAAATCGACAAGGCCGTCGCCACCTATGCCGCGGACGTCAAGGCCCGCCGTTTCCCGGCGCCGGAGCATTGCTTCCGGCCCGGCCGCCCCGCCACCGAAACCGCCTGACCGCCTCCCGCCAAACACCGGAGCATTGCCCATGGACTCGGCTGCCGATCTCGCTCTGGCGACCGTCCGCACCGTCGCCGATCTGCGCCGCATCGTCGCCCGCTGGCGGCAGGGCGGCAAGACCGTGGCGCTGGTCCCGACCATGGGGGCGCTGCATGAGGGGCACCTCTCGCTGATGCAACTCGCCCGGCAGCACTGCGACCGGGTCGTGGCCACGATCTTCGTCAACCCGCAGCAATTCGCACCGCATGAGGATTTCGGCGCCTATCCGCGGCAGGAGGCGCGCGACGCCGCCCTGCTGGCCGGCGAGGGCGTCGATCTGCTTTATGCTCCGCTGGTTACGGAGATGTATCCGGAGGGCTTTTCGACGACCGTCAGCGTGGCCGGGGTGTCGGAAGGGCTGTGTGGTACCTTCCGCCCGCAGATGTTCCCCGGCGTCGCCACGGTGGTCACCAAATTGCTGCTCCAGGCCGGGCCCGACGCCGCGATCTTCGGGGAAAAGGACTATCAGCAGCTGCAGGTCATCCGCCGGCTGGTGCGCGACCTCGATATCCCGGTGCGCATCATCGGCGGGCCGACGGTCCGCGAGGCGGACGGGCTCGCCATGTCCTCGCGCAATGCCTACCTCACGCCGGCCGAGCGAGCCGTCGCCAACCGCCTGTACGCCATCCTGTGCCGGGTCGCCGACGCCGCGCAGGCCGGAACGCCGCCGGCCGCCGAGGCCCTGGCCACGGCGCGCGAGAGCCTGCTGGCCGCCGGCTTTCGGTCGGTCGACTACATTGAGCTGCGCGATGCCGAGACGCTGGCGCCGCTCGACCGCCTGGACCGCCCGGC
>JAAAOG010000083.1 GCA_009909005.1 Alphaproteobacteria bacterium | reverse complement strand
CGGCCGCTTCCGGGCGGGGCGCCGGCGCGGACGCCTCCGGCCCGGCCATGCGGGCGATTTCCCGCTCGCAGCGGTCCAGCCGCGCCTGGACCTGTTGCAGGGCGGCCCGAAGGTCGGCATTGGACGGGTCGGCGGAGAGATCGGATGGCGGGGCCGGGTCGTCGCTGTTCGCAGCCATGCGCATATCCAAGGGCAGAATCGAGGGGCTGGCTTTGGCACCAGCGCCTCCTATGTTGGAATCGCGCGCGGCAAGCACCAGGGATGGCGGCCTTTCCTGTGCCGGCTTGATGCTGCCGCACCCATGCGGGTTGCCGGGCGCCGCGACCGGTCTTATGGTTTCCCGCACGATTGGGGCGTAGCCAAGCGGTAAGGCAGCGGTTTTTGGTACCGCCATGCGCAGGTTCGAATCCTGCCGCCCCAGCCATTCCCCTGATCAATCGACACTGACAGGCAGGGCCCGAGACCACCCCTTTGACGCATGCGCCAGGTGCCATGGCCCACCGGGTACGTTCGGGGGTGACGCCGAGGAGGTCGAAGGCTTGCGGCCGGCGAGCGTTGCGCCTCGGCGACGATGCTGTCGCGGCTGATGCCCTGCAGCACCGCAGGGCTGAGGCAAGCCGGCCGGTCGCCGGTCGTGCCGGTCGCATGAAGGCTTGACGGGACCGGCTCATGTCGTCGAAATGTCACGCCCGGGGTACAACCGATCCGAAGGCCGGATCGGCCCCTGTCCGTGGTATGGCAAACGGCACGCAATCGGCCGACCGGAAGAGGAGGATTCCCGTTGAGACCCTGGCTTTCCCTGGTGGGCGCCGCCGCCCTCGGCCTGAGCGCGGCGACGGCCGGCGCCCAGGACACCATCCGCATCGGCACCGAGGGTGCCTATCCCCCCTGGAACTTCACCAATCCCGACGGCGAGCTGGTCGGCTTCGAGATCGATCTCGCCAACGCCCTGTGCGAGCGCATGGGCGCCACCTGCGAGTTCGTCGCCCAGGACTGGGACGGCATCATCCCGGCGCTGCTGCAAGGCCGCTATGACGCCATCATGGCCGGCATGTCGATCAATGACGAGCGGCGCGAGCGCATCGCCTTCTCGCACGGCTATGCCACCACCCCGGCGCATTTCGTCGCCCACAACGACTCGCCGCTGCAGGAGCTGGAGACCGTCGACGCGGTGATCGAGGCACTCGACGGCGTGGCGATCGGTGCCCAGGTGGCGACCATCCACCAGGGCTTCCTGGAGCAGTATGTGCCGGATGCCGATCTGCGTACCTATGACACGCAGGAGCTGCTCAACCTCGACCTCGCGGCGGGGCGCGTCGAAGCCGGGCTGGCCGACAGCTCGGGCTGGACGGATTTCCTCTCGTCGGACGAAGGATCCGAATTCAGCCAGTTCGGCCCCGGCCTGACCGGTGCCGATTTCGACATCTTCGGCGAGGGCGTGGGCATCGGCCTGCGCAAGGAGGACGAGGAGTTGCTGGCCCGCTTCAACACGGCCCTGTGCGAGATGGCCGAGGACGGCTCGCTGGCGGCCCTGACGGAGGAATGGTTCGGCTTTGACGCCTCCCTGCCATGCCCTGAATAAGGGCTGCGGCTCCGGCTTCGGGAGCGGCGGCGCGGAGGGCGGATGATCGACCTGCTCGCCGTCGGGCCCGAGGGCTGGGGCGACGAAATGCTGCGCGGTGCGGCGATGACGGTCGTCGTGGCGGTGCTGGCCTACGGCCTCGGGCTGGTGGTCGGTACCGGCGCGGCGGCCGCCAAGCTCTCCGGCAGCTTCATTCTCCGCAGCATCGCCGGCGCCTATACCACGGTGATCCGCGGCGTGCCGGAGCTGCTGGTCATCTATTTGTTCTTCTTCGGCTCCGGCGGCGCGGTGATGTGGGTCGCCCGCCAGTTCGGCTATACCGGCTATATCGAGCTCGACGCCTTTACCATCGGCGTGCTGGCGGTCGGCATCATCTCCGGCGCCTATTCGACCGAGGTGATCCGCGGCGCCTTCCAGACCATCCCGGCCGGGCAGATCGAGGCGGGGCGGGCCGCCGGGATGAGCGGCTGGCTGATCTTCCGCCGCATCACCTTTCCGCAGATGCTGCGGCTGGCGCTGCCGGGGCTCGGCAATGTCTGGCAGCTGACGCTGAAGGACACGGCACTGATCTCGGTCACCGCGCTGGCCGAGCTGATGCGCATGGCCAGTGTCGCGGCCGGCTCAACCCGCGAGCCCTTCATCTTCTATGTCACCGCAGCGGCGCTCTACCTGGCCATGACCACCGTGTCGCAGACGGGGTTCCAATGGGCCGAGCGGCGGGCCGGCCGCAGCCTGCAGCCGGTCAAGGCCGCGGGGGCCTGACGCTGATGGACCTTCAGCTGATCGCCGAAAGCATCCCGCAGCTGCTGAGCGGCGTACCGCTCACCCTGCAGCTGGTCGTCCTGTCGCTGTTCTTCGGCGCCTTTCTGGCCGTGGGCACGGCGCTGATGCGCCTGTCGCCGAACCCGCTCATGTCCGCGCCGGCCTATGGCTATGTCTTCGTCTTCCGCGGCACGCCGCTGCTGGTGCAGATCTTTCTCGTCTATTACGGCGTCGCGCAGCTGGAGATCGTCCGCGAGAGTTTCCTATGGGCATTTCTGAAAGAGCCCTATTGGTGCGCCATCCTGGCGCTGACGCTGAACACCGGCGCCTATGGCAGCGAAATCGTGCGCGGCGGCCTCTTGTCGGTGCCGCGCGGTCAGATGGAAGCGGCGCGGGCCTGCGGCATGAGCGGTCCGACCGCGTTCCGCCGCATCGTCTTTCCCCAGGCTTTGCGCCAGGCCCTGCCGGCCTACAGCAATGAAATCATCCTGATGGTCAAGGGCAGCTCGCTCGCCAGCACCATCACCCTGATGGAGATCACCGGGATCGCCAAGCGGCTGATCAGCAACACCTTTGCGCCGATCGAAATCTTCATCGTCGCCGGGTCGATCTACCTGGCAATCAATTACGCGGCGACCCGCGCCATCGCCGTGGCCGAATGGCGCCTGACCCCGCACCAGCGCCCCCGCATCGACCCCACCCCGGCCCCGCGCGGCACCGGCCTGCCCGGCCCGTTACGCAGCCGGGGCCGCCGTGCCCGCAGCGTCACCTCAGCCCACTGACCACGCCGTCCGGAGCCGGGCTGCGGGGGCCATCCGCCACACACCCGGAAAAATAGCAACCCGGGGGCCTGGTTGGGGACCGCAGGACGAACCGCCGCCCTACCCGGCCTTCAGGAAGCGGGTGCGGGCGGCGGCGGCGGCGGTGCGGACCCGCTCCGGAGCGGTGCCGCCATAGGAGGTACGGCTGGCAACCGAGGCCTCGACCGACAGCACGCCGTAGACCGCTTCGGTCATCCGCGGGTCGATCGCCTGCAGGTCGGAAAGCGGCAGCGCCTCCAGCCCCGTGCCGCGCTCTTCGGCCAGGCGCACCGCCCGGCCGGTGACATGATGCGCCTCGCGGAAGGGCAGGCCGGCCTCGCGCACCAGCCAGTCGGCGAGGTCGGTGGCGGTCGGGAAGCCATGCGCGGCGGCGGCCCGCATCGCCGCCGGGTCCGCCGTCATCTCTGCCACCATACCCGTCATCGCCGCCAGGCACAGGCCGATGGTGTCGTCGGCGTCGAAGACCGGCTCCTTGTCCTCCTGCATGTCCTTGGCATAGGCGAGCGGCAGGCCCTTCAGCACCGTCAGCAGGCCGGTG
>JAAAOG010000140.1 GCA_009909005.1 Alphaproteobacteria bacterium | reverse complement strand
GGCGGAGATCGGCCTCGGGCAAGGCCCCGCTCCAGGCGACCGTCCCGGCGAGCGCCGCGGCCGAGCCGCCCGGCAGTTCCGCCGAGGCCCGCTCCAGGGTCAGGAGCCCGTCGGCCCAGCCGGACCTCAGGCGGATATTGCGGACCAAACCCTGATTGATGCGCACGGCATCGACGCCAAAACCCAGCCGGGCCGTCAATCCGCCCTCGGCATCTGGCTGCCGCGCCTGCGAAAGGCCGGCCAGCGCCCGGGCGATGGGGCCCCGCGCCGCCGCCCAGTCCGCGTCGAAGTCCACCCGGTTGACCGTCAGGTCGGCTTCCAGGGCCGCCCGGTCACCGAGCCGCCAGGTGACCGTGCCCGCCGCCCGGGTCTCTCCCGCGTCCAGGGACAGATCGGACAGGGACAGCTGCCCGCCGTCATAGGCGAGGTTGCTGCGGCCGTTGAGACGATGGCCGCCGAGGGCGGGCAGCAGGCCGGGGGGGACCGGGTCCGGCACATGCGGGGCCAGGGCGGCGGCCGGGTCGAGGTTCTCCAGCCTCAGATCGCCCTGTGCCCCGCCATCCGCTTCCAGCAGGCCGGCAAAGCGGAGCGTGCCGTCGACCCCGTCGATCGCAAGGCGCAGGTTGAGCGGCAGCGCCCCCGCCGGCGACAGCCTTCCGCCGCGCGCCTCCATCCGTAGCGGGATGTCGGCCGCGAGGAACTCCGCCGTCGCCGCAAACGGCCCGGCCAGGCTTTCCGCCGAGACCGCGGCAAAGATGCGCTGGAGGCGCAGGTCGCCGGCCTCGCTTTCCGGATCGTGGCGGATCAGCGTGCCGTTCTCGATCCGCAAATCGGCCAGGCGGACGCCGGCGCCCGCCGCCCCGGTCGCGGTCAGCGCCGGCAAGCCCAGGCCCGGTCCGTCGCGCCGCTCCAGGATCAGGCGCGGCTCGACCAGGGTGAGCCGCTCCACCGCGATCTCGCCGCCGAGCAGCGGCAGCCACGGCACCGTCACCCGAAGCGTGCCGACCGTCAGCAGGTCGTCATGGGCAGCACCCGGCCGGCTGGCGATGTGCACATCCTCGGCCACCAGGGCCGGGGCCGGCAGTGTCCGGACGGAGAGGTCGCCGTGGATGGCCACGGTGCTGCCCGTCCAGGCGCCGAGGCGCGCGGCGAACCAGTCGCGATGGTCGTTCCAGTCGAGCAGGGCCGGGATGACAAGCACCGCGGCAACCAGCATCACCAGAACGATGCCGAGACCGATCAGGAAAGCCCTCACGCGATCTGCTCCCGGTTTGCCCTCGTCACGCCAAGGCCCCCACCGCCCCATTGGGCGGCCCGACGCGCCGCCTCGCAAGCTAATCGGCCGACACGTGCGCTGCAAAACCTATTGCCCGCAGGATTGCCGGCGCACCGGCCGACCGGCGGCCGCCCCTGACCCCGCACGCGCCTGCGAGCCCTTTCTCCCGCCGTCCTTGCCGGGCTATAGTGCCGGACCATGACAGAAAGGCGTCGGCCATGGTTCATGAGACGTCCCAGAGTGCCCTGCTGCCTGCCGGCTTTCACGACCTGCTGCCGCCCGACGCGGCACACGAGGCCGACGCCGTCGAGGCCGTGATCGATCTGCTCGCCCGGCATGGCTATGACCGCGTCAAGCCGCCGCTGGTCGAGTTCGAGGAGACCCTGCTCTCCGGCTTCGGTGCCGCCATGGCGCCGGAGACCTTCCGGGTGCTCGACCCGATCAGCCGCCACATGATGGCGGTGCGGGCCGACATGACCCTGCAGATCGCCCGCATCGCCCGGTCGCGCCTGCCGCGGGCTCCCCGGCCCCTGCGGCTGAGCTATGCCGGCCAGGTGCTGCGGGTGAAGGGCTCGCAGCTCCGTCCGGAGCGGCAGTTCGCCCAGGTCGGGGCGGAGCTGATCGGCGCGCCCCAGGCCGCCGGCGATGCCGAGGTCGCCTGCCTGGCGGTGGAGGCGCTGGCGGCGCTGGGGATCGACGGGCTGTCGCTCGACCTGACGGTGCCGCCGCTGGTCGCGGGGGTCATGGCCGAGGCCGGCCTTTCCGAACCGGCGGCGGCCGAGCTGCGCGCGGCACTCGACCGCAAGGACAGCGAGCGCGTCTCGGCGCTGGCCGGGCCGCCGGCCGGCCCCACCCTGCTGGAGCTGATGGCCGCAACCGGCCCGGCTGCCGAGGCGCTGGACCGGACCCGCGGCCTCGCTTTGCCGGCCGAGGCGGCGGCAATCCTGGCGCGGCTCGACGAAGTTGTTGGTCTGATCGCCGCCCGCCGGCCCGAACTGACCGTCACCGTCGACCTGGTGGAGCATCGCGGCTTCGAATATCATCGCGGCATCAGCTTCACCCTGTTCGGCCGCGAAGTCCGCGGCGAGCTTGGCCGCGGCGGGCGCTATGTCGCCGGCGGCGACGGCGGCGGTCCCGACCCGGCGGGCGAGACCGGCAGTGCGGCCACCGGCTTCACCCTGTATATGGATTCGGTGCTGCGCGCCGCGCCGCCACCCCGCAGGTCGCGCCGGCTTTTCGTCCCCAGCGGAACGGAGCCGGAAACCGCCGACGCCTTTCGCCGCGACGGCTGGGTGACGCTCGCCGGGCTCGATGCTGACGTCGACCCGCTTGCCGAAGCATTGCGCCTGGGTTGCGACCATGTGCTGCGGGATGGGCGGGCCCAACCGCTGTCCGCCGGCTGATCCGCACACCCGTCCGCGGCCCCCTCCACCCCTTAGGTCCGAGGTTCGTACCGTGCCATGGCCCATGTCACCGTAATCGGCGCCCAGTGGGGCGACGAAGGGAAAGGCAAGGTCGTCGACTGGCTGGCCAGCCGCGCCGACGTCGTCGTCCGCTTCCAGGGCGGCCACAATGCCGGCCACACCCTGGTCATCGACGGCAAGACCATCAAGCTGAGCCTGCTGCCCTCCGGGATCGTCCGGCCGCACACGCTGTCGGTCATCGGCAATGGCGTGGTCGTCGACCCCTGGGCGCTGATCGAAGAGATCGAGCGGGTTCGCGCCCAGGACATTCCCGTGTCCCCCGAAACCCTGCTCATCGCCGAGAGCGCGCCGCTCATCCTGCCGGTGCACGGGGCGCTGGACCGGGCCCGCGAGCTGGAGCGCGGCGCCGGCAAGATCGGCACCACCGGCCGCGGCATCGGCCCGGCCTATGAGGACAAGGTGGCGCGCCGCGGCGTCCGGCTCTGCGACCTCGCCGAGCCGCCGATCCTGCGCGAAAAGGTCGACCACCTGCTCTCCCATCACAATGCGCTGCTGCGCGGCCTTGGCGCCGCGGAGATCGCGCCGGCCGAGGTGCTCGCCCGGCTGGAAGAGGTCACGCCGCGCATTCTCCCCTATGCGGGGGCGGCCTGGGAGCGGCTGGACGCCCTGCGCCGGGCCGGCAAGCGGATCCTGTTCGAGGGCGCTCAGGGGGTGATGCTCGACGTCGATCACGGCACCTATCCCTATGTCACCTCCTCGAACACCTGCGCTGCCCAGGCCGCGACCGGCAGCGGCATGCCGGCGGCGGCGACCGGCTTCGTTCTCGGCATCACCAAGGCCTATACCACCCGGGTCGGCAGCGGCCCCTTTCCGACCGAACAGGACAATGAGATCGGCCGGCGGCTGGGCGAGCGCGGCCGGGAATTCGGGACGGTCACCGGCCGCAAGCGGCGCTGTGGCTGGTTCGACGCGGTCATGGTACGCCAGGCGGTGCGAACCGCCGGCATTGATGGCATCGCGCTGACCAAGCTCGACGTGCTGGACGGGCTGGAAGAGCTGCGGATCTGCACCGGCTACCGGCTGAACGGAGAGGTCATCAACCGGCTGCCGGCCGGGCAGATGGCCCAGGCCTCGGTCGAGCCGGTCTATGAGACCCTGGACGGCTGGTCGGAAAGCACCCAGGGCGCGCGGAGCTGGGCCGACCTGCCGGCCAATGCGGTCAAGTACAGCCGCCGGATCGAGGAGCTGATCGGCGCCCCGATCGCGCTGCTCTCCACCAGCCCCGAACGCGACGACACCATCCTGATGCGCGACCCGTTCGAGGGGTAGGCGGCAGGTCCCGGAGAAGACGACAGCCGCGCGATGGTGAACATCGCCGGCACTCGCGGTTCGGTCGTTAAGAAAACATTTGCCCTGTGGCGGCTATAAATCGGGCGACGCGTCAGTCGACAGGAACGAACGCCCGGTTATGCCCGACAGCACCGCCATTGAAGAGCCCCGGGAGGACGGCAGTCCCGTCCACGGCGCCGATGCGCCTTCCGGCATGGCCCCGCCCGCGGGGTCCGCGGACGGCGATGTCGCGGTGCTCAAGGATTGTTACGAAATCCAGGCGCATCAGCCGCTGCCGGACCTGAACAGCGCGACGGCCAACGCCTTCGTCGCCATCGATCGGCGCGAACCCCGCACCGAGCTTGTCGGCTACATTTGCCATGGCGGCCTGCCGCCGCGCTGGGATGTCATCGGTTCGCTGCCGGGCCTTGAGAGCAGCAACATGGTGCGGCTCATCTCCTCCGGCGTGGTGCGCTGGCCGCCCGACAGGAAAGAGCACCCGGCTATCGTTTTCGAGCGGCCGCGCGGCGCCCGGGTGGCCAAATCGGCCAAGCAGCGCCGGACCGCCTTCAATGAAGACCAGCTGACCCGCATGGTCATCGACCCGCTGGTCCAGGCGATGCTTGAGCTCAGGCTTCGCCGGGTCTTCCACGGCGCGATCAACCCCACCAACATGTTCCTGCAGGAGGCCGACGGGAACAATGCGAAGGTTCAGCTGGGGGAATGCGCCACCTGCCCGGTCGGCTACACCCAGCCCATCGCCTTCGAGACGATCGAGCGCGGCATGGCCGAGCCGGTCGGCCGCGGACCCGGGAGCATGGCCGACGATCTCTACGCTGTCGGCGTCTCCATCCTTTATTTCTCGCTCGGCTATCTGCCCGGCGGCCATCTCGACGACCGCGCCCTGTTGGATGAGAAGGCGGAAAAGGGCAGTTTTGTCGCCCTGGTGGGCGATACAAGGCTGCCGCTGGCGGTGCTGGAGCCGGTGCGCGGCCTCCTGACCGATTCGGTTGGCACGCGCTGGTCGCTCGATGACCTGGAGCAATGGCTGAGCGGCCGGCGGATGAGCCCGCGCCAGGCGCATGCGCCGCTGCGGGCCTCGCGACCCTTCACGCTGGCCGGACAGGACTATTGGAACGCCCGGACCCTGGCCACGGCAATGGGCGACAAGACGCTCGACGCCAACCAGGCGATCGAGAAGGGCGAGTTGATCCACTGGATCCGCCGCAGCCTCGACCAGGAAGAGATGATCAACCGGGTGGAGGAGGCCATGCGTTCCGCCCGGGTCGGGCGCGGCGGCAGCGTCGAGGACCGTCGTGTGGCGCGCGTCGCCATCGCCCTCGACCCGGCGGCACCGATTCGTTTCCGCGGCCGCTCGATCATGCCGACCGGCCTTGGCGATGCGCTGGCCGAGGCCTTCGCCAAAGGCAGCGCATTTCAGGAACTGGCGGAGATGATCACCGCCCAGCTGCCGATGTTCTGGGTGAACTCCCAGGAGAAATTCAACGCCGATTTCGTCTCGCTCAGCACCGCCTTCGACCGGGCGCGCGGGTATCTGGACCAGAAGGAGATCGGCGGCGGCATCGAACGCTGTCTCTATGAGCTCAACCCCTCCATGCCGCTGCAAAGCCCGCTGCTGCCGGGGACCTGCATTCTCGACCTGGAACGTCTGCTCTGGGCACTGGAAGACCTCGCCGCCTCGGCCGACCGGCCGGCCGAGCCGCTCGACCGGCACATCGCCGCCTTCGTCCTGTCGCGCCAGACCAAGCTCAGTGACCGGCTGTTCCACGCCCTGTCGGCAGATCAGGGCAGCTCCGAACGGTCGCTCGCCATGCTCGGCCTGTTTTTCGAGTTGCAGAAGGCGACCCGCGTGCAGCCTCTGCCGCATCTCTGCAGCTGGGTGGCGTCGCTGATGGAGCCGGCAATCACCTGCTACCACAGCCGGACCCTGCGGCAGCGCATTCGCGATACCATGGAGAGCGAGTCCAAGAGCGGCCTGCTGCAAAAGCTGCATGCCATCTTCAGCAACACCAATCTGGCGCGGCGCGATGCGGCGGCCTTTCGCGCCGCCTGCCGCGACTATGCCGCCGCCGGCCGGAGTATCGCCCATCGCCAGGACGAGCTGATGAACCGCAACAGCGTCGCCGAAGGCGTCGGCCGGCAGACGGCTGCCGTGGTCAGCGGCCTGCTCTCCGCAGCCTTGATGATTGCGATCGTCATCCTCAATGCCTCGTAGGAGAACCAGCGTGTCGCGCCAGGCTTTGGTCCCCTATGCCCGTCCTTCGGCGCCCCGCCGGAGCCCGCGCCCCGCCCCGGTTCGGCCGCGGAAACGCGGCGGCTCGGCGGGCAAGGGGATGATGATCGTCCTGTTGCTGATGTTCCTGGCGCTGGCGGCCGGCCTCTTCCTGCCGACCAGCGTGCTGCTGGTCACCGGGATGATTCCCACCTTCGTCGCGCTCCTCATCGACCAGGATCCGGACAAATACGCCGCCATAACCGTGGCGCCGGTGAATTTCTGCGGCGTGCTGCCGTCCGCCATCGCCTTGTGGTCCGGCGAGAACACCCTGCCGCAGGCCCTGCGCCTCCTGTCCGAGCCAGTCAACTGGCTGACCATGTACGGGGCGGCGGCGCTCGGCTGGATGCTGTTGTTCGCCATCCCGCCCGTCATCGCGACCTTCGTGGTGCGCCGGCACGAGGGCGAGATCGCGCGCCTGAGCGAGCACCAGGAAAAGCTGGTCGAGGAATGGGGCGCGGAAGTGGCCGGCCCCTCCCTCCAGGCCGAACGGGTGGAGTGACCGGCACCCCGGTTGCCCGCCCAAGCCTCCTGCGGCGGAAGTCTCGAGACTATCGGCGGTCTTGACGCTGTTCCGCGGATGGTGTGAACTTCTCCGAAATCGTCATACGGACCGGCGGGCGCTGCCTGGCGGGACCGGATGAGTTGCCGGAGGAGCCCATGATCGCAATTCTCAGGCGGACCGCCTGGTCCGCAGCGCTGGTGGCTGTTGCCTGTCTCGCCGGGCCGGCCGCCGCCCATTTCCAGGAGCTGATCCCGAGCGCGGACGTGCTGCCGGACGGCGGTTCCGTCACCCTCGACCTCCGGTTCACCCATCCGATGGAGCAGGGGCCGGCCATGGAGATGGTGCGGCCGGCGCGCTTCGGCGTCCTGCATAACGGCACGGATACCGACCTGCTCGACAGCCTGGAGAGCGCCACGGTCGACGGCCACCAGGCCTGGACGGCCAGCCATACCATCGCGGAACCCGGCGCAGCGGTGTTCTATGTGGCGCCGCAGCCTTATTGGGAGCCGGCGGAAGGCAAGCACATCATCCACTACACGAAGGTGGTTGTGGACTCCTATGCCTCCGGCGAGGGCTGGGATGCCATGGTCGGCCTGCCTGTCGAGATCCGGCCGCTCACCCGCCCGACGGGGCTGTGGACCGGCAATCTCTTCCGCGGCGTCGTCGAGGAGGATGGCGCGCCGGTTCCTTTCGCCGAGGTCGAGGTGGAGTATCGCAATGACGGGACGGTCGGCATTCCCAATGATGCCTTCGTGACCCAGGTCATCCGGGCCGATGCCGATGGCGTGTTCGCCTATGCCATGCCCCGGGCCGGCTGGTGGGGCTTTGCCGCGCTGACGGAAGCGGCCGAGCCGATGCCGGCCCCCGACGGCAGTCCTGCCCCGGTCGAGACCGGCGCCCTGATCTGGGTGCAGGCGACCGACATGCCCGAGGCCGGCGGCTGAGGAGGGCGCGGCCGTGGCGCATATTCCCGATGGCGTGCTTTCGCCGCCGGTGTTGATCGGCGGCTGGGCCGTCGCCGCCATCGGCGTCGGGCTGGCCTTGCGGCGGCTCGATGAGAGCCGGATCGCCCGGACCGCCATCCTCTCGGCCGCCTTCTTCACCGTCTCGTTGCTGATGATCCCGCTCGGGCCGACCAGCGTGCATCTGCTGCTGTCGGCGCTGATGGGGCTGAGCATCGGTATCGCCGCGATCCCGGCCGTCATGGTGGCGCTCGCCCTTCAGATGCTCCTGTTCGGAGTCGGCGGCCTGACGACCCTGGGCATCAACACGGTGAACATCGCCCTGCCCGGCGTTCTGATCGGCCTGCTGGCCGGACCCTGGATATCACGGTTGAGCGTGCCGCAGGCCATGCTGGCCGGCGGACTGGCTGCGGCCGGTGCCGTGGCATTGACGGCCGGCGGCGTTGTGCTGGCTCTGCTGCTCTCGCACAGCGCCTACAGCGTTTCGGCCCAGGTGCTGGGGATCACCTATGTACCGCTGCTTCTCGCCGAAGCGCTGGTCACCGCCTTTGCCGTCGGTTTCCTCAAGCGGGTCAAGCCGGAGGTCTTCCCGGCCGGCCTGCCCCGCCCGCTGGCGGCGGAATAAGCCCATGCGCAGCCCGGCGATCGCGGCCCTCCTGGTGTTGCTTGCCCTATTGCCGGCCGCGCCGGCCGAGGCGCACCGGCTGCGGGTCTTCGCCACCGTCGAGGGCGGCTCGGTCAGCGGCTATGGCTTCTTCATCGGCGGCGGCCGGCCGGCCCATGTGGCCATCAGGGCCGCGGCGCCCGACGGCGCGGCGATCTTCCGGGGCGAAACCGACGGCGGGGGTCGCTTCGCCTTCCCTGCCCCGCCCGTACCGACCGCATTGACCATTACGCTGGATGCCGGCGACGGGCATGTTGCCTCCACCACCCTTGCTGCCCACCGCTTTGGCCCGGCCCCGCCGGCAGAAGCGGCGACGGCATCCGCGGTGAACGGCCTGCCGGGATCGGCACTGCAACTGACCGCCGGCGACGCGGCCCGGCCCCCAAACCCTGATGGGGAAGGACTGACCGTCAGCCATGAGGCCTTGCAGATGCTGATCGACCGCAGTGTCGAGGCGGCGGTCGCCCGCCAAATCCGGCCCTTGCTCGAAAGCTACGCAGCGGCCGAGGGGCGGCTGCGCTTCAACGATATCGCCGGCGGCATCGGCATGATTGTCGGCCTTGCCGGCATCGCGCTGTGGGTTTCGGCCCGGAACCGGCTGCGCCGCGAGTCCCGCCGTCCCGGAGATACCGGATGAGCATCACCACCGTCACGACCGACAGCGAGAGCCCGCGCTTCCGGCTGGAGGCGCTCGATCCTCGGACGCGGGTGCTGTCCGCGACGGCCCTGGTGATTGCCGTCGTCGCTTTGAACAGCCCGGCAGCGCTCTGTCTGGCCCTCGCCGGAGCCCTGGCGCTGGCGGCTGCCGCACACCGGTCCCTGGCCGGGCTCGGCCGGCGGCTGCTGCACATCGAAGGCTTTCTGCTGGTCCTTCTGGTGCTGCTGCCGCTGACGACGCCCGGAACCCCGCTGATCGCCGTCGGCCCGCTGGCCGCCAGCAGCGAAGGCCTGATGCTGGCCCTCACCCTGGCGCTCCGCATCGCCGTCTGCGTCACGGCGGTCTTCGCTCTGCTGGGCAGTCTCGACCCGGTACGGCTGGGCGCGGCCCTGGGGCGGCTCGGCCTGCCGGCGCGGCTGGTGCAGCTACTGCTGTTCGTCAGCCGCTACAGCACGATTTTCCGAACGGAAGCCCGGCGGCTCGTCGAGGCCATGCGCGCCCGGGGGTTTACCGGACGGCCCGGGCTGCACAGCCTGCGCAGCTATGGCAATCTCGCCGGCATGCTGCTGGTACGGGCCCTGGAACGGGCCGAGCGGGTCGACGCGGCCATGCGCTGTCGCGGTTTCTCCGGGCGCCTGCCGCTAAGCGAGAGCGGCGGCTGGGGACGCGGCGATGCCCTGTTCGGGGCGGCCGTCGCCGGCGCCGCCCTGCTCCTTCTGGCCGCAGACCGGCTGGCGTAACCGCACGGCCCGCAGTGGCCGGCCGAGCGGCCAGGGGCGCGCGTCCCGGCTACACGGCAATGTGGCTGTGCTCATGATCGCGTGGTTCGCCCTCGCCATGCTCGTGCCGGTCGCGTTCGATCCGCGCCGGAAGCACAAAAAGATTGCCATGCCGGACCCCGCGCTCATTGGTGACGGCATCGGCCAGTCCGCGGACATCGGCGAGCGGCCCCTTGAGGACGCCGACCTCCAGGCAGGTGTCGTGGTCGAGGTGCACGTGCAGGCTGGCCACCGACAGGTCGTGACGATGGTGATGGGCATCGGTCAGCCGCCGGTTCAGGTCCCGCCGGTCATGCTCGTAGACATAGGACAGGGTCGCCACGCATTGGGCGGCGCCATCTTCCGCCGCCCCCAGCCTGTCGCGGGCCGCCGCCTCGCGGACGATGTCGCGAATGGCCTCCGAGCGGTTGGTCGCCCCCCGCCCCTGCAGCAGCGCATCGAGCAGGCCGACGGTCTCGTCGTCGAGCGACACGGTGATTCGTTGCATTTCTGTCTCCGCAAGGGCTTGCGCCGGGCCCGCCGGCCCATCCCGCACCGGCGAGACCATCGATAGTACCGGACTCCCGCAGCCACAGGGAACCGGGACCGACGCGCCGATTTGCCAAAAGGGTCCAGGAGGCGGTAGAACCCCCTCGGGCTGGGCCAACACATTGCTGCGAGTTCGTCGCTATGAACATTCTTGTCACCGGCGGGTCCGGGTTCATCGGGTCGGCCGTCGTGCGGCTGCTGCTGGCTGAGACCGAGGCTGCCGTCGTCAATGTCGATGCGTTGACCTATGCGGCCAACCCGGCATCGCTGGCCGATCTCGCCGACCATCTGCGCTATCGGTTCGTCCAGGCGGATATCGCCGACCGCGCAGCGATGGATGCGGTATTCGCCGAACACCAGCCGGATCGGGTGCTGCACCTCGCGGCCGAGTCGCATGTCGACCGCTCGATCGATGGGCCGGCGGACTTCATCCGCACCAATATTGCGGGCACCTATACGCTGCTGGAGGCGGCGCGGGCCCATTACGGCACGCTCGATGCGGGGCGGCGCTTGGATTTCCGTTTCCAGCACATTTCGACCGACGAGGTCTTCGGCTCGCTGGGTGCCGAGGGCCGGTTCAGCGAGACCACCGCCTATGACCCCAGCTCGCCCTATTCCGCCAGCAAGGCGGCCTCCGACCATCTCGTGCGGGCCTGGGGCCGCACCTACGGCCTGCCGGTCGTCCTCACCAACTGCTCGAACAATTACGGGCCGCGGCAGTTTCCGGAGAAGCTCATCCCGCTGATGATCCTCAACGCGCTCGACGGCAAGGCTCTGCCCATTTACGGCCGCGGCGAGAACATCCGCGACTGGCTGCATGTCGAGGACCATGCCCGCGCGCTGCTGCTGGTGATGGAACGCGGCCGCATCGGCGAGACCTATGCCGTCGGCGGCGATGCCGAGCGCACCAATATCGCCGTCGTCCGTACAATCTGCGCCTTGATGGACGAGATGCTGCCGGACTCGCCACACCGGCCGCATGAGCAGCTGATGACCTTTGTCACCGACCGGCCGGGCCATGATGCGCGCTATGCAATCGATGCCGGCAAGATCCGGCGCGAGCTGGGCTGGGCTCCGCGTGAGAGTTTCGAGAGCGGCCTCGCTCAAACGGTGCGCTGGTATCTCGACAATCCCGGCTGGTGGGAACCAATCCGCCAGGGCGTCTATCGGGGACAGCGCCTGGGCCTCACGACACCCGCCGCCGGCTCGGGCTGATCCGGTTTGCCACCTC
This sequence comes from Alphaproteobacteria bacterium, assembly GCA_009909005.1. Lineage (GTDB taxonomy): Bacteria > Pseudomonadota > Alphaproteobacteria > DSM-16000 > Inquilinaceae > JAAAOG01. The sequence goes on along the minus strand of JAAAOG010000140.1, from coordinate 7,886 downwards.
CACGTCGGCGATCGACAGGGAGGCGACAAAAATTGCAGCGACGACGCTGTCACGCTATAGGGGCTGCGGACCCGCAAACGGGCCCAACCCGATCTGGAGACTGCAATGCGGGGCATCATACTCGCCGGCGGCGCCGGCACGCGGCTTTATCCCCTGACACTGACCACCAGCAAGCAGCTGCTTCCGGTCTATGACAAGCCGCTGATCTACTATCCGCTTTCGGTGCTGCTGCTCGCCGGAATCCGCGAGATCCTTTTGATCACCACCCCGCAGGACCAGGAGATCTTCCAGCGTGGCCTGGGCGACGGCAGCCAATGGGGCGTGTCACTCCACTATGCGGTGCAGCCGGCGCCCGAAGGCCTGGCCCAGGCCTTCATCATCGCCCGGGACTTCGTCGGCGCCTCATCCTGCTGCCTGATCCTCGGCGACAATATCTTCTTCGGGCACAATATGGCGGCGCGCGCGGCCGGCGCTGCCCGACTCGACCAGGGTGCCACCGTCTTCGGCTATCAGGTCGAGGATCCGGAACGCTACGGCGTGGTCAGCTTCGATGCCGCGGGAAGGGCAACCGCAATCGAGGAAAAGCCGACAGCGCCGAAATCCAACTGGGCTGTCACCGGCCTGTACTTCTACGACAACGCCGTCCTGGACATCGCCGCCTCCCTGAAACCGTCGGCCCGCGGCGAGCTGGAAATCACCGACGTCAATCGCCGCTATCTCGAACAGGGGCTGCTGAAGGTCGAACGGCTCGGCCGCGGCTATGCCTGGTTCGATGCCGGAACGCACGAGTCCCTGCTTGAAGCGGGCAATTTCGTGCACACTATCGAGCGCCGGCAGGGCCTGAAGATCGCCTGCCTGGAGGAGATCGCCTTTCGCCAGGGCTTCATCGATGCCGACCAGCTCCAGAAACTGGCGTCGCCGCTGCGCAAGACCGGCTATGGCGACTACTTGCTGAAGATCGCCGCGGAAGGACCGGGCGACCCCCAGCGCCTGGACGGCGTGGCATAGGCCGGCCCGGCTCAGGATTGCCAGTAGCGCACCGGGCCGGAATCGACATGGATGAAGCCATGGGCGGGGTAGTACCCGACCCCGCCGAGGCCCAGCGACAGCGCATAATCCCGCAGGCTCGCCGTCGCGATCCCTGCCAGCGTCAGGTCGATGGCCTGTCCGCGCATGTGATAGCTGTTGCGCGCGACATCCGGGTTCGACCGGGCCAGAATGGCATTGGTGGCCGGCGTGCGGTAGGCCGAGAGCACCGCAAGGGGCCGGTTCGTTCCCGCAGCGTTCTGGATGAGAGCCAGGACGTCGAGCACGCGGGGGTCGATCGGCGCCACCGCGTCCTGGCGCCAGTCGCGCAGGAAGTGGCTCAGCCGGGCCAGCGCCGCATGGTCATAGCGGCCATTGCGGCAATAGGTGACCGCAAGCCGCTCCCGGGTGCGCGGATTGGCGAGATGAAGCACCCTGTCCGGCAGGCGGTCGGGTGATGTGGGGCCGCCGCCGAGCGGTGTCCCGTCCTGCGGGTCCGGGGGATCAAATGGCCGGCTGCGGTCCAGCGCCTCCGGCCGGATCCGACCCGACCGTCGGAACTCGGGCCGTATATGGCCGCTGCCGGCCAGGGCGCGCGAATCGCGCGCCGTCGGGGCCGTGTCTTCGGCGCCGGCACGCCCGGAAGAGCCCAGAGCTGCCGCTGCCAACCCGGCTGCCAGAAGGTCGCGTCGTGAGAGTCCTGTCACGCAAATCCGATCCCGAATTGCCGTCTTTCGCCAACGGCATTCTTGATCGGCAGATCTTAAAATTTCTTCGATACCGTAGCAAATACGTCGAAAGCAGGAGCTATTGCAGGGCGGCGACGGTTTCCGAGGGAATGGGCGTGGCAAAAACAAGGCCGAAGCTCGGCGGCTCGGCCCGAACGACCTTGCCGGCAGCCTTGCGATCGTTCGGCAAATCGATCTCGATCCGCGACCCGAGGCTGAGCGGTTCCGCGACTTCGATCCCGGCCCCGCTCGTGGACACATCGACAAGCCGGCAGCCAAGGGGCCGACCGCTGGCGACCAGCGTGGTCGGGCGGTCCACGACCACGCGCGGGGCCCGCCTGCGATCGATGGACTCCTGGGTCTTCAAGGCCGGACGTCGTGTTTTCCCGCGGCTTCCATCCGAATCGTGGCTCCGGTGAAACCATTCACCGGATGCGGCCCGATGGAAATCTACGGCGGAGTTGGCGTAGATATGCGCCTGCTCATCGCAGACAACCGGCGGCATGCCCCAGCGATCGATCAGGCCGGCGACCAGTTGCGGCGAAATCTCGGCATAACGCTGGAGGTCCCCGATATCTTCGAACAATTGTTCGTGAATATCGGCCAGAAGCTCAAGCCGTTCGGGCCAGGGCAAAGGCTCGAGACGCGGTCCCCAGCGATCGACCAGTTCGCGGACCAAGCCCGAATGTTCCATCCCACCTCGCCCCGACAGCAGAGTTTCCAAAGCGTCCGGGAGCGACTTTGGCCGCTCTCTCCCCGACTGGCTCGCAAGCGTAAATGAGTTTCCGACGGGATTCAACGAAAACGATTGAAGCGCCGGCTTGTCCGCTCAGGCCAGCAGCGCCGCCAGAACCAGCGCCAGCAGCGCCCACAGGGCGCCGCTCAAGCCCAGAATGACGACGACGGCCGTGAACGGGCTCAGGCGGTTCCGCCGGACGTCAACCGCCTCCCGACCTCCGACCGGTCCGGGCTCCATCCCCGGGTGCCACAGCGCCTGGCTCTGTCCATCCCTCATCAGTCTGCCTCCCGCAACGCGCCAAAACCGCTCCAATTCGTCGAAAAGGCTAGAGAGCCAAGCGTAAAAGGATCGTTAAGATGAGGGGTTCCCTGAAAAAGCCTGAACATCCGCGACCACTGCCCGGACGGCCGCAATGACCGAGTCCTGCAGGTCGGGCTGCAGATAGGGATGCATGGGCAGGCTGAGCACCGTTTCGGCCAGAGTCTCCGCTACCGGAAGGCCACCCTCGGCCACCGGATAGCGCGCGAAGGCGGCCTGGCGATGCAGCGGCCGCGGATAGTGCACCGCCGTCGGGACATTCCGCGCCTTGAGCCCGGCGACGATCTGCGCCCTCCGTCCTTGCGGCACGCGAATCGTGTACTGCGCCCAGACGGATGTCGAGCCGTCCATCACCATCGGCACCGTGACGATATCGGCCAAGCCCTCGCCATAGCGCGCTGCGACGGTCTGGCGGGCGGCGATCTCCTCCGGAAAGATCGCCAGCTTCTCCAGCAGGATCGCAGCCTGGATCGTGTCGAAGCGGGCGTTCATGCCGATGCGGACATGGTCGTACTTGTCCGACCCGTAGCCATGTTCCCTGAGAGAGATCAGCGGCCCGACCCGCTCGGGATCCTCAGTAAAGACCGCGCCGCCATCGCCGTAGCAGCCAAGGGGCTTCGGCGGATAAAAGCTGGTGGCGGTAAAGTCGCCCAGGGTGCCGACCGGCCGTTCCTTGTAGCGCGCGCCCAAACTCTGCGCCGCATCCGCAAACACGGCCATGTCATGGGCCCGCGCGAACTCGGCGATCGCATCATAGTCCGCCGGCTGGCCGAACAGATCGGCCGCCATCACCGCGCGCGGCCTCAGCCCGCATTTGCGGGCCGCCGCGATGCCGGCCTCCAGCCCGGCCGGATCGAGATTGAAGCTGTCCGGCCGCACATCGACGAAGACCGGCTCGGCACCCAGCCAGGCGACAACCTCCGCCGTCGCGGCGAAGGTGAAGCCCGGGACAAGCACGGCATCGCCCGGCCTCAACTCCCAGGCCATCAGCCCCAACGCCAGGCCGTCGGTGCCGCTCGCACAGCTGATGCAGTGGCCCGCCTCGCAAAACGCCGCCAGCGCCGCCTCTGCCCGGTCGACCTCCGGTCCCATGATAAATTTTCCGTGGTCCAGCACGGCTGCGATGGCCCGGTCGACCCGATCGCCCAGCCGCCGGCGCTGGGCGGCGAGATCGATAAAGGGCACGGGCGCGGCGGGCGGAGCGGCAACGGACATGGGTCGAGAACCTTTTCGGGGGGCGATGGCGCCTCTCGGTGATAACGGCCGGGTACACTACCATAGCCCTGCGGCGCGGATAGCCTGCGGCGCCGGGACACAAGGCTGCGACAGAGTCACCGGCGCGACTGCCTCGCAGCTTCATCAAAGCGCCATAATTACCGCCGACAAGATGTTATTAAGGCATGCAGGACACACTCGATACGGCCTGTCGGATGCGGCCCGCGTTTTCGGCACCCCCTGCACTTCCAATGATGATGTTCATGACGAGTCGCAACACTCTCATCGCCGCCGCCCTTATCCTTCTCAGCCTCCCCTTGCTGGTGTGCGTGTTTCTTTGGGCAAGGGCAGTCCATGGCCAGGCGCTGGTCGCACAGGATCGCCGCAACCGGCACGGAACCCCGTACCGGCACTGGCGTTTTCGGACCGCCGCGCCGGCCCGGTCGCTGGAGCCTGCCGGCCTTCCCGGGGACCGGTTTGCGTCCTACGCCCTCGCGCCGGTGACGCGGCTGGGGATTCTGCTCTATCGCACCCGGATCGACGAACTGCCGGCGCTGTGGAACGTGATGGTCGGGGACATCGATCTGCGTGAGTTTGTCGCTGTTTTCGCCGAAACCGCCGCTGCCTGACGCTCAAGGCGGCGGCGCCGCCTGGGTCCAGTCATAGCCGCCGGCTGGTGTTCCGCCGCGCCGGGTGCAAATCCACACGGACGTGTTGCCTTCGACCAGCTCGACGAGATCGAGTTTCTCGCCCAGCAACCGCCGGATTGTTTCCCGCGGAATCCAGTCGAAGAAGTTGATATGGGGTGCGAGTCCCGTCGCCGTCTGCACGTGGTAGATGGTGTCTCCGACGCGATAGAGGGTTTCGTGGAAGCGTCGCCCCTCCTCGACATAGTCCCAGGATTTGGGCTCGGTCGGCGGTGCCGTATTGATCGTGTTGAACACGAAACGGCCCCCGGGCTTCAGCCGGTTGACGATCAGATTGGCCGGACAGCGCAGCAGCCAGTAATTGATCGCCTGATGGCAGAGGACGAGGTCGTAGAATTCCGGCAGGTTCTGCAACGCCGTCACCACATCGCAGCCGCGCACCGTGATCTCCGTATGCTCGCGCGCGAGGCGGTCGATGGTGTCGTGCACGAAATCCACGGCCATCACCCGCCGGGCGCCGCGCTCCAGCGCCGCCAGCGTCGCCCGGCCCGGTCCGCAGGCGAGATCGAGCACGGTCGCGCCGGAGAGCGCGCCGGCCCGGTCGACCAGGGCCTCCGGGTCATAGGCGAGATAGCGGGTATAGTGCGGATCGTAGTTCCAGTGGTCCGGTGTCGGGGTGATGGTCATGGTCGCTCCGGTCCCGCAGTCGGTTCTCCGGCGGCCGCATCCGGGCCTCCCGTCGGGTCGCCCTCAAACATGTCACAGTGAACCCTTGAGTTCCCCGCGTCACCTGTTAACGCACGAACCCGTCGGGCATCGCCGTCAAAATGTCCCGGTCAGGGCGTCGCACTTTGTCGCCCGCACCGCTTTGGCTAGCATGGAGGTGAGCCGAATCGACCAGGGACCGCGTTTTGGAGGACGTCGACCATGATCCTTATTCTTTTGGGGCCGCCGGGGGCCGGCAAGGGTGCCCAGTCCAGCATCCTGGAGGAGAGGCACGGCATCAAGCAGCTGTCGACCGGCGACATGCTGCGGGCGCTGGTGGCCAGCGGCACCCCGCTGGGCCAGGAGGCCAAGGCTGTGATGGACGCCGGGCAGCTTGTTTCGGACGAGCTGATCGGCAAGATGATCGCCGAGCGGGTCGAAGAGCCCGACTGCGCCAACGGCTTCATCCTCGACGGCTTCCCGCGCACCGTCCCGCAGGCCGAGATGCTCGACCGGCTGCTGACCGATAAAGGCCTGTCCCTCCATGCCGTGATCGAGCTGGAAGTCGACGAGGACGGCCTTGTCGATCGCATCGTCAACCGCTTCAGCTGCGCCAAATGCGGCGCGCTCTACAATGCCAAGAGCAAGCCGCCCAAGGTCGACGGCGTCTGCGACGCCTGCGGCAGCACCGAATTCACCCACCGCTCCGACGACAATGAGGAGACGGTGCGCAAACGCCTGGCGGCCTATCACGCCCAGACCGCACCCATCCTCCCCTACTATGCCGAACGCGGTGTGTTGCAAAAGGTCGACGGCATGGCCAGCATGGAGGCTGTGACGGAGCAGATCGAAGCCGTTCTCGCCAAGGTTGGCGCGAAATAGGCCCGTTGTCGCAGGGGCGGGGGAAATCCCCCCGCCCGTTGCACGAACGAAGGGCGGGTTGCGATGCCCGGCCGGCGGCGGCCAGCGGCAGGGCGCGCCAGTCCCGCTCAGGCCTTGCGTTCCCAGCCGCCGGTCGGAGTCTGCTGGTAATAGGTCAGGCTGTGGCCGGCTTCTTTCCAGGTTCGCCAGTGCCCGCGAGCGGCCGTCACCGCCGTTTCATCCTTGCCGTCGAATAGCGTACAGACGAGCTGGTAGCGCTCGAGATCCCGCGACTCGGCGCCGTCGGTGAGGAACAGCACGGTCGCCCCGTTCGGCGCCTCGTCGGCGGCCGTCAGCCAGACCGGCTGATGCTCCGCCTCGCCATCGCGGGCGGTGCCGTGCGGCAGGAAGGAGCGCTCGCGCCAGGTCCAGAGATGCTGGGCAAGCGCCTCGACCCGCTCCTCGGAGCCGGCCATGACCACGGCCCGCCAGCCGCGCTCCAGGCATTTCTCCAGGAGTTCGGGCAGCGCCTCTTCCAGCCGCTTGCGGGTCAGGTGATAGAATCGCACTTCGGTCATGGGATATGCCCCGCTGCGGCTGCCGGAGGCCGGCCGGCTTTGGCGTCAGTCAGAGGACTACCATTTTGGCATGTGCCCGTGTATGCCGACACGGCCCGCGCCGGAACCTCGACGCACCTGATGCGAGACGGGTCGCCCCTCTCACCTTTCGGGACAGGCGGAGAAGATGACAGGAGAAACTGAGCAACAGCCCGGGAATCGCCCTGATTTGGACGAACGGCTGGAGAAGCTCATCGAATTTGACGAGCGCCTCGCGGCCCGAATCGAGGAAATGCGCGAGCACATTGATCTTCATATTGCAGAGAACAAGGCGCGGTCTGCGGAGCTCGACAGGCGCTATGGCAGCCTGTCGGAGCGCATCTCCCAGTTCACCATCGGCATGGTCGCCCCGGCCATGAAACGGCTGTTCGCCGAACGCAATATTCCGGTGCATAGCGTCCACCGGGAAGTCGAAGCCAGGGCCGACGGCAAGTCGACGGAATTCGACCTTCTCGTCGTCAATGCCGACTATGTCGTCGGCGTCGAGGTCAAGAGCAGGCTGAAGGTCTCGGATGTCAACGAGCATCTCGCGCGGATGGCCGACTTCAAGCTCTATTTCCCGGAATACGGCCCGCGGATTGTCTATGGCGCGGTCGCCGGCATGGTCATCGACGAGGATGCCGGTAAATACGCCTATCGCCGCGGCCTCTATGTAGTCGGGCAGTCCGGCGACACGGTCACCGTCCTCAACGACGATAGCTTCCGCCCGCAAGCCTGGTAGGGCCCGGTCTGCCGGAGGTCCGGCACCTATCCCTCATAAGCGTCGGCGACGAAGCGGTCGAGCAGGCGCACCCCATAGCCGGTGCCGCCCTTCGGCGCCAGCGGCGTATCCTTGCTCGCCCAGGTCACCCCGGCGATGTCGAGATGCGCCCACGGCACGCCGTCCTTGACGAAGCGCTTGAGGAACTGCGCCGCGATCCCTGCCCCGGCCCAGCGATTGCTGGCGACATTCTTCATGTCGGCGATCTGGCTCTCGATGTCCTTGTCATAGCCTTCGTCGAGCGGCAGGCGCCAGAGCTTGTCGCCGACC
>JAAAOG010000086.1 GCA_009909005.1 Alphaproteobacteria bacterium | reverse complement strand
GTCGGCGACAGCTATGACAACGCCCTGGCCGAGACCATCAATGGCCTCTACAAGACCGAGGTCATCAACAGGGGTGGCCCCTGGGCCGACGTGAAGGCCATCGAGTTCGCGACCCTGCAGTGGGTGGACTGGTTCAACACGCGCCGCCTGCTGGGACCGATCGGAAACATACCCCCCGCCGAGGCCGAAGCCCGCTATCATGAGACCCTCAGGGAGACCACGATGGCGGCGTAGGGACTCATACCAACCAGCCTCCGGCAAACCCGGGGCGGTTCATTTCTTCTGTTTCACAGTTTTTCCAAGAAAGACGAAAAGATGATGCGCTCACTTGTTTTTGTTGTTCTTCTGCTTGTGCTATCCGCTCCGCTCGTTGGGGGCGTGTGGATCGGACATCTCGGTTCTGATGATATCGCCTATGTCTCTGCCGGACAAAGACTCTTAAATGAAGAAGCCTTCGTTGGCGACAGTCACTGGGCTGTTCGTCATCCTGTGACGATACCGACAGCGATTTCATTCGCAGTGTTTGGTTTCGGGGAGATTCAATCAATACTTCCTTCGGTTGCTTATTATGTCTCAACAGTTGTTTTAATTTTTTTCCTTGTTAGCCACTTCTTTGATAGACAGACGGGTTTCTTATCCGGTTTGATAGTCGCGACCACGCCTTTATTCGTCGTCTGGGCAACCATACTTGGTCCGGATATTAGCGAGGCGGCTTTTTGCGTCGCTTCGCTGTCGCTCTTTGCGCTTTGGCGTGAGCAGCGTCACCGGTTCTGGCTGCTTGTTTTATGCGGCGCTCTTGCGGGAGTGGCGTTCCTGAACCGTGAGACGGCCGCCGTGCTTGCCCTGGTCTTCGGCCTGTACTTCCTTGCCGAGCGTCGCCTCGCCTACTTCTTGATCGGCGTGGGTTGGCTTGTGCCGGTAGGACTTGAGACACTCTATTTCACCATGATGACGGGCGACCCGCTTTACCGGCTGCATACGGTCTTTTCCTCGCATGGAACGCCGGCTCTCCATGTAACCGGTGAACATGCTGCTGGTACGGGGAACCTGACAAACGATGTCCTGATTGGACCGTGGGCTGCGTTGTTCTTGAACCAGGAGATGGCCCTGCTATTCTGGGCTGTTGTGCCAGCGGCTTGGTTTATTGTCCGTCACGGGTCGTTCGATGGCCGGCAAAAACGTTTTCTTGGCCTGATGGCAGTTGCATTCTTCTCTTGGATGTTCTTTGATTCGTATATTCTTGGGCTTCGGTCTCTGCCGCGATATTTTGCTGTGCCTGCGGTCATAGCGGCAATTATGGTTGGGGTCTGGTTGCGACATCTTGCAATAGGCCGCCCGGTCGTGGCTTGCTTCATCGGATCTGCCATCCTCGGATCCTACCTGCTTGCTTTGGATCTCGAGAACACGTCGCCCCGGCTGGCTGAGCGGACCGTCGCCGCCCTTGCGGCGGACAGCCCAGTTTACACCACGAGCCTCATTAAGAGGCGGGCGGAGTTCTTCCTCATATGGCAAGGAGCCAGCCAGGAGGAGGTCTTGGCTGGACAGCATCTCCACCAGCCGGAGCGCGAGGAAACCGTGCTTCGCGGCAATCCTCCCGAAGACGCCTTGATCGTGTTGCCTGTGGAGGCTGGTCACACAGGCGGGCTTTTGCCGCCGGGTTGGGAGGAAGTCGAGCGGGTTGAGGGCGAGCGGACGCTGGTTGGGCGCCTTGCCGGCCTTGTAGGGCTGGACGCGACACTCATAGACAATGGACTAAGGCGTATTGTATGGAGCGCACCGCCTGTGGGCGTATACGGATTCATGGGGCCGGCAGACAGGGAAGACGGAGCGGACAGGACAGACAGTCTCGCTCGCCCGATACAATGACCTGATCGGGAACCACGGCAAAAACTGGTTGCCTGCCCGATTGAGACCGGCCTTGCCGGCCCGCGCCGCGACGGTGTTCCGTGAGTCACAGGGGTGCCACAAAGGTCCGGCCGACTGCTGGGGATCAGGATCCGGCATAAGGAGCGCCCCGATGATGCGCCGCCTGTTTCCCGGTCTGGCCGGGCTTTGTCTTGTGGTGTCGGCCGCGGCAGCCCAGGCGCCCGACCGCGGCATGCTGGTCCTGGAGGGCGGCGGCCCGGCCTCCTCCGGCTTCGCCGAGACCGTTGTCGCGGCAATGGCGGCGGACGGACCGCTCTGCGTCATCACCACGGCGATGGACGGCATGGCCCAGAGCGCCGAAACCGGGCGCTTTGCCGGCCGCGGCGTGCCGGTGCAGATCCTCGATATCGACGCCGGCAGCATCGCCGACCGCACCGTGCTGGCGCGCCTCGGTGGCTGCGGCGGCTATTATTTCACCGGCGGCGATCCGGAGCTGTTGTCGGAGGTCTGGCGGCCGCGCGGCCGGCCGACGGAGGCCCTGCGGGTCGTTCGCCGGCGTTATGAGGAGGACGGGGCCGTCATCTCGGGCAGCAGCGCCGGAGCGATGATCGTCGGCGAGGTCACCTTGTGCGAATGCGGTGCGCTGAGCAGCGTCCAGGCGCTTCTGGAGAACCGGCTGTTCGAGGCGGATGGTTTCGGGCTGGTCGATGACGTGCTGGTCGACGCGCATTTCTTTGCCCGCGGCCTGCTGGGCCGGCATCTCTGGCAGATGATCCGTCGCGGCCAGGCGGTCGGCGTCGGCATCGACGAGGCGACGGCTGTGGTGGTGCCGGGCGATGGCGGCCCCTGGCGAGTGGCCGGCGACCGCGGCGTCGCCCTGATCCGCATGGTGGAGAGCGACGGGTCCGGCCCGGCGCGCTTCCGCATCAGCCTGCTGGCGCCGGGCGACCGATTCGTGCCGGCCACCGGCGACGTCGAGGTGGCGGCGGAACGGCGGCCGCTGGCGGCAGCGCCGCAGCCGGGCGTGCCGGCGCTCGACGTCGCCGACATTTTCGCCCGCAATGCCGTGCCGCTGCTGCTGGTCGACCTGGCGGACGAGCCGGCAAGCCGCGCCATCGGCCGGGCTGCCGGCGGCGCCATCAAACTCGTCTTCGAAGAAGTGCCGGAGACCCGCGCCTTTTCCGATGGCCGCCACACGACCGTGCTCGACGTCGCCCTCACCCTGGATGTTCGCTAGGCGGAGAATTACCCCCCCAAGGTCTCGAACGCTTCCGCTCTCAATAGAGGTTCGCAGGCGGCGCTGGCCATGGATCGCATCATTATGAGAGCCGAACTCAATGGCTGTCTGAGAAGGCCGAGCCGCGTTCAGAGATTTGGCGGCGAATGCAGAGACTTGAGGAAAGGCTGCAGGGACCGAAACCGGTCCTGCAGATGCGATGCCGGCCGGCGCCTACAGCAGATCCTGGAGCATGGCGATGAGGGGCTTGTCGGCCGGCGGCATGGGATAGTCGCGGAGGCGCAGGGGGCGGACCCAGGCGAGTTCCTGGCCCTCCAGCGGCGTGGCCGTGCCCTGCCAGCGCCGGCAGACATAAAGCGGCATCAGCAGGTGGAAATCGTCATAGGCGTGCGAGGCGAAGGTGAAGGGGGCGAGACAGGCCTGCTCGGTGTCGATGCCCAGCTCCTCGCGCAGCTCGCGGATCAGCGCCGCCTCCGGCGTCTCGCCGTCATGCACCTTGCCGCCGGGAAACTCCCAGAGGCCGGCCATCGCCTTGCCGGGCGGCCGGCGGGCCAGCAGCACCCGGCCATCGGCATCGACCAGCGCCACGGCCGCGACCAGCAGCAGCCGGCGCGGCGCTGTCTCCGCCCCGCTCATACCGGGTCCGCGGGAGCCGTGTCGGCCCGCATCGACGCCCGCCAGGTTGCGCGGTCCAGGCTGAGTTCCAGAACCTCCAGGGTGGCGCCGCGGGCGACGAAGTGCAGCCAGGTCTTGCCGGCCGGGCGCAGCCCCAGCCCGGTCAGCACCGTCAGCGAGCGGTGATTGTCGGGCAGGCAGGTCGCCCGGATCCGGTCAAGGCCAAGACGGCGGAAGCCGAAATCGACCATGGCGCCGGCCGCTTCCGGTCCATAGCCATGGCCCCAATCGGCCTCGGCCAGCCAGTAGCCGAGCTCGGCGCTCCGCTCGACCGGCTCGAAGGGCGTGTCGACGCGCAGGCCGATCTGGCCGATCACCGTGCCGCCCGGCTTCAGGGTGATCAGCAGCTGGTAGTCCCGGCCCTGCTGCCAGGCCGTGCGGGTCAGCGCGATCCAGTCGAGCGCCTGCTCCAGGGTATAGGGGAGCGGCACCTCGGCCAGCCATTTGACCACGGCCCAGTTGTCGAGCGCCCGGACCAGGGCGGGAGCGTCTTCCGGCCTGTGCCGGCGCAGGAGCAGCCGCCGGGTTTCAAGGCGCTCGGGAATGGCCATGGGATCTGCAGCTAGCTGCGGTAGTCGGCGTTGATGCCGATATAGCCGTGGGTCAGGTCGCAGGTCCAGACCGTCGCCCGGCCGCGGCCGATGCCGAGATCGACGGCGATGGCAATTTCCCGCCCCTGCATATGCGCGGCCACCGGTGCCTCGTCATAGCCCGGCACGATGCGGCCCTCCCGCGTGATGTCGACGCCACCGATGGCGATCGACAGGCGGTCGCGGTCGGCCCGCTCGCCGGACCGGCCCACCGCCATGACGATCCGGCCCCAATTGGCGTCGGCCCCGGCGATCGCCGTCTTGACGAGCGGCGAATTGCCGATGGTCAGCCCCACCCGCCGGGCCGCCCGGCGCGAGGCGGCGCCGGTGACGGTGATGGTGATCAGCTTCTGCGCCCCCTCGCCGTCGCGGGCGATCTGCTGTGCCAGGTCGACCATCACCGCTTCCAGGGCGCGGCGGAAATCGTTCAGGGCCCGGTCGCGATGGTCGGCGACCGGCGGGTGCGCCGCCCGGCCCGTCGCGGCGAGCAGCAGGGTGTCGCTGGTCGAGGTGTCGCCGTCGACCGTGACGCAGTTCAGCGAGCGGTCGGCGGCCGGCCGCAGCGCGCCGCGCAGCACGTCGGCCGGCAGGTGCGCATCGGTGAAGACGAAGGCCAGCATGGTCGCCATGTCCGGCGCGATCATGCCCGACCCCTTGGCGATGCCGCAGAGGGTGACCGTCGTCTCGCCGATGCGGGCGGTGCGGACGGCGCCTTTCGGAAAGGTGTCGGTGGTGCGGATGGCGTCGGCCGCCGGCTCCCAGGCGTCGGGTGCCAGGGCGTCCATCAGGCCGGGCAGCGAACGGCCGATATGGTTGGCTGCCACGGTCTGGCCGATCACGCCCGTCGAGGCGACATAGACCGCCTCCCGCCTGCAGCCCAGCAGCTGGGCGGCGGCAATCACCGTCTCGCGCACCGTCTCGTCGCCGGCATTGCCGGTGAAGGCATTGGCATTGCCGGAATTGACGACGATGGCCCGGCCCATGCCGTGCGGCAGGATCGACCGGCACCATTCCACCGGCGCCGACGGGCATTGCGAGCGGGTGAGGAGCCCGGCCATGGTCGTGCCGGGCTCCAGCGTCGCCAGCATCAGGTCGCGCGCGCCGTTGCGCTTCAGCCCGCAGGCGCCGGCCGCCAGCCGCACCCCGGCCACGGGAGGAAGGTCGGGAAAGCGATCGGGCGCAAGCGGCGAAGGGGTCATGCGAGTGCGGTCGATGTCCTGGGCATGGTGCCCGCAATCCAATGCGGGCATGGTGCCCGCAATCCAATGCGGGCATGGTGCCCGCAATCCAATGCGGGCAGGGATGCCCGCGCCTCCAAGGCGGGTCGGGAGTTGTACTCCCGACCCGAACGTTTCATAGCCCACAAGGCTGCAAAACCAGCGTTCGGGGGTATAACCCCCGACCGGCCCCAATCTGAAAGCGGGTCACGATCCGCCAACCCGTAAACCTTTCGGCCCAGGGTCAACACCCCGACCAGAGAAGGCTGTCGGGGTTTACTCGCTGCCCTCTGTCGTTGGGGCCTCCGGTGCCGCAGCCGGCCCTTCGCCCTGCGGCATCGGCTCGCCGTCCGGGCCGTAAAGCACGATTTCCGCATCGGCCAGCAGGTCGTCGAGGATTTCGCGGACCAGGGCCTGGCGCAGGTTCTGCTCCAGCTGGTCGGCGACATCCTCGCGGGTCGGCGGCTGGCCGACGCGGGCATCCTCGACCCTGATGACATGCCAGCCGAACTGGGTTTCGACCGGCTCTTGCGTATAATTGCCCGGCTCCAGGTTGAAGGCCGCATCGGCAAAGGGCTCGACCATCTGGTCGCGCTGGAAATAGCCGAGATCGCCGCCCTGCTCGCCGCTCGGGCCGATGGAATGCTCGCGGGCCAGCTCGCCGAAATCCGCCCCGTCATCGAGCTGGTCGATCAGGCCCTGTGCCTCCTCCTCGGTCTCGACCAGGATATGGCTGGCGCTCACCTCCTCGGCCGGCGGGTTCTCCTCCAGATAGGCCTCATAGGCGTCTTCCATCGCCTCTTCGGTCATGCGCTCCTGGAGCCGGCGTTCCAGCCAGACCTCCTGGATAATGCGCTCCTCGGCCTGCGCCAGGCGCTGCTGCACCTCCTCGGTCTCGTCGAGCCCGGCGTCATAGGCGGCCTCGCGGATCAGCACGCCGGCGGCCATCTGCTCGGCGATGGCGGGGATGAGCACCGCAGGCGGCACCTGCCGGTATTGCGGCGGCAGGTTCTCGATCTCGGCCATCACCTCGGAGCGGCGGATCTCCTCGCCATTGACGGTGGCGACCACCGGGTCTTCGGCCGGGGCTTCGTCCTGGGCGCGCAGCTCGGCCGCCCCGGTCGCCAGGGTCACGGCCAGACCCGCAGCGGCGAGGGTCCTTGCAAATTTCAGGGCCATAGCGCTTTTCCTATCTTCTGGTGGCGTTGCGGCCGGCCGGATTGGGGATGGCGGCGGCCTCTTCGGACAAACGATCGGGCGGGCGGCGGGTGCCGCGGCGGGCGAGAAGAATTCCGGTCAGGACAATGGCGCCGCCAAGGCCCTGCAGCGCACCGAGCGGTTCGGCCAGAATCACCCAGGCGAGCATGGTCGCGATCACCGGCTGGAGCAAGAGGCTGACCGAGGAAAACGCCGCCGGCAGATGCGCCAGCGCGAAGGCGATCAGGCTCTGGCCGCCGGCATGGCTGACCCAGGCGAGGCCGAGCAGGGCTGCCCAGCCGGCCAGCGAGGTCGCGATCAGCGTTTCGCCCGACAGCACCGCGATGGGCAGCACCACCAGGCCGGTGGTGATGCTGCTCCAGGCCATGATGGTCGGCGTGGAGAAATCCGCCCGCAGCCGCCCGATGGTCAGGATATAGGCGCCGTAGAACATCGCCGTGATCAGGCCGAGCAGATCACCGAAGGGATGGTCGCCGCCGAGGCTGAGGCTGTCGCCCATCAGCACCGTGGCCCCGGCCAGGGCGATGGCGCCGCCGGCCAGAAAGGTGCGGCTGAAGCGCTCGCCGAACAGCGCCCAGGCACCCAGCGTTACGAAGATGGGCGCGAAATTGGCCAGCAGCGTGGCATTGGCGACCGAGGTGAACTGGATGGCCCAGTGCCAGAAGGCGAGGTCGCCGGCAAAGAACACCCCGGCCAGCGACAGCCGGGCATAGTCGCGCAGGCTCTCGGGCTTGCGGGTGCGGCCGCCCGGGCGCGGCGGGCTCGCCGACATCCACAGCCACAGCACCGGGGCCGCCAGGCAGACCCGCCAGAAGGCGGTGGCCACCGGCCCGACCTCCGACAGCCGCACGAAGATGGGGGCAAAGGCGATGCCGACGGCCCCCAGCAGCAGAATGACGAAGGCCAGGCGCGCCCCGCGCTCCGGTCGGGCGATGGTGGCCAGGGCGTCGCTCATGACTCGTCTTTCCGGAGCGGCAAGCCGACGCCGTCGGCCGGCGCATGGGCGTGGATCAGTTCAAAATGTGCGGCCGTTCCAGCCCCACAGGGCGCGCGGCACGTCGGCGAAATTGATGAACACCCGGTCGGCCGTGATGGAGAGCATGCGCTGCATCAGCTGGCAGAGCTTCTGCGACAGCGCCGGCGTGGCGCTCTCCGGCAGGCCGATGCTGCGCAGATCGAGATGGGCGGTGGAAGCCGGCTCGCCGCCGAACAGCATCGGCGTGTTGGGCCGCAGCGAAACCATGACATAGCGCTCGGGCTTGCCCAGGCTCTCGGCCAGCAGGGTGGAGGCTTCGTGCATCAGCCGGTCGGCGGCATCGCCCTCCAGCGGGACATTGGTGGTGATCGCGAGATAGGGCATGGGATGCCTCCCGGGTTCTGATGCCGACGACGAGTTTATTCGCCTGCCGCGACGCGGGCGAGGCTTTCGGGGCCGCGTGACGCTGCCGCCTGGTCGAATTGCAGCGCGGCCAGCCGGGCATAGAGCCCACCCTGGCGCATGAGCTGGGCATGGGTGCCGGTGGCGACCAGCCGGCCGCCGTCGAGCACCGCGATGCGGTCGACATTCTGCACCGTCGCCAGCCGATGCGCGATGACGATGGTGGTCCGGTCGCGCATCACGTCTTTCAGGGCCTCCTGCACCATGCGCTCGCTCTCGGCGTCGAGGCTGCTGGTCGCCTCATCGAGCAGCAGCACCGCCGGGTCGCGCAGTATGGCGCGGGCCAGGGCGATGCGCTGGCGCTGGCCGCCGGACAGGCGGACGCCCTTTTCGCCCAGAAAGGTGTCGAAGCCGGCCGGCAGTTTCTCGATGAAGTCCAGAGCGTGCGCGGCCGCGGCGGCGGCGCGGATGTCCGCCATGCTCGCTTCCGGCCGGCCATAGCGGATGTTCTCGGCGGCGCTGGCCGAGAAGATCACAGGGTCCTGCGGCACCACGCCGATGCGGGCGCGCACCGCCCGCGGATCGGCGCGGCGCACATCGACGCCGTCAAGCCGGACGCTGCCGGACTGCGGATCGTAAAAGCGCAGCAGCAGATGGAAGACGGTGCTCTTGCCGGCCCCCGACGGGCCGACCAGGGCCAGCGATTCGCCCGGCGCGACGCTCAGCCCGAAGCGCTCCAGTGCCGGCGTGTCGGGGCGGGCCGGATAGGCGAAGGTGACGTCCTCGAAGGCGATGCGGCCCTCCGCCGGCGCGGGCAGCGGGATCGGATTGGCCGGCGGCGCGATGGCGGGCTCGGTCGCCAGGAGGTCGAACAGCCGTTCGGTGGCGCCGGCGGCCCGCTGCAGGTCGCCGATCACCTCGCTCAGCGCCCCGGTGGCGCCGGCCACGACCACGGCATAGAAGACGAAGGCCGACAGCTCGCCGGCGGTGATCCGCCCGGCCAGCACGTCATGGCCGCCGATCCACAGGATCACGCCGACCGCCGCAAAGACGAGGAGGATGACGAAGGCGGTCAGCAGGGCGCGGGCGCGGACGCGCTGGATAGCCGTGTCGAAGGCGTCTTCCGCGCGACCGGCGAAGCGCTGCTGCTCCAGGGGCTCGTGAGCATGGGCCTGGACGGTGCGCACCGCGTGCAGGGTTTCGTCGAGATAGCTGCCCAGTGCCGCGACGCGGTCCTGGCTGGCCCGGCTGAGCACCCGCACCTTCCTGCCGAAGACGATGATCGGCACGACGACCAGCGGGATGACCAGGGCGACGAGGCCGGTCATCTTGGCGCTGGTGATCAGCAGCATCACCGTGCCGCCGGCCAGCATCAGCAGGTTGCGCAGGAAGATCGAGGCGGTCGAGCCGACCACCACCTGCAGCACCGTCATGTCGGCGGTCAGGCGCGAGGTGATCTCGGCCGTCTTGTTGGTCTCGTAGAAGCCGGGGTCAAGGGTGATGACATGCCGGAAGACCCGGGCCCGCAGGTCGGCGATCACCCGCTCGCCGATCCACGAAACGAAGTAGAAGCGGAAATAGCTGGCCGCGGCCATCAGGGTGATGACGCCCAGGAGAATAAGCAGACCCTGGTCGAGCAGGGCGGCGTCGTCCTCGGCAAAACCCCGGTCGATCAGCGCCTGCAGCCCCATGCCGAGCCCGAGCACCGACAGGGCGGACACGGTCAGCGCCAGGACGGCACCGGCAATCGGCCAGCGATAGGGCCGGAGGCTGGGCAGGAGATTGCGCAGCGGCTTGAGATCGACCCGCTTCGGCCGCATGGCCTTGCGCCCGCCGGCCCCGGCCGCCTGCCGGCTCTGCTGGTCGGTCTCGACATAGCTCGGTTCACGGAACAAGAGGCGACACCATCGGGCCCCGGACGACGGACGGGCCGGCTTTCAAAACCCGCACTCGGCCCTGTGATATAGCAGCCCTGAGCAGCAGAGCAAGCCGCCGGGCCGGCGCGCCGCACCCCCGCGCGGGGCCGGGACGCGGGAAGCCCCTGCACTTGTTGATTGTCAGTCTAAAACCGGTCTCAGCGCCGTTCAAAAACAGCGTCGAGCGTCGGCGCATCCAGCACGCGGTCGAGCCAGAGGTCGAGCGTGTCGGACCCGGCGGTCAGTACCCGCGCCCGCTGATCCTCTGGCAGAGGGCCGAACCGCCGCTCAAGCAGACGGAGCAGCGCCCGTGCCCGGCCCTCTTCAAGGCCCTCGACCCGGCCCTCTTCAAGGCCCTCCGCCCGGCCCTTGGCGAGGCCGGCCGCCAGCCCTTCCGCTTTCCACTGCTCGCGCCAGATCTCACCCAGCGATTCCAGCATCGTCTTCATCTCCACCATATCGCCCGGGATGGGAACGGAGACGCCGACCCCCTTGATGGCCTGCGTCACCAGTTCGTTGAACACCCGTCGCACCTCGCCATAGTCCGGATGTGCGCGAAACCAGGCAACCACCTCCCCGATCAGCGCCGTCAGCGTCTCCGGCTCCTGCCGCCGTTCGAGCCGGAACAGCAGGGCTGCCAGGCTTTGCCGCCGCAGCAGGTCCGCATCCGAGAATGCCCCCATATCGAGAAGATGATAGCGCGCCCGCGGTTGCCAAGGCCGAAGCGCCGAGTCCGGCGGCAGGGCGAGCAACGCGGACAGATCAAGGGGAGCCGACCAGCGCGGTTCGCCATTGTACAGCACGGTGAGAAGCAGCGGCGGCAGCCCGCGCCCCGGCGTCAGCATCCTTTCGCTGACGATCCGCTGCCACAGCAGCCCCTGATAAACCAGCGTGCGCAGCGGCATCCAAGGGTCGGTCCGCGTCTGGAACTCGATCATCAGGTAGAGATAGACGTCGTCGCCGTCGCCGGTCGGCAGGCGCCAGATGACGTCGCCCTCGCGGCGCTCGCCGCTGTCGGCGAAGAGTTTGGCGGTGATGTTCTCCATGGCGCCGACATCGACCGAGGCCGGCAGAACATCGGACAGGAAATCCTGCACAAGTTGACCGACCATCAACGGATGGGAGAAGAGTCGGTGATACAGGGAGTCGGCGCCGGTCATGGGCACTCTGTCTATGCCTGCCATGGCATGCAGGCAAGCCGGGATTGCCGGCGGGCCGATCCCGGGCCACCTCGACCCTTCAGCCTTCACCGGCTTGTCCATGGGCTTGCGGGAAAGCGGCGGAATCCGATATAGACGCCGGTCATGTTGAAGAGCGCGGAGCCGCTATGCCGGTTCGGCCGCGCACTGGACCGGAATAGCGATCATGAAGCCCGATATTCACCCCGATTATCACGAGATCACGGTCATCCGCACCGACGGCACCGAGTTCAAGACCCGCAGCTGTTATGGCAAGGCGGGCGATTCGCTGCGGCTGGAGATCGACCCGACCTCCCACCCGGCCTGGACCGGCGTGCACCGGGTGGTCGACCGGGGCGGCCAGGTCGCCAAGTTCAAGAAGCGCTTCGAGGGCTTCGGCATCAAATAGCCCGGTCACCGGCGCGCGGCATGGCGTGTCAGGCTTTTGCCGGCTCGGAGCAGCGCGCCGGAACGGCGAAGGGCCCGGCGCTTTCAGCCATGTCCTCGCTGAGCGCCGGGCCGTTGGCATAGCCGACCGCCGGGTCGGCCGTCGCCGTCTGCAGTACCCCGCGGTCGGCAATATCCCAGATGTAGACCCGCTGATCTGCGGCCGCCGCGATGAAGGCGCTGATGACGTGGTTGTCCGCGTCGCCCATGGTCCGGCCGGGAGGCATGGCGGCGCCGATGGCGGCCGGCCGCGCCGCGCTCATCACCTCCATGCGGGGCCGCGCCAGATCCGTGCGCACCAGGATATCGCGACACAGCGGCCGGATCATGCGGGCCAGCCCCATCATATGCTCGGCCGTGGCGGCCTGCGGAATGTGCGTCACCTCGATCAGCAGGTGACGCTGGCGGGTCGCGTCCGAAAAACAGCGGAGCACGTCCGGCACGGTGGCCCAATAGGGCGGCACCAGCGTGCCGAAACGAATCGGGCAGATGAAGGTCGCCGTCCGCCCCCGCTCGACTGCAGCGCTCAGCTCCGCCAGCGCCGCATAAAGCAGAGCATAGTCGAGATTGGCCCGCGCCCCGGCGGTCGCATCCCGGGGCAGGGCGTGGTCGCCGGCCGCGGGCGGCCCGCCGCCGCGGCGCCGCGGCAGGGCGAGATAGGCGTCGACCATTTGCCAGCGCGCCGTCCAGGTCGGCCGAAAGAGGATGTCGATGCCGTCCGGCACCGTCTCGCCCGGCTTCACGGCCAGGGATCGCTCGGGCAACCGGCGCTTGAGAACTTCCGGTGGCCAGACCAGCGGCACCCAGACCGGGTCCGGCTTTTTCGCCGGTCCGGATGGGCCGCGCGGGTCCAGGGTGCCAGCCGTCAGGTCATCGGCCGCTGCCTTCGCTTTTCCGGCGTCGATCTCGACCAGATTGTGAACGATCCCGGTCCCGAAGCGCTGGCTGAACATCTCGACCGGTTCGGCTTCGGTCAGCGCCTCTTCGACCAGCGCCTCACTCAGCCCGCCCTCGCCGTCCAACAGCACCTCGGTATCGACCTCGGTCACGAGGATCTGGGCGCCGGCGAAGCGTTCGCCGATCAGCCGGTGCATCAGCTCGTTGGCGACCAGCACGGCCTGGCGCCGGCCCTCAGCCTCGCTCAGGGCGCTGAAGGACAGGATGAAGGTGTCGTCGCTATAACGACCGAAGAAGTTCTTCGGCCCGAGAAAGCGCCGGACCACGCCATCGGCGATCATGCCGACACGGTCGGCCAGGCGGTCCCATTCCTCGCCGATGCTTTCCCGGAACTGGCGGAGCGTAATGACATGCAGCTTGGTCGCCAGCAGGCCCGGTTCGCTGCGCAACACCTCGTCGAGGGTGAGCCAGGAAAAATCCAGCGTCTCAAGAGCCGATGGCGAGCGCGTGCGCTGATGGCCCGCGCCGTGAGCGGCGGCTGTGTCCCGCGCTTCGCCGTCTTCGGACCACAGGCCAAAGGTGCGACCAACTACGCGGAAAGGATCGGCCAGTTTCGACAGGCGCATCGGTGTGGCTCGCAACGCGTCCCCAGGCAGTCAGTCATGGACCGAAAGGACTAAAGTTTTCCTTGATCGTCCGGGCGCGTCGCGGCGGACAGCAGCCCATCCAGGCGTTTTGCCGCAGCGGCTGCGCCGTTTCGGCGCCGGCCGGGCAAAAAGGCACAAATTTTATATGGGATTTTGCAATATTCCGGTGATCGGTCGGTGTGTCTTCGGTTTTCCAAGACCGACAATTGTGTTACATGCCGCTTCGAGACAGCTGCCGACATTCGGCTGCTGAGCGGCTCGTACTGCTCTGCTTGCCCGTTCCCGGCGGACAACTTTTCCAGGGCCGATTTTCTCGGCAAGGAGCAGGCTTAACCCGAAAGCTTAGCCAAACGTTAACCATCCCGTCCCAGGATGACGAGACATGGCAAAGAGGGGCGACCTGCGCGGAGAGGCACCGGGGACAGGCAGGCGCTCGGTAAAGGCAGCAGCAAACCCGTGAGTGTCATTCAGGCAGCATGCCGGGACGAGCGGACTGGGGCAGTCCCGGCAGATCGCAACGATGAGAGGCAGGACAGCCGCCGGATGGAGGCGCTGGGCGCCCTGGCTCGGCTGGTGGCCGGCAGCGGCAACCAGGCGTCGGCATCCTGGCAGCGGTTCGCCGCGACGCTGGCCGCCGCCCTGCCGGCCGGCCTGTGCTGTATCTGGCAGGCCGAGCGCAACGGCCGGGCCTATAAACGCCTCGCATGTTGGGACGGTGCCAACACCCGGCGCTGTGCAATCGAGGGGTCTGTGGAGCCGGAGGCCGGAAGACCGGCCGCGCCCCTCGACCTGCCGTCGGGACCGATCGCTCCGGCTGACATGGCGGCCGGCGAGGTCTGGGCCGATGCGGACTCTCTGGAAGTCCTGATCCGCCGCGAGGGCCGGCTGATCGGCGCGGTCCGCGTCTCGGGCTTGCCGGACACGGCCGGCAGGGATCGCGACGCCATCCGGTTCTTCCTGTGTGCCGCCGCCGACATCGCCGCCCTGGCGCTCGCCCGGTCGCCGGCCCGGGGCAAGGACGGCGCCGACTCCACCGCCGAAAACGCGGCGTTCGCCGCCGAGAAACAGCGCCTGGACGATCTCTTCAGTGCCGTCAGCGAGTTCATCTGGGAGGCGGATGGCGACGGCCGCTTGACTTTTGTCACCCCGCGGGTCTCCGACATCCTCGGCTTCACGCCGGAGCAGCTCCTCGGCCAGTCGCTGTTCGACCTGTTGGCCAATGGCGACAGGGCGGCCCTGCGCGACCGCTATGACGCGGCGATGGCGGCCGGAACCGGTCTCGTGGCGACGGAGCATCGCTGCCGGACGCGCGACGGCAGCGTGGTCTGGCTGCGCCTGAGCGGCGTGCCGCTCAGCGACGCCAATGGTGCGCCGGCCGGGATGCGCGGTGCGGCGCTCGACATCACGGAGAGCCATCAGGCACGGCTGTCGCTGATGCAGAGCGAAAGGCGCCTGCAGGAGGCGGAACGGATCGCCCGGCTTGGCTATTGGGAAGTGCTGACCCAGGGCGGAGCGGGATACTGGTCGGATGTGCTGAACGAGATCTGGGGACGGGCCCCGGCTGCCCCGCCGCCGGACCTCGATACTTTCATGCAGATGATCCACCCGGACGATCGCGCCGCCGTCCTCAAGGCCATCCGCTCCCCACAAGCGAATAAACACCTGGAATTCCGCATCTGCCGCGGCGACGGAGCGATCCGCGAACTGGTCAGCGATTTCCGCGCCGATGTCGACGAGCGCGGCGTGGTGGTCCGCTCCTACGGAACCGCCCAGGACGTCACCGAGCACCGCCGCGCCGAACGCGAGCGCGCTGCCAGCGAGCACCGCTACCGGCTGCTGGCCGACAATGCCAATGACCTGATCACGCTGCTGAGCAGCGAAATGACGGTGCGCTATGCCTCGCCGTCAATCGGCCGCCTGCTCGGCTTCGGCCCGGAGGAGATGGTCGGGGTCAATCTCTACCGGCTGGTCAACCCGCTCGATCTCACCACCATGCGCCAGGCTCATGCCCGGCTCCAGGACGGCGCCAACCAATCGTCCGTCACCTGCCGCATGCGCCACAAGGACGGTCACTGGGTCTGGGTGGAAACGACCAGCAACCGCGTAACGGAAAGCGAGGAGGACGCCGGCGCCGCGACATTCGTCGCAGTGTCGCGGGATATCAGCGAGCGCGTCCAATACGAGCAGGACCTGGAGGAAGAGCGCCGACGGATCGAGGGGCAGGCCGTGTCGCTGGCCGAGGCGGCGGAAAAGCTGCAGGCTGCCCGGCTGGAAGCCGAGCAGGCAAGGCGAGCCGCCGAGGATGCCAACCGCGCCAAGTCGCAGTTCCTGGCCACCATGAGCCATGAACTCCGCACGCCGCTCAACGCCATCATCGGCTTCGCCGAAGTCATCAAGGAGATGCATTTCGGCGCCGATGCACAGGACCGCTATGTCGACTACGCCCAAGACATCCACCAAAGCGGCCAGCATCTCCTCGACCTGATCAACGACATTCTCGACATCGCCAAGATCGAGGCCGGAAAGCTGAAGATCTCGCCGGAGGTGCTGTCGCTGAAGCCGATCCTGCAGGGCTGCATGCGGCTGTTCTCGACGCGCGCCAATGCCAAGGACCTGACCCTCCAGTGCAAGACCACGCCGGCAGAGGCCACCCTTTACGCCGATGAGCGGGCCATCAAGCAGATCCTGTTCAATCTGCTGTCGAATGCGGTTAAGTTCACGCTGCGCGGCGGCCATATCACGGTGCGTGCCTGCGCCGACGACGACGGCAGCGTCGAGATCGCCGTGTCCGATACCGGCATTGGGATTCCGGCAGACCATATCGAGCGGGTCATGCAGCCCTTCGAACAGTTCGAGAACCGCTACGACCAGATGCGCGAAGGCACCGGCCTCGGCCTGTCGCTGGTCAAGGCTCTGGCCGAGGTGCATGGCGGCACTGTCGCCATCGACAGCCGGGTTGAGGTCGGCACGACCGTCACCGTCCGCTTCCCCGCCGACCGCGAATGGCAGCCGCGGGAGCGGAGTCAGGTGTCGGCATGAAGTCAGGGCCGGGCGCCTTGATGGCGTTCACCGTGGGGCTGGCATTGTGCCTGCCGGCCACCGGCGCGCGAGCCGACAGTGGCCTGCCGGTGCCCCGTTTTGTCACCACGGCCGCCGATGAAGTGAATGTCCGCACCGGGCCGGGCCGTCAGTATCCCATCGAATGGGTCTTCGTCCGCCGTGGCTTCCCCGTGGAGATTGTCGACGAGTTCGACACCTGGCGACGGATCCGCGACCCCGACGGGGTCGAAGGCTGGGTGCATCAGGCCCTGCTCTCCGGCCGCCGGGGCATGATCGTCACCGGCGACGACATCGCAATCGTCCGGGACTCGGCGGCCGAGGCCGCCCAGCCGGTCGTGCGGGCCGAGGCCGGCGTCGTCGGACGGCTGCTGGAATGCCCGGGCGAAGGTTCGGAGAATGCCGCCTGGTGCCGGGTCGAACTTGACGGCTACCGCGGCTGGCTGCCACGCGCCAGTCTCTGGGGCGTCTATTCAGATGAAGAGGTGCAGTGAGGAATAGGTTCTGTCGGCACAAGACCCGATCCCGCTATCTGCATGCATCCAGGAAATCCTGCGGAGAGAGTTTCTTACTAAACGATGTTTTTTTCGCAGTGGATTTTCCTACGCTTCGGCAGCAAAGTGCGGATCAGCGATGTCCTCCAGCCGCGACGTGATGTTTCTGCCAACGATATAACAGTAGAGCGCGCTTGGAATGACGCGAACAGGACGGCCTTCGCGTTCAATTGAAAACCTTGCGGTCCGGCTGGTAAAGAATGCGCTCTCTATCGACGCGTGCTTACGCAGCAGCTTGGCCAGCGACTCCGTCTCTTTCCAGCGGTCACGGTCGATACGATCCGACCACTTGATTTCTCCGACCCAAAGCGGGCGTTCGCTGCCGCCATTCAGATAGACGACGTCGACTTCGCCCTCATTTTTCCAGCGCGCATAGCGCAGCTGCCGGAAGCCCGGCGAGTGTTGCCATTGAGCAAAGATCGCAGATTCCGTGAGGTGACCGATCGTCGTCCTGTCTTCGAAATCGACTGGCGCGAACAAGGCCGCCCGCATCGAAGGGTTGTTGAGATATACCTTGAAGTTCCGCTGTCTCTTGAGTGTCCGGCAATTCTCGTCGACCGTCGGTACCTTCATGATCAAGAAGGCACTTTCAAGATACTCGATGTACCGAGTGATCGTCGGCTTCGATACACCTGACTCGGTTGATATATTCTCCAATGTCGCTTCATGGCCGGCGTTATAGGCCAGAAAGGAGAACAGCCGGTTCATTTCCTGGATCTGGCTGATGCCGTAGAGGCTGGGCAGGTCTTTCAGCAGAACTTTGTCGATAATGTCGTTTCGGATGAACTGATCGGCACTGTTGCGGATTTCGTTGTTCAGGACCGCCTCGGGATAGCCGCCGAAATTGAGATAATCCACAAAGAGCCGGTTCAGGCGATCGATGTCCGTGACCGTGTAGTCGTCTTGTTCTCGTCGGATCAAGGCCTCATCCTCGCCAATAAAAAATAGGAATTCATAGAAAGTCAGCGGCGGCAGCATGAAATCCGTGAAACGACCGGCCCCGGACTGGCGACTTTTCAGTCGAAGGGCTGCCGCGGCCGACCCCGTTGCGACGAACTTGATATTTGCGTAGGAATCGACAAGGTCTTTTAGATGCTGTTCCCAATCTTTGAGATACTGGATCTCGTCGAAGACAATCAGTTTCTCGCCCTCTCCTTCATCCGGCATATAGCCGATGAACTGCTCCAGGGACATGCCGGAGTAGACCGGCGTGTCGATGCTGGCATAGAGGATGGCGGTGGCAGACATGCCGCCGGCGATCGCTTCGGCAATCAATTGCTTGACCATCACGGTCTTGCCGACCCGGCGCGGCCCCAACAGGATTGGTGCGCGCCTGAGCGACCTGTTCATCGCGAGCGCCTGAAACGGCGCGAAATAGACGCGACGGGGCAAACGGTCTTCCGGCAGAACCATGTCCGCCCTTGACCACCATGGATTGTCCCTGGCCAGCCGGGCCTTGATGTCGTGCGCCCCGATCGGCAGCATCGGACTGCCCCAACCGTTCGTGAAGAACCCTTTGCTTAACCGGCAGACTAGGGCTTTCCCTCTGATCTGTATAGGTTTTTTGCCTGCCGTTTAACCAGGAGTCGAGTGGCCGTGCTGGCCCAGCACGGTCTTCAGGCCGAGAAAGGCCGGCAGGTCGTTGGTCACGACATGGACCGGTACGGCTTCCAGGTAGCTCTTGAAGCGGCCTTTCGCCTCGAAGCGGTCGCGAAAGCCCGCATCGTCGAACAGTGCGCCCAGCTTCAGGATGATGCCGCCGGAGAGATAAACGCCGCCCAGCGCCCCGATGGTGAGCGCCAGATTGCCGGCGACGGTCCCGAGCAGCCGGGCGAACACCTTGACCGCTTCCACGCAGTGCGGGTTTGCCCCGCTGCGCGCCGATTCGGTGACCTGCCAGGGCTCCAGCCCGATGACGTCCGTCTCACCGGCCATTGCCGCCAGCGTCTCGTAGAGATTGGTCAGGCCCATGCCGGAGATCACCCGCTCGGCCGAGACATGCCCGTGGCGCCGGCGCAGGCGGCCGAGGATTTCGGCCTCATGGTCGTCGGCCGCAGCCATGGTGGCGTGCCCCCCTTCGCCCGGGATGGCCAGCCAGCCCTCGCCCTGCGGCAGCAGCACCGACATGCCGAGCCCGGTCCCGGGGCCGACAATGCCGATCGGCTGACCGGCCCGCGCCGCGCCGCCGCCGATCTGCCGCGTGTCGCCGGGCGCCAGCTGCGGCACCGCCAGGGCCTGGGCGACGAAATCGTTGACCACCTCCAGCCGGTCGAGCCCGAGCTCGGCTTTCAGTGCCGCCTGTGAAAAGGACCAGGGATTGTTCGTGAGCTTGACCGCGTCGCCGATTACCGGGCAGGCGACGGCCAGGGCCATCTGCCGGACCGGTGCCCGGGTTTCCAGGCCGTCGAGATAGGCGCGCACTGCCCGGTCGATCGTGGCGTAATCGGCGCAGGCGAGGATGCGCACATGCTGCACCGTGCCCTTGTCAAGGATGGCGAAGCGGGCATTGGTGGCCCCCAGGTCCCCAAGCAGCGCCGGACCCTGTATCTCGGAAACCATGATCTTGACCTTTCTCAATCCGGGACTGGACGAGGCTGCGTACCATTGCATCTCAGATGGTGCTCAGATGCTGCGGGACTCGACCCGCTGCAAGCGGGAACCATCCCATGCGGCGGTCCTGCCGTCCCGCCTCCCGCTTGCACTTTGCGGCCCGGCGCCCGGCGCGGCGGACACGAAAGGATTTTGCTGCAACGCAGCAAAAACTGGGGCG
>JAAAOG010000009.1 GCA_009909005.1 Alphaproteobacteria bacterium | reverse complement strand
AAATAGCGCATCCGGACTCGGTGAAATTTCTGGAAGTCTTGAATCCGCACTAGCGCGCCGCCGACCGGATTATTATTTAAGCAACAGCCGGGGTTTATAGTCAGAGCCCGGACCGTCGTCAGCCCGCGAGCCGCCTGACCGTCCCGCTGAGCCGAGGAGAGCGCACGATGTCGATTACCAGCATGATGAAAATCCTGACCGGAAATTCGAAGAAAATCCCGATGAGCGCGGCGCTGTCGCAGCTGCGCGAGCGTGACCTGGTCGATATCGGCCTGTCCCGGACCCACCTGCGCGACATGCCGCAGCACGCTCCGGTGGAAGTTCCAAACGACCGGACATAGCCCCTTTACCGCGCGGCGCGCGCGTCGCGCCCGGCCTTGCCGGGTCTGCGAGGCGGACGACGGTTGAGACTTGCGACGAAGGCCCTGCACGAAAGCCCCGTGCAGGGCCTTTTCGCATGCGCGGCTCCCGACATTGCCATTCCCATCGGCTCCCGGCATCGACCCGCCTTGCACGCGTCCATCGGAGCCTGTATCAGTGGCGTCCGAACGCATGCGGCCGCGACAGCCGTCCCGGCTTCCGGCTATCGTCCGTGCGAAAATCCGGTTTCGGCGGACGGGGGCCCCCGCGAGCCAACATGATCCAGTCAGACGATCCAATCTTACGGGAGTTGCGCCGATGACCGCCATTGTCGACATCCATGGCCGCGAAATAATCGACAGCCGCGGCAATCCGACCGTCGAGGTCGAGGTCGAGCTGGAATCCGGAGCCCGCGGACGGGCGGCCGTGCCCTCCGGCGCGTCCACCGGCGTGCACGAAGCCGTCGAGCTGCGCGACGGCGACAAGAGCCGCTATCTCGGCAAGGGCGTGCTGAAGGCGGTCGAATCGGTGAACGGCGAGATCGCCGATGCCATCACCGGCCTGGAGGCCGAAGACCAGATCGCCATCGACAAGACGATGATCGAGCTGGACGGCACGCCCAACAAGGGCCGGCTCGGCGCCAATGCCATTCTCGGCGTCAGCCTGGCGGTCGCCAAGGCGGCGGCGGAAGATGCCGGCCTGCCGCTCTACCGCTATGTCGGCGGCGCCTTCGCCAGCCTGCTGCCGGTGCCGATGATGAACATCATCAATGGCGGCGCCCATGCCGACAACCCGATCGACATCCAGGAATTCATGATCATGCCTGTGGCGGCCGACAGCGCCGCCGAGGGCATCCGCATGGGTGCGGAGGTCTTCCACGCCCTGAAGAAGGGCCTGAAGGACGTCGGCCACAACACCAATGTCGGCGACGAGGGCGGTTTCGCGCCGGGCCTGAAGTCGACCGACGAGGCGCTGACCTACATCATGAAGGCGATCGAGGCGGCCGGCTACAAGCCGGGCGACGACGTCATGCTGGCACTTGACGCCGCGTCCTCCGAGTTCTTCAAGAACGGCAAGTATGAGCTGGAGGGCGAGGGCAAGTCGCTCGATGCCGCCGGCATGGTCAAGTACTATGAGGAGCTGACCAGCCGCTACCCCATCCTGTCGATCGAGGACGGCATGTCCGAAGATGACTGGGACGGCTGGAAGGCGCTGACCGAGGCGATCGGCAACCGGGTGCAGCTGGTCGGCGACGATCTGTTCGTCACCAATCCCAGCCGCCTAGCCGAGGGGATCGCCAAGGGCATCGGCAATTCCATCCTGGTCAAGGTCAACCAGATCGGCTCTCTGACCGAGACGCTCGAGGCCGTGGAAATGGCCCACAAGGCCAACTACACCGCCGTGCTCTCGCACCGCTCCGGCGAGACCGAGGACGCGACCATCGCCGACCTCGCCGTCGCCACCAATTGCGGCCAGATCAAGACCGGCTCGATGAGCCGCTCCGACCGGATGGCCAAGTACAATCAGCTGATCCGCATCGAGGAGAATCTGGGCCGCGTCGCGCGCTATGCCGGCCGCCAGATCCTGCGGAACACCTGATTCCGGTGTCCGCTGCCGCCGGGGCCCGTGACCGGACGGGGCCCGGCGGCAAGCGGCGGCCACCGGATTGCTGTGATTTGAATTTTCTTTACATTTTTTGCTTCAGGGTTAAAACCTGCATCGGCGTCGAATGGAATTTTCGGCCGCATGTTGGGTGATTCAACCATTTTTGCGTGCCCATGAGCTTTCCGTCCCGCGAAGACCCGGACGGCCCCGGTTTGCTGGACGATCCGGACTCCGCGAGCCCGGCCCGTGCGCGCATCGCCGCCGCCGTCAAGGGGCGCAATATCAGCGAAACGACCTTCCTGGCGACCGATTATCTTAATCACCTGAACGAAATGATCATGCTGCTGGAACTCGTTCCCGACATGCCGGACTGTCTGGAGGACGCGCGGGACTGGCAGCCCAAGAGCTATCCCGAGCATTTCCAGGACAGCGGCTTTTCCGACGCCGCCCTGGCCATTCAGGCCTATGAGCATGCGCCGGCCTGCTATCGCCGGCCCTTCGACGAGACCATCGCCCATTTCAATGCCGTGGCGGCGGAGGGGCTGGCCCGCATCGAGGCGGCGGTGGAGGCCGGCGACAGCGACCGCCTGGGCGAGGTGGCGGCCCAGGTCTGCACGCAGCTGCGCCGCCTGACGGACACGGCCAACGGCATTATCCACGGCTCCGGGTCCACGGTCGACCAGGCTGAGATCGACGGGTTCTTTGCCGGCTGACGGCCGCGGCGCACATTGCGGCCGGCCGGTCACGCTCTAAACTTAGATGGCCTGAGCGGGATCGGGATCGGGATCGGGGTCGAAATCATGGCGACGTCCTCCGGGGTGATCCTCTGCGGTCACGGCACGCGCAACGCCGACGGCATTGCCGAGTTCGTGACGGTCGCGGAGGCCGTGCAGCGCCGACTGCCGCACCTGGCCGTCCGTCGGGCATTTCTGGAATGGTCCGCGCCGCGCCTGGATGCGGCGCTGGACGGGTTCCATCACGACGGGGTCCGGTCGATCGCCGTCGTCCCGGGCATGCTCTTCGCGGCGGGCCATAGCAAGACGGACATCCCGGCGGCCCTGGGCCATTGGCAGAAGGCACACCCGAGCGTCACCCTGCATTATGGCCGGCCCTTGGGCGTCGATCCCCGGATGCTGGAAGCGGCGGCGGACCGCGTCGACCAAGCCCTGGAAGCAGCGGGTGAGCCGATCCCGCGCGCCGACTCCCTCCTTCTGGTCGTCGGACGCGGCAGTTCGGATCCCGATGCCAATGCCGATCTCGCCAAGGTCATGCGGCTCTTGTGGGAAGGGCTGGGCTTCGGCTGGGGCCTTGTCGGCTATTTCGATGTCACCTTTCCGCGGGTGGACCTCGCCCTCGACCAGGCCGGGCGCATGGGAGCCCGGCGCGTGGTGGTCCTGCCCTATCTGCTGTTCACGGGCGTGCTGATCGGCCGGTTGCAGGAGCAGGTGGCCGCCGCCGCGTCCCGCCACCCGGATGTCGGCTTCGTCACCGCCCCCTGGCTGGGCGCGCATCCCGGCGTGGTTGCGACCTTCGCCGATCGGGCCTTGGAGGCGGTCGACGGCGATCCGGCGATGAACTGCCGCTTATGCAAGTACCGCACCGGCATTCTCGCCTTTGACGGCGATGTCGGCGCACCGCAGGCGGGGGGCGCCGATCCCGGCCGCGCCAAGTCGCGGCACCCCTTCGCCGACCATCCGCTCGGGCCGGCCGGCGCCCGGTGACACTCCGTCGGCCGGGATGCTCAGACGTCCGGCGCATTTCCATAGGACCGGATTCGGCGACGCGCCCTGTCGAACCGGCGATTGTTCGCGGCGATCTCGTGCAGGTGGTCTTCGGCCCAGTCCTTGATCCGGCCAGCGAGCGGTAGCAGGTCTCGCCCCAATTCGGTGAGGCTGTAGGCGACCCGCAGCGGCTTGTCGCTGACGACGTGCCGCGACACGAGGCCGTCGCGCTCGAGACTGCGGAGCGTCTGGGTCAGCATCTTCTGCGAAATGCCGTCAAGCCGGCGCTGCAGTGCGGCAAAGCGCAGCGGGCCGTCCCCCAGCGCAATCAGCAGCATCAGTGTCCACTTCTCGCCGATCCGCGCCAGGACGGCCCGCGAGGGGCATATGGCGACAAAGGCATCCGGTTCGGCCGGCAAAACTCCCTCCTGGTTGTCCGGTTACCCGCAGGTGCCTGCTTGACGGTGTCGTCCGGATAGCCGAGGACGGCTGTCGCAGCAAGCCCGGGTCAGGCAGGAGTTACCCATGGCACGTCGACAAGACACGAGTTTTACGGTCGAGGGAGATCGCGTGGTCGGCCATCTCCATCTGCCGGATGGCAGCAGCGGCCCGCACCCGGCCGTCGTGGTCGGCGGCCCGATGACCAGCGTCAAGGAGCAGGTGACCGGGGTCTATGCCGCTGCGCTGGCCGACCGCGGCTATGCTGCCCTGTCCATTGACCACAGGCATTATGGTCAGAGCGAAGGGCAACCGCGGCAGTACGAGAACTTTCACCACAAGATCGCCGACCTGCGCGCCGCGCTTGACCACCTCGCCGGCCGGCCGGAGGTGGACGGCGAGCGCCTGGGGGCTGTGGGAGTCTGCCTCGGCACCGGGTACATCGTTTGGGCGGCCATCGGGCATGACCGGGTCAAGGCGGTGGGCGGGGTCGCCGGCTATTACCGCGACGTGACGGCAATGCGCGCCGCGGATCCGGAGGGGTTCAACGCCAAGGTCGAGCAGGGCATTGCCGCCCGCCGGCACTACGAGGCGACCGGCGAAACGCTGATGATCCCGGCCGCCGCGACAACCGGCGATGCGGCGATGACTTTGCCGGATACCTTCGATTACTACGCGACGGCGCGGGCCGGCGTGCCGAACTACACCAACGCCTTCGCCGTGATGTCGCGCGAGCATTTCCTGCCCTTCGACGTGCAGCCGGCGGCCAGGCAGCTGACCGTGCCGATGCTGATGGTCCATGCCGAAAAGGCGCTGTCGCCGGCTTGGGCGCGGAAGTTCTACGACACCCTGGAGGTGTCGAAGGCGATCCACTGGCTTGAGTCGGCCAATCAGGTCGATTTCTACGACCGGCCCCATCTCGTCGAACCCGCCGCAGACCTGCTCGCCGGCCATCTTGGGCGCTGTCTGTAAGGCCCCGCGGTGGCGCCGGCCTGCATTGCGGGCTGGCGAGCAGGCGGAGCGGCGATTATTCTCCCGGTCAGGCGTTCAAGACCCGCGCCCACGCCTTTGCAGGAGAGACCAAGATGCCGCTCGACCCGCCCGCACCGAAGACCCGCTTCGACAAGTCCAAGCTGCCGAGCCGCCACGTTACGCAAGGGCCGAACCGGGCGCCGCACCGCTCCTATTACTACGCCATGGGGCTCAGCGAGGAGGAGATCGCCCAGCCCTTTGTCGGCGTCGCCACCTGCTGGAACGAGGCGGCACCCTGCAACATCGCCCTGTCGCGCCAGGCCCAGGCGGTGAAGCTGGGGGTGAAGGCGGGGGCCGGCACGCCGCGGGAATTCACCACCATCACCGTCACCGACGGCATCGCCATGGGCCATGCCGGCATGAAATCCTCGCTGGTCAGCCGCGAGGTGATCGCGGATTCCGTCGAACTGACGATGCGCGGCCATTGCTATGACGCGCTGGTCGGCATTGCCGGCTGCGACAAGTCGCTGCCCGGTATGATGATGGCCATGGTCCGGCTGAACGTGCCGGCAGTGTTCATGTATGGCGGTTCGATCCTGCCCGGCCGGTTCAAGGGCAAGGACGTCACGGTTCAGGACGTGTTCGAGGCGGTCGGCGCCCATTCCAGCGGCAAAATGACCGACGCAGACCTGCACGAGCTGGAATGCGTCGCCTGCCCCTCGGCCGGCTCCTGCGGCGGCCAGTTCACCGCCAACACCATGGCCTGTGTGTCGGAGGCGATGGGGATTGCGCTGCCCGGCTCGGCCGGCGCGCCCGCACCCTATGGCTCGCGCGACAAATATGCCGAGGCCAGCGGTCAGACGGTGATGGAGCTTCTGGCCAGCGGCCTGCGCCCGCGCGACATCGTCACCCGCGAATCGCTGGAGAACGCCGCCCGGGTGGTGGCGGCCTCGGGGGGCTCGACCAATACCGGCCTGCATTTGCCGGCGATCGCGCATGAGGCCGGGATCGACTTCGACCTGCACGATGTCTGCGCCATTTTCCGCTCCACACCCTATATCGCCGACCTGAAGCCGGCCGGGCGCTATGTCGCCCGCGACCTGTTCGAGATCGGCGGCGTGCCGGTGCTGATGAAGGCGCTGCTCGACGGCGGCTATCTGCACGGCGACTGTATCACCGTGACCGGCAAGACCATCGCCGAGAACCTCGCCGACGTCGTGCTGCCGTCTGATCAGGACATCATTTACCCGACGAGCGCGCCGCTCAGCCCGACCGGCGGGGTGGTCGGCCTCAAGGGCTCGCTGGCGCCGCAGGGCGGCATCGTCAAGGTCGCCGGCCTGAAGACGCAGCAGTTCCGCGGCCCGGCCCGCTGCTTCGACAGCGAGGAGGAGGCCTTCCACGCGGTCGAGGCGCGCGCCTACAAGGAGGGCGAGGTGCTGGTCATCCGCTATGAGGGGCCGCGCGGTGGGCCCGGCATGCGCGAGATGCTGTCCACCACCGCCGCACTCTACGGCCAGGGCATGGGCGACAAGGTGGCGCTGATCACCGACGGCCGGTTCTCCGGCGCCACCCGCGGCTTCTGCATCGGCCATGTCGGGCCGGAGGCGGCAGTCGGCGGGCCGATCGGTCTGCTCAAGGACGGCGACATCATTGCCATCGATGCGGAGAAGGGAACGCTCGACGTCGAGCTGTCGCAGGAGGAACTGGCCGCCCGCCGCCAGGCCTGGCAGCCGCGCCGGCATGATTTCCAGTCCGGCGCCCTGTGGCGCTTCGCCCAGACCGTCGGCGACGCCGAAAAGGGCGCGGTCACCCACCCCGGCGCCACCGCCGAAACCCACGTCTACGCGGATATTTGAGTATAGGAGGAATGGAGCGCAGTCGGGTGGTCAAGAGTAGCACTCCCGCCCTGCTTTCAGGGTGCGCGCCGGTCGGGGGTTGCACCCCCGACCGCAGGGTTTGCGGCGTTGCAGGGGTGAAATCCACGGGTCGGGAGTACAACTCCCGACCCGCAGCTGGCCTGCATACGGAATGCCCTCGAGGCCAATCGACACGTCCGGCAACAGGGTCAGGCATTGAAAAAGCGAGTATGGTCCATTGCATGGTGTGGAATTCCAATGATATCAATGCCATCATTGCAAATTATGTAAAATATGACGTGGGAGCCTTGTGGAAAGCTGTTGTAGCCTGATGCAATTTCATCTCGTTTCCGTCCGAGATGAGGATTAGCTGCGAGCCATTCAAATCGCTTATGCAGATCGGCTAAATAGGTTTCTCTTTGCCGCCTGCCCCAGACTTTCAAGGAATAGCGTGCAATATCTTTCAGATCCTTGTAGGCGCGGGGCGTCAGGCGATATTTTTTGCTCATTCCTCACGATCTGCTTCGGCAAGCAGTTTTTCAATTGAGTAGTCCTCAATGTACTCGCCTTGTGCGGACTGTGCCTCGCCCTCTGCGAGATGGGCTCGCAGGGCCTGTAATCTTCTGTCACGGTCCTCCCAGTCTCGTAAGGCATCCCGGATAACCTCATCCGCCGATCCGTAGTGACCGTCTTCTATTTTCTTTTGTACGAAGGCGTCCCAATGCTCGCCAAGGGCCAGCCTGGATTCAGTCATGGTCTTCGATTCCTCATAGTTTGATGAAGCGTAGGCGATCCGGGGCGTTGGGGAAAGGGCCGGGTTCGGGATGTCCCGGTTCTGCGCCCGCCCCCATGGGCCCGCCACATGAGTGCTCATCTCCCTTGCGACAATGTCAAGAAACGCTGATGCCGGTGTCACCAAGGCGTCATGGCTGCGGCGCTAGATAGTTTCGGTTTAGCCCAGCCCGACCGCCTTTTTCCAACCGGCAACGATCGGCGCGTCTCCCGACCTTCGGGAGGCCAGCCATCTGCCTTGAGGCAATGAGCGCTGCCTTCCCCGGCGGCTGGGGCAATTGCCACCTCCAGACGGGAACCCAGTCATGAGCAGCGAGACCGATGTCGGCGTCTTCACGATCGGCGAGACCATTCGCGTCGCCCAGTTCAACGCTTCCCTCAACCGCGGCTCCGAAGGCGCGCTGATCGCCGATCTGTCGGACCCGACCGACACGGACAATCCGGGTGTCGTCCAGGCACAGACCGTCGCCGAGATTATCCAGCGGGTCGACCCCGACATTATCCTGATCAACGAATTCGACTATGACGACCAGGGCCCGGACGGTACCAGCCTCGCCGCGCAGCTCTTCCGCGACAATTTCCTGGAGGTCGGCCAGAACGGCGCCGATCCGGTAACCTATGACCATGCCTTCATCGCGCCGTCCAATACCGGCGTGCAGTCCGGCATCGATCTCAACGGAGACGGCGAGGTCGGCGGTCCCAACGACGCCTTCGGCTTCGGCTTCTTCCCCGGCCAGTTCGGCATGCTGGTGCTTTCCAAGCACGACATTGTCGAGGAGGATGTCCGCACCTTCCAGGAGTTCCTCTGGACCGACCTGCCGGACGCCCGGCTGCCCGACGATCCGGAGACGCCCGAACCGGGCGATTTCCTGTCCGACGAGGCGCTGGAGGTCTTCCGCCTGTCCTCCAAGAGTCATTGGGATGTGCCGATCTCGGTCAATGGCGAGATCATCCATGCCCTGACCTTCCACCCGACCCCGCCGGTGTTCGACGGACCGGAGGACCTGAACGGCCTGCGCAATGCCGACGAGATCCGCTTCTGGCAGGAATACGTCACCCCGGGCTCGGGCGAGTTCATCGTCGACGACAATGGCGGGACCGGCGGGCTGACGCCGGGCGATCGCTTCGTCGTCATGGGCGATTTCAATGCCGACCCGAATGACGGCGACTCGACCGACCTGCCGACCAACCGTTTCCTGGCGACGCCGACGGTTGACCTGTCGATCACGCCGAGCAGCCTGGGCGGTCTGGAGCAGGCCATCCTCCAGGGCGGGCTCAACGACGAGCATGCCGGCAGCCCGCTGTTCGATACGGCCGACTTCAACGACGCGGGACCGGGCAATCTGCGGGTCGATTTCGTAGCCCCTTCGGCCAGCGGCCTGGAGGTCACGGATGCCGCGGTCTTCTGGCCGCTCGAAGACGACCCGCTGTTCCGGCTGGTCGGCACCTTCGATCCCGATCTCGGCGGCTTCCCCAGCTCCGATCACCGGCTGGTGTATGTCGATATGGTGATCGAGGGGACAGGCGGGGCCGAGTACGCTTTCCCCTCCGGCGTGTCGGCCGGCGATACCGATCAGACCTCCACGGTGCTGCTGGCCCAGACCAATGTCCCCGGAACGGTGAAGTTTCTCATTACGGCGAACGATCCGGCGGTCGATCAGGTCTTCGAAGTCGAGGCGGAAGTCACCGACATTCTCGTGCCGGCCAAGATCACCGTCGATGGGTTGGTGCCGGGCACGGACTATGCCTACAGCGTGACCAACGCGGCGGGCGATACCATCGAAGGGTCATTCCGGACGGCCAACGAAATTGGCGTGCAGGCCGGGCTGACCTTCGGCGTTTCCGGCGACTGGCGCGGCGAGCTGGCGCCCTATCCTTCGATCGCCAATGCGGACGAAGCCGATCTCGACTTCTTCATCAAGCTCGGCGACACGATCTACGCCGATTTTCCCTCGCCGGAGGTGCCGGCCGTCCAGGCGACCACGATCGAGGAATTCCGCGCGAAGCATGCCGAAGGCTATGGCGAGCGTTTCGGCCTGAATAGCTGGGCCGAACTGCAGGCCTCGACCTCGATCCTGGCGACCATCGACGATCATGAGGTCATCAACAATTTCTCCGGCGGCGCGCCGATCGCGACGGACGACCGCTTTGAAGGCGATCCGGCGACTCTGATCAACGACAGCGAGCTTTACGAACTCGGCATTCAAAGCTTCCAAGAATACAACGCGATCCGCGACGAGATCTATGGCGAGACCGGCGATCCGCGCACCGAAAGCGAGCAGAAGCTGTATCGGGCGAACGACTGGGGCACCGACGCGGCAACGTTTGTACTCGATGCCCGTTCCTTCCGCGATCCGGGGTTGCCGCCCGTCGCAGATCCGACCGACCCGGTCGAAATCGGCGCCTTTCTGCAGGCCTCCTTCGATCCGACCCGCACCATGCTGGGCGATGCGCAGCTTGATGACCTGAAGGCGGACCTCCTGGCAGCCCAGGAAGCCGGCACGACCTGGAAGTTCATTGTCGTTCCCGAGCCGATCCAGAATTTCGGGGTCGTCGAAGCCTCGGATCGCTTCGAAGGCTATGCGGCCGAACGGACGGAGATCCTAAGCTTTATCGATGACAACGACATCGACAATGTCGTTTTCATCGCGGCCGATTTTCACGGCACTCTGGTCAACAACGTGACGTACCAGACCGATCCGACAGGGCCGCAGATCAACTCCGGCGCTATCGAGGTGGTGACCGGTTCCGTTGCCTATGATCCGCCTTTCGGGCCCGAACTGATCAATCTTGCGGTGGCTTTGGACATTCTGTCGCCCGAGGAGCAGGCCCTGTTCAACCTGCTGCCGATCGCCCCCGACAGCGATGATGAGGTCAATGACAGGGACGATTTCGTCAAGGCTTTCATCAATGAGCAGCTGACGGCCTTCGGCTACGACCCGCTGGGCCTCGATGCAGAGGACAACCTTCCGGTCGCGCAAGACTCGGTCGACGCTGAACTCCTGCAGGGCGACTATGTCGCCGTTTCGACCTTTGGCTGGACGCAATTCGATATCGATGCCGAGACGCAGCAGCTGACCGTGACGACCTATGGCATCGACCCTTACAGCGAGTTCGAGATCGCCGATCCAGCCATGCGGGATGAAATCCTGGCGCGTGAACCTTCCGTGGTCAGCCAGTTCACTCTTCAGCCGCAGAGCGAGGACGGCCTCGAGCCCGGGGCGGAAGTCGCGCAGTTCTTGAACACCGTCACCGGCGTGCCGTTCCTGACCGCC
Source organism: Alphaproteobacteria bacterium (assembly GCA_009909005.1). Taxonomy (GTDB): domain Bacteria; phylum Pseudomonadota; class Alphaproteobacteria; order DSM-16000; family Inquilinaceae; genus JAAAOG01. Next base: position 8,755 of record JAAAOG010000009.1, on the reverse strand, counting down.
AGCGTCGCCGAGGCCGCCTTTGTCACCGAAAACCTCCCGGCATTCGAGACCCGGGATCCGGCCTTTGCGGCGGCGGGAGAGGACGGGGCACCCGTCTTCCGTTTCTTCAACACCCAGACCGGCAGCCATTTCTACACGACTTCCGAGGCCGAGCGGGATGCGGTCCTGGAGGATCTGCCGGGCTTCACCTTTGAAGGCGAAGCATTCGATGCCTTTACCGAGCAGGCGGCGGGTTCCATCCCGGTCTTCCGCGTCTTCATTCCCGAGACCGGCGCCCATTACTTCACCGCCTCGGCGCAAGAGCGCGACGAGGTTCTGGCCGGCTTCGACAGTGCCGTCGACGAAGGCACGGCCTTTTATGCCGTCCCGCTGATCGGATAATCGGAAGCGGGTTGCATCCCGGCGGCCCGGCCGCTTGTCTCTCGTCAGCGAGAGGCACGGCCGCGGTCGGGGTGATGATGAGAGCGGATTTTGCGGGCAGGGCGTCGTGAGGCTCCGGCAGGCCCTTCGGCATCGCAATCTGGCGCTGGGTGCGGTGCTGACCGGCGCCGTGCTGGCCCTGGCGCTGGTCGGCATTCTCTGGACGCCCTATGCGCCGACCGACATCGACATCGCGGCGCGGCTGGGCGGGCCGAGTGCGGCGCACTGGCTGGGAACCGACTATCTCGGCCGCGACATGCTCAGCCTCGTCATGCTGGGCGCGCAGAACGCGCTCGGCGTGGCGCTGGCGGCGGTGGCGATCGGTCTCGCCGCCGGGGTGCCGCTCGGCCTCGCCGCCGCGGCGACGGCCGGGAGCCTGGTGGACGAGGCAGCCGGCCGGCTGATCGACCTGGTCTTCGCCTTCCCGGCCATCCTCTCGGCCCTGCTGATCACTGCGCTGGCCGGGCCCGGGGCGCTGACCGCGATTCTGGCCATCGGCATCTTCAACATCGCCGTCTTCGCCCGGGTGATGCGCGGGGCGGCCCGGCAGGTCTATGGCCGGGATTTCGTCACCGCCGCGGTGGCGCTGGGGCGGACCCGGTTCGACGTGGCGCTCCGCCATGTGCTGCCGAACGCGGCGGCGCCGCTGATCGTGCAGGCGACCATCCAGTTTGCCGTCGCCATCCTGGCCGAGGCGGCCCTCAGCTATCTCGGCCTCGGCACCCGGCCGCCGCAGCCGAGCTGGGGCAAGATGCTGTTCGAGGCGCAGCGCTTCATGCACCTCGACCCTGCCCAGGCGATCATTCCCGGTCTGGCCATTGCCCTGACGGTGCTGGGGCTGAACCTGCTGGGCGACGGCCTGCGCGACGCCCTCGACCCGCGCCTGCGCCTCGGCGGCGGGTTGGCGGTGGCGCGAGGCCCGGCTACCGCGTCGACTGCAAGCGGCGGAGGGTCGCCAGCACCAGGCGGCGGGGCATCAGTCCGCGGCACGCCGCCATGAGCTTGTAACGGAGCCCCGGCACCACGATGCGGCGGCCGGCGAGGGCGCCTTGATAGCCGGCGCGGGCGACGCCGGTCGGGTCGAGCCGGGGCACCATGCGGCTTTTGAGTGCCTTCAGCCCGGTCATGCCGGCGCGGGCCTGGAATTCCGTCGGAACAAGGCCGGGGCAGAGCGCCGTCACCGCCACGCCGGTGCCCCGGGTCTCGGCCCACAGGGCTTCCGACAGCGACAGCACATAGGCCTTGCTGGCGTAATAGCCGGCCATCATCGGCCCGGGCTGAAAGGCGGCCATCGACGCCACATTCAGCACCCGGCCGGCCCCGCGCGCCAGCATGCCCGGCAGGACAGCCCGGGCCAGCCGGGTGAGTGCCGTGACATTCACCGCAAGCATGTCCTCGATTTCGCGCGCCGGCTGCTCGGTGAAAGGGCCAAGGAGCCCGAAGCCGGCATTGTTGATCAACAGGCCGACCTCCTCGGCCTCCAGACGGCCGACCACCCGGTCAAGGTCGGCCGGATCGGCGAGGTCGGCGGCCAGCACGGAGGTTGCGGTACCGAAGCGGTGTTCGAGATCGCCGGCCAGCGCCGTCAGCCGCTCATGGCGGCGGGCGATCAGCAGCGTCTCATAGCCGTCTGCGGCGGCCAGGCGGGCGAACTCCAATCCCAGACCGCTGGAGGCCCCGGTAATGACGGCGAGACCGCGCGGCCCGGTGCCTCGACTCCCGCTGCCGCGAGTGCCGCTGGCCTCTGCCATGGTCATGGCCTCCGGCCGCCGCCTATATCCGGGTCAGGAGGCCGTGGCCGCGTCCGGCGCCTCCAGCAGCGTGGCGACAGAGATGTAGTCGACGATCTGCCGCACGCAGTCCTCGATGGGTTGGCGGTCGGTGTCGACCATCAGCTCCGGGGTTCCCGGTGCTTCGTAGGGTGCCGAAATGCCGGTGAAATCCTGGATCAGGCCGGCCCGGGCCTTTTTGTACAGCCCTTTCGGATCGCGCTGTTCGCAGGTTTCCAGATCGGCGTGAATATACACCTCGTGGAAGGCATCCGGGGCGGCCTTGCGGGCGCGGTCGCGGTCGACCTGATAGGGCGAAATGAAAGCGCTGATGACGATGAAGCCGGCCTGGGCGAACAGCGCCGCCACTTCGCCGACCCGGCGGATGTTCTCGGCGCGGTCGCCGGGCTCGAAGCCGAGGTCGGAGTTCAGGCCTTTGCGGACATTGTCGCCGTCGAGCACATAGACATGGCAGCCCTTGTTGAAGAGCGTCCGCTCGACCAGCATGGCCAGCGTCGACTTTCCCGCCCCCGAGAGGCCGGTAAACCAGATGACGGCGCCCTTGTGGCCGTTGCGCCAGGCGCGGGCGTCCGGCGTCAGGAGGTGCTCGACCTCGTGGAGGTTTGTCCCCTTGACCTGATACAGCCGCCGCTGGTCGGGGTAGCCCTTCATGTTGACGACGCCGCCGGCCACGGTGTCGTAGACGTCGACCAGGGCACAGCGGCCGGTTGCCGGGTTGTCGGCATATTCGTCGAGCGCCAGCATCTTGCGGGCTCGCAGGGTGACCTCGGCCACCTCGTTGCGGTGGACCGCCTCGCCCTTCTTGCCGGCCAGGGTCTGGGTGTCGATGACCCGGTCGATCGACTGGACGGTGACCTGGGCGTCTTCGGTCGCCAGCTTCAGCTTGTAGCCATTCCCGACGAGAAGCGGCTTGTCGTGCAGCCAGAAGACGTTGGTGCGCAGGACGGAGGTCAGAACCGGTGCATGCGTGTCGTGACTGGCGATATTGCCACGCTCGACGAAGATCTGTTCGTCCAGCGTGATGCCGACCGACTGGCCGGCCCGGGCCTCGACCGGCGGCACCGCGGCATTCCAGGCCTCGATCGACTTGACCACGGCCGTCCGGTTGTGCGGCGAGAACAGCAGCCGATCGCCGACCCGGAGGATGCCCGTTTCGATACGGCCGACGATGATCCGCCGCTCATCGAACTTGTAGACATCCTGGATCGGCAAGCGCAGCGGCCGGTCGATAGGGGAGGGCATCGGCTCCAGGCGATCCAGCGCCTGCAATACGATGGGGCCCTCATACCAGGGCATGTGCGGCGATTTGTGGGCCAGGTTGTCGCCGTCGCGGGCCGAGATCGGAATGGTGCCGACCAGGCCGAGGCCCAAATCCTCCAGATAGCGGGCGATTTCGCCCGACACCTCGGCGAAGCGATCGGCCGAGTGGCCGACGAGATCCATCTTGTTGATGACGCACAGCACCTGCCGCAGGCCGAGCAGATGCAACAGATAGGCATGCCGGCGCGACTGTTCCCGCACGCCCTCCTGCGCATCGACGACGAGCACCGCGGCATCCGCCTGGGCCGCGCCGCTGACCATGTTCTTCAGGAACTCGCGGTGTCCGGGCGCATCGATAATGACATAGTCGCGATTGTTCGCCTTGAACCAGATCTGGGTGGTGTCGATGGTCACCGCCTGGTCGCGTTCGGCCTGAAAGGCATCGAGCACGAAGGACCACTCGAGCGGCATGCCGCGCCGCTCGCTGACCTGCTTCAGCTCTTCGTATTTGCCGTCCGGCAGGCTGTCGGTGTCGTAGAGCAGCCGGCCGATCAGGGTCGATTTGCCGTGGTCGACGTGACCGGCAAAGACAATGCGCAGCTGGCGGCGATAGGCGGTATCGTGATCGGTCATCGCAAGGGCCGTTGAGATATGCGGGAGCGGGCGCCCCGGGCATGCGAGGCAAGGAGGGCAGAGGGCTCAGCTGTCGGACGGACGCGGCTCGGGAAACCAGTCGGGATCGAGAACCTGGTCGAGCGTGTAGGGACAATCCGGCGGCAGCCGATCCTCAAAGGTGGAATTGTTGAGGCTCTTGATCGCTTTACGACAGGCCTGCCAATAGGCATCCTCGAACTCGTCGCGGATCCAGCGCCGCATCGAGGCTGTCAACCGCTTGCGCAGCCGCATGCGGAATCCGGTGATTTCCCGGCGCCACCCCTTTTGCGGGTCAGCCATGCCGGAAAACTCGATCTTCAGGAAATGCTCCAGAACCCGCTCGACATAACTCTCGACCGCATGCAGCTCGCTCTTGCCCAAATCCTCGATTTCCTCGGCAAGGTGTGCCGCGTCGATGCGGTTGTCGCCGGCAAGCGTGCGCAGGCGCGCCGCCTGGTCCTGGGTCCAGGCGTAATAGTCGATGTCGTAAAGGTCAGTCTGGACGTCGCTCATCGCGTGGACCTCGGCACCGGGTACCAGTTCGTATCGAGAACCTGTTCGAGCCCATAAGGGCACTCCTTCGGCAGGCGATCACGCAGTTCGACATCATGCATGCTTCTTGCGACCTCCCGGCAAGCATACCAGTATCGTCTATCGAGGGTATCCAAGACATGATTTCTAAGTGACTGAGTCAATCGATCCAACAAGCGATTGCGGAAGATGGATATTTCATTCTGCCAGTGCCTGACCGGGTCTTGGAGGCCCGAGAACTCAATCTTGAGAAAATGCTCCAAGATTCGCTCGACATGGCTCTCGACCGCATGCAGCTCGCTCTTGCCCAAATCCTCGATCTCCTCGGCAAGGTGCGCCGCGTCGATGCGGTTGTCGCCGGCAAGCGTGCGAAGGCGCGCCGCCTGGTTCTGGGTCCAGGCGTAATAATCGATGTCGTAAAGGTCGGCCTGAAAGTCGCTCATGGTCCCGCCTGTGATTTCGGAAACCAGTCCGCATTCAGGATCTGTTCCAGGCTGTAGGGGCAGCATTCCGGAAGGCGTGTCGCGATGTCCGGAACGCTTGTTTTCAAAGCATTACGTGCGCGGTTGCAGGCCACCCGATATCGCCGGTCGATCCGTTCCGACAGTTTGGTCCGCATGCTTGGCGTGACGCGATCCTCAAACTTGACGCGGAACGTATCGATCTCGTTCCGCCAATGGTCGACATGGAGGTCGAGCCCCGAGAACTGGAGTCTCAGCAGATGCTCGATGATCCGCTCGAGATAGCTTTCGACGGCGTGAAAATCGCTGCTGCCCAATGCCTCGATTTCCTCGGCCAGAATCTCGGCATCGATCCGCTCCTCGTCGGAAAGCTGCCGGAGCCGCGCCGCCTGATCGCGCGTCCATGCGAAGAAATCCGTGTCGTGAAGCTCCGCGCTCATTCCTGAGATACCCCGGTCGCACCGATCCCCACTTACATATAGCCGCTGGCGCGGAGCCTTTCGAAGCTGTCCTCGCTTTCGTGATCCATGGCGCGGCCGGCGCGCTCCGGCGCCCGGGTCGCTTCGAGCTCGTTGATAATCTCTTCGATGGTCGAGGCCTGGCTGTCGATCGGGAAGGTGATGTTCTTTTCCCCCAGCGAGCGGTAGCGCTTGCCGTCGCGGGCCAGATAGAGCGGCACGATGGGGATGTTCTCGCGAAGGTGATAGCGCCAGATGTCGAGTTCGGTCCAATGCAGGATCGGATGGATGCGCACATGGGTGCCTTCCGGGAACTCGGTCTTGTACTGGTCCCAGAATTCCGGCGGCTGATCGCGGAAGTCCCAATGGCCGTCGAGGTCGCGCGGGCTGAACACCCGCTCCTTGGCGCGGGTCGACTGCTCGTCGCGGCGGATGCCGAGGATGATGCCGCGATAGGCGTCGCGCCGGATCAGCGTCTTCAGGCCCTCGGTCTTGCGCGCCGCGGCGCGGGAGGCCGGCGGCAGCGTCGGGTCCATGGTCTCCTCCGGCGGGCACATCTCGACCACCATATTGATGGTCCAGTCGCGCACGATCCGGTCGCGGAACTCATAGACTTCCGGCAGTTCCATGCCGGTATCGAGCTGGATCATCGGGATCGGGACGTGGCCGAAAAAGGCCTTGCGCACCATCCAGAGCAGCGCGGTCGAATCCTTGCCGATCGACCAGAGCATGCCGAGCGGCTCGATCCGGTTGAACGCTTCGCGCAGGATGTAGATCGTGCGCGCTTCGAGCTCTTCGAGGTAGTTGTACATCGCTTCCTTGTGACGCAGGGTTTTCCCCGTCTTCGGGACAGACGCAGCCGCTTTCGCACCGCGCCGGGCGCGGCGAAGTCGCGCACCGTATCCCAGGATCGCAGCGGAACGCAATGGGTGCAGCGCACTGCAACAGGCTGAGGGCGGGCTTGCTTGCCAATGCCGGCCTTGCGGATGTAGCCTTTGTGCAGCTGCGAAACGTCCAATTCATTCGTCAAAGTCAAGGGGGAATCAGCATGTCACTGTCCGCACGGCCGCGCCGGAGCATTCTCTATATGCCGGGGTCCAACGAACGCGCTTTGGAAAAGGCCAAGACCATTCCGGCCGACGGCGTGATCCTGGACCTGGAGGACGCCACGGCGCCCGACAAGAAGAACATGGCCCGCGACAATGTCTGCAAGGCTGTCGAGACCGGCGGTTATGGCAAGCGGGAGCTGATCATCCGCACCAACGCGCTCAATACCGAATGGGGCTATGCCGACGTCGTCGCGGCCTCGAAGACCAAGGCCGATGCCCTGCTGATCCCGAAGGTCGAAAGCGCCGACACCGTCCGCCAGATCGAGAACATCATGGTGCTGAACGGCGCCCATGACCAGATGGCGATCTGGTGCATGATGGAAACGCCGCGCGGTATCCTGCATGCCGAAGAGATTGCCGGCGCCACGCGCCGCATGACCTGCATGGTCATGGGCACCTCCGACCTCGCCAAGGAGCTCGACTGCGCCCATACCCGCGAACGCCTGCCGATGATCACCTCGCTCGGCCTGTGCCTGCTGGTGTCACGCGCCTACAACATCTACATCATCGACGGCGTGTATCTCGACCTGCAGGACGAGGACGGCTTCGCCTATGCCTGCCGCCAGGGCGCCGAGCTCGGCTTCGACGGCAAGACGCTGATCCATCCCAAGCAGGTGGAGCCCGCCAACCGCGCCTTCAGCCCGACGCCGAGCGATGTCGAGTGGTCGCGCAAGATCATCGCCGCGCATGAAGAGGCGGCGCGCGAGGGCAAGGGCGTGGTGCTGGTCGACGGCAAGCTGGTCGAGAACCTGCATGTCGAGAGCGCCCGGCGCATGGTCGCCATGGCCGACCGCATCGCCGACCTGGAGGCGGCGCAATGAGCCCGCCCAAGACCAACCCCGGCAATTATTTCGAGGACTTCACGGTCGGCCAGGAGATCGTTCACGCGACGCCGCGCACCGTCACCGGCGGCGACGTGGCGCTCTATATCGGTCTGTACGGCACCCGCACGGCGGTGCACTCCTCGGCGGCCTTTGCCGAGAGCATCGGCCTGCCGACGGCACCGGTCGACGACATGCTGGCCTTCCACATGGTCTTCGGCAAGACGGTGCCCGACATCTCGCTCAACGCCATCGCCAATCTCGGCTATGCCGAAGGGGCCTTCGGCGTGCCGGTCTATCCCGGCGATTCGATCCGCACCATCTCCACCGTCACCGGCCTGCGCGAGAACAAGAACGGCAAGAGCGGCGTCGTCTATGTCCGCTCGATCGGCACCAACCAGCGCGGCGAGATGGTGCTCGACTACACGCGCTGGGTGATGGTCAACAAGCGCGATCCGGCCGCGCCGGCGCCCGAGCCGGTGATGCCGAGCCTGCCGACGGCGGTGCCGGTCGAGGCGATCACGGTGCCGCCCGGCCTCAACATGGCGAAATACGACTATGCCCAGGCCGGCAGCCCGCATGCCTGGGACGATTACGAGGTCGGCGAGAAGATCGACCATGTCGACGGCATGACCATCGAGGAGGCCGAGCACCAGATCGCCACCCGGCTCTACCAGAACACCGCGAAGGTGCACTTCAACCAGTTCACCGAAAAGGACGGGCGCTTCGGCCGGCGCATCATCTATGGCGGGCATATCATCAGCCTCGCCCGCGCCCTCAGCTTCAACGGCCTGGCCAACGCCTTCAAGATCGCCGCGATCAATGGCGGCACGCACTGCGCCCCGACCTTTGCCGGCGACACCGTCTATGCCTGGTCGGAGGTGTTGGAGAAATCCGACCTGCCCGGCCGGAGCGATATCGGCGCGCTGCGCATCCGCACCGTCGCCGCCAAGGACCGGCCCTGCGCCGACCATCCCTACAAGGACGGCGAGGGCAAGTACGAGACCGGCGTCGTGCTGGATTTCGATTATACGGTGCTCATGCCGCGCCGCGCGTAACGCGGATCATCGGTCGCAGGTTGTCCCTGCGACCGGACCGTCGAGGTCGGGAGTTCAACTCCCGACCCTCCACAGGTGTTCATGCTGACCGACGCTGAAATCGAAACCTTGAAGGAGACCCTGCAGGCGTCGCTGGCGGAGCTGGAGCGTATCGATGCGTCCAGCGCCGACAGCCGCAAGGCGGTCGAACTCG